>NZ_JAYMSC010000037.1:0-78050 GCF_038900775.1 Paraburkholderia sp. JHI869
TGAAACAGCTCCACGCCGATGATAGTGCGGATTGCCCGTGTGAAAGTAGGTAATCGTCAGGCTCCTTATGCTGTAACGTCCAGAACCCCGGTGTCTCCGAAAGAGAACCGGGGTTCTGGCGTTTGGGTGCGCGGAATACAGGCTCAAATCCGACGCTTGGTCGAGCATAACTTTCCTGCCCAATCGCTGCCCGTCTCGCAAAAAGCCATGCTGTTCGTAAGAACGGTGTGCATCTGATCGGCCCCATTGCCGCTCGTCACTTCCAGCTTTACGCACCCCGCCAATCTAAACCAGCGTTCGGCCTCGGCAATCAAAGCGCTGCCTGCACCGCGTCCCCGATAACCTTCGTCGACGACCATGCATGTGATGCGTCCGAGAGACCCGATTGCATGAAACAGAGGAAGCGCGTGAATGCTGATACTGCCAATCACATCACTTGCCCTGTGTCACTCGGACTGCCAAGCAGCGTCTCCAGCTTGTGATGCATTAGTGCCGGTGTGACCTTGTATCCGTCGATCCGCCAAAACAAAAAAGCCCGTCACTTACGTGACGGGCTTTTCTCATTCCAGCGGAACAAAGCTGAATTAGAACCGCTTAGCGCTCCAGGAACGGACGCAGCTTGTCGGCGCGGCTCGGGTGCATCAGCTTGCGCATCGCTTTGCTCTCGATCTGACGAATACGCTCGCGCGTCACGTCGAACTGCTTGCCCACTTCTTCGAGCGTGTGGTCCGAAGTCGTGTCGATGCCATAGCGCATGCGCAGCACCTTCGCTTCGCGCGGCGAGAGCGCCTTGAGCGCCTCGTCGATCGCAGCGCGCATGTTCGCGTGAATCGCGGCATCGGCCGGCGAAGCCGAGCCTGCGTCCTCGATCATGTCGCCGAGCGTCGCATCGCCGTCGTCGCCCACCGGGCTTTCGAGCGAGACCGGTTGCTTGGCGATCTTGAGGATGCCGCGCACCTTCTCTTCGGTCATGCCCATGCGCGCGGCGAGGTCCGCCGGATGCGCTTCCATGCCCGTTTGCTGCAGGATCTCGCGCGAAATGCGGTTGAGCTTGTTGATTGTTTCGATCATGTGCACCGGCACGCGGATCGTGCGCGCCTGGTCGGCGAGCGCACGCGTCACGGCCTGACGCACCCACCACGTCGCGTACGTCGAGAACTTCCAGCCACGGCGATATTCGAACTTGTCCACCGCCTTCATCAGGCCGATGTTGCCTTCCTGGATCAGGTCGAGGAACTGCATGCCACGGTTCACGTACTTCTTCGCGATCGAGATCACGAGACGCAGGTTGGCCTTGACCATCTCGCCCTTCGCCTGACGCATCTTCGATTCTGCGACGGTCATGCGACGATTGATCGCCTTGATCTGCTGCAGCGACAGCGATGCGGCCGCTTCGATCTCGGCGAGCTTGCGTTGCTCAGCCTGAATAGCCGGCAGGCTGCGCTCCATCGCGGGACCGTACTTGCTCGACGCGGCTGCGGTGCGCACGCCCCAGTCCAGATCGGTTTCGTGGCCCGGGAACTGCTCGACGAAGGCTTCCCGCGGCATGCCGCAGCGATCGACGACGATGGACAGCACATTGCGCTCGATCGCGCGAATCTGCGCGACCTGATCGTGCAGCAGCGAGCACAGGCGGTCGATGGTGCGAGCCGTGAAGCGGATCGGCGCGAGTTCCGTCTGGATGTCTGCGCAGATCTTCATTTCCGAGGCCGTCGCACGCGCATTGGCGTCCGACGTGCAGGCCATCTGCTCGAACAGCGTGCGAACGCGCGCGAAGATCGCGAGGCTGTCTGCCTTCAGTTGCGCGAGCAGGGCTTCGTTTGCCTTGCTGTTGTCGGCGTCGTCGCCGTCTTCGTCGTCGCTCGAATCGTCCGATTCTTCTTCGTCGGAGGCTTGTGCGTCGACCTCTTCGCCGGCTTCGGCTTCGGCCGCGGCCGGTTCCTGCGCGGCTTCGTCGCTGCCGATGCCGTCAACGAGTTCGTCGATGCGCATTTCGTCAGCCGCGATGCGGTCGGCGTCGGCGAGGATGGTCGCGACGATCGACGGGCATGCCGCGATCGCCTGGATCATTTCCTGGAGGCCGTCTTCGATGCGCTTCGCCACTTCGATTTCGCCGGCGCGCGTGAGCAGCTCGCTCGAGCCCATTTCGCGCATGTACATGCGCACGGGGTCGGTCGTGCGGCCGAATTCGGAGTCGACCGTCGAGAGCGCGACTTCGACTTCTTCGTCGGCTTCGTCGTCGGCCTGCTGGTCGGCGCGGGAATCTTCGTTCAGGAGCAGCGTGTCGGCGTCGGGCGCCTGTTCGTACACCTGCACGCCCATGTCGTTGAACGTGGCGACGATCGTTTCCAGCGCGGCCGTCTGCGCGAAGTTGTCGGGCAGATGGTCGTTGATGTCCGCGTGCGTGAGATAACCGCGTTCACGGCCGAGCTTGATGAGCGCCCGCATTTGATGCTGGCGTTTTTCGAGTTGCGAGCCTGCGTCCATGGGCGTCGTATCGCCGGACTTGTCTTTGGACGAGCGGCGTGCGGGGCGGGCAGACGAGGTCAGCGTGTCGTCCCGGTCATGGCTTGTCAATACATTCTCCTCGAAGGGATAGCCCGACAAGGGCAAAAAGGGTCACGCGCCAGCGGCGTGGCGTCCTGGCGATGACGAAATTGCAGGGGAGTGGGCGGGGGCGCATGCCGGTCCCGCCAAGCGAGCGCCAAACGTCTGAAGACGTGGCAGCCTGGATTTTCGTGCAATGCAGAAAGACCGCGTATGGTAGTGCGTTACGGCATGCGAGGCAACCCGAATCGTCGTGTTTGCGGCACATTGTCCGCCTTCAGGGTCGTACCGCTTGATTACGCTCCACCTTACATATCTCCTACATGAGTGCGTTAGACCATTTTTCAAGTCAATAGTTCACGCATTTGTCACTCGCCAGGGCGCATGGCACGCCGTTGGTCACTGCTGGTTCTCGGCTCATTCCCCGTTATCCGCTTACCGTGCACAGCACCGCTCACGCACGAATCGCGACAATACGTTGAACGCGTTTGCCGGAAGAGCGGTTGACCGCATCCTCGTCGAGCGCGATGGTCGTGCCCTCGAGCGCGCCGATTACCAGCACCGGGTCGAAGGCACTATATAGACGTCCCGCCGAGTCCCGTGCGCTGTCGCCTGCGGTTACGCGCCAGCTCAGATAGAGCACCCCGCCGGGCTTGAGCAGTTCGACGAGACGCCGGCAGGCCGCGTCGATCTGCGCGACGGGCAAATGCATGATCACGGTCTCGCAGAGAGCGTTGTCAAAGCTCGCGTTGGGCACCCCCGTCAGTTCGGGCAGCGTGGCAAGCCCGAAGGCATATCGCGGATATTCAGCGGCAGCCTGTGCGATCAGGCCCTCCGATGCGTCGTAGCCAACCGCCGGATAACCATGGTCGTTCAGCCATGCCACGTCGCGGCCCGATCCGCAGCCAACGTCGACCGTCGTTCCTCGAGGCCGGAAATACTGCGTGAGACGCGCATAAAGGTCGCCAGGCGCAGGCTGGTTCGCCCATTCGGTTGTGTAGCCTGCGGCGCCACTCGTGTACGTCTCGATTGTCTTGGAGTCCATATGGGGCTCGCAGTTCTTGCAAACAAGGGGGAGGACGCTTCGAGACTAACCGTTCAATGCAACGCCAGGCAGTAGCGCGGCGATACCAGTATGGCCGCTGCTGCGCTCGCGTGTGGGCACCACACGCAGCGTCAGGGAGGGAATTCGTCGTACTGGGGCAGCGAGTCGGCGATCTCGAACCATGGCGCTTTCGAGCGCACGAAGATATGGCCGGCGGGGTGGATGTCCGGCGTGTCGGTTAGCGTGCCGAGCGTCACGTGCACATACGCCCCTTCGCGCACAACTGAATAGAGCAGCGAGCCGCAGCGGCCGCAATGCACGTCGTGGGCGGCCTGCGGATCGCCGTAGACCAGCGTCCGCCCAGCGCCCTCGGTGAGCCGCAGGGCCTCGCTTTCTATGCCCGCAAAAGGCTTGAACGCAGAACCCGTGGCGCGGCGGCACTGCGAGCAGTGGCAATTGAATGCGTAGCGGAATGCATTCGCAACCGCATAGCGCACGGCGCCGCAAAGGCATTGGCCGCGCAACGTGGCGGGAGGCTTCATGTGGCTGGGGGCAGTGTCGGCGGACATGATGGGCGCGGTGCTCTGATGGCAAATGTCAGACATTGCGAATGGGCGGCTACCGTATGTGTGCCCTCACATCATACGTTTGAGTCACAAGCGACGCAGGAAATCGCCAAGGTCACCACATATGGGGATTTGCCGGCCAGCCATGGCCTCCGCGCGGTTCGCAGCGCCCCCGTAGCCTCGAAATGCGAGGCAAATTTCCCATAGACGGTTACCTTTTGCGCTCCCGCGCAGGGCGCACCGTCCCGCCTGCCTAAGCGCATCTACGCCGGGCGTTCCCTCAGTTCCTTCAATCCCTTGATGACGACGAGCAGCGCGCGGCCGTGCTCCTCCGAGCCGTCCCATGCCTCGACGATCGCATTGCGCAGCAATTCGTTGTAGGCGGCCGCGTGCCGGCTGGACGGCAGCGTCTTCACGCCATAGAAACTGCATAGCTTATTGAATGACGCGCTCCGGCGTACCCGCCGACCGCTCGACGTGCGAAGACGCGAGACAGTCGGTTGACTAACCCCGGAAAGCCGCGCAATTTCGCTGGCAGAGCGTGAATCGTCCGATAACCGCCGCAGCAGTTCCTGCACCGGAAAAAGAGTATCTGGGGCTTCCATGCGATGCATTATACCTATACAGTAACGGTTATTGAATTGCTCGTCGAAATCGGCGGGCGGCTGCATTCCGAGGAAGTCGATGGCACTGAAACACCTACCGCCCACGTTCTGCTGGTCCCGTATCGGGCCGGAGGCTGGCGTTGATCTCCCTACATTGATCCTGCGCAAGGAATGGGAGCGTCGGCAGGGTGGCGGTCGCTTTCTGTGGGGCATCGGCCAGTCGCTCGGCAGCAGCGCTCAAGTCGCCGCGCTGCGCACCGGCTCGCTCCTCGCCCTGTTCTCGCCCGCGGCGAGCCGCCCGCGCGCCACGCAAGACAAGCGTGGCAAGCGCGCCGGCGTGGTCGTCTGGAATGCGTGGGTCGATGCGAGCGGCCAGGTGCGCCAGCTCCCGCAGCACGTGTTCGTCACGAGCAGCGCCACGCTGCCTTCGGGCGCGGCGCGCGAGCATCACTACGCGCTCGTGTGCGTGTCGCCTACGGAGCTCAGCGTCGGCAGCTCGCTGCGGGTGTTTCCGGAGCGGCTGCGCAGCGTGAGCACGGCGAAACCGCCAGGCCGCTCGCAGGGCACGGTGGTGGTGGACTGCGTCGAGCGCGCCGCCGAGGCAGGCGGCAAGAGCCATCCGCTCGTGTTCACGGCGGAGCTGGAGGCGCCGTACTTCGTGCGCCTCACGCAGCCCACGCTCGTCAAGGCGCGCGACCTCGCGGCCATTCACGAGGCGTCGCGCATGGGCGACTTCGAGACCTACGCAGACCTCACGAGGCGCGTGCGCAGCGAGGCCTGCGCGCAGCAGGCGCGCGGTGTCACGCGCGATCTTTTCGACGTGCCGCCGGCCGAGCACACGGCGTCTTCACGGCTTGGCGGCGCAAGAACGCGCCATGTCTCCCGAGCGGGAGACTGGACGCAGCTCACGATGGAACTCTTCCATGGCGATTCACATCCGTTCACAAGAAGCCGAGGCCGCGCAACGCTTTTTTGAAGCGAGCCGCAATGTCGACCGGGCGTTTCGCGCGCTGCGTGTCGAGGCCCAGGACTACGCCGCTGTGCCGCTCGCTTATGGCGTCGCGCAATCGCGGCTCGACCACGCGCTAGACGAGCTGGCGCGCGCCGAGGCGTTGTTCGATTCGGTGACGGAAGTCCAGGTGCGCCAGGCCGAGGACCATAAGGATCACTGAGGAACTGGCGCGATGACCCGCGAAGCGGCGCGCACGGGTGCGGGTCCTGCGACGCTCGTTGCGGTCGAGCAAAAGCTGCCGCGCGCGGAGCGCATCGTCGACGATGCGCTCGCCGCCGCTTTTCTGCCATTCGCGGCACGAGCATTTCTGGCCTGCTGCGGCCCGCGAGCCGCACGCTGGATGATGCGCACGACGGAGCACAAGTACCCCGGCCTCTGGGGCGGCATGCTTTGCCGCAAGCGCTATATCGATGAGGCGCTGGAGGACGCGTCGGCGCACGTGGAGGCGATCGTCAACCTGGGCGCGGGTTTCGACACGCGCGCCTATCGGCCGCGACCAGCGCCTGCCCCGCCACTGCCCGCGTGGGAGTTGGACCAGCCCGCGAACATCGAAGCGAAGCGGCGGCGGCTCGCGGCGCGCTTTGGCAACGTGCCTGCACATGTCAAGCTCGTGCCGATCGACTTCGAGCGTGAGTCCATCGCCGCGGCGCTCGCCACGCAGGGTTATGAGCGCACGCGACGCACGTTTTTCATCTGGGAAGGCGTCACGCAGTACCTGGACGAGGCGAGCGTGCGCGCGACACTCGATTTTCTTTCGGCGGCCACGACGGGTAGCCGGCTCGCGCTAACCTACGTGCGCCAGGACTTTCTCGAAGGCCGCGAACTCTACGGCGCCGCCGCCATGTATCGGCGATTCGTGGAGCAGCGGAGCATCTGGCGCTTCGGCCTCGATCCGCAGGCGCTGCCCGCGTTTCTCGCGCCCTATGGCTGGCGCGTGCTCGACCATCCCGAACCCAAAACGCTCGAACGGCGCTACATCGTGCCGACGGGCCGCTCGCGGACCTGCATGCCGCTGGAGCGCTGTGTGCTCGCGGAACGCGTGGAACACGCGTAGATCCTGATCGCGCGGCAGAGCAAGCGAGCCGGGGTCGGCGCAATGCGGGCTGCCATTTTCGAGACGCGGCAATAATCGAACGTTACGCGTCTACACGCATCGCCATCTTTGGACTTTCGCTGTCCGAAGCCATGGAAGCGTTCACCGTCATGCCGACCTCCCAACCTCCCAACGCCACCGCACGGAGCGAGCAAGCATCCTTCGCCGCCGCCGAGTCCGCGTGGCAGCGCGGCGAAACGGAAACGGCGCGCGCCCTGTGCGAGCGCCTGATCGCCGCCAACCCACACGACGCCGACGCGCTCAACCTGGCTGGCTTGATCGAAAACGGGCGCAATCGGCTCGCCGCACGTGCGCTCATTGGCCGCGCGCTTGCCGAGCGGGAAGACCCGGTGTTTCTCGTGAACCTGGCCACGACCTGCCAGACCGCCGCAGATCGCGATATCGCAATCCAGGCGCTGCATCGCGCGCTCGAATTGCGGCCTGACTTCCCGGTCGCGCTGAACAACCTTGGCCATCTTTACGGTGAAGCGGGCGATTGCGCCGAGGCCTCGCGCCACTTCGAGCGTGCACTGGCGCTCGCGCCTGCTCATGCCGCCATCCATTTCAACTACGGGACCATGCTGTACAAGTCGGGCGAGTTCGCGCGCGCGCAAGCGGTACTGCGGCGCACGCTGGAACTCGCGCCGAATCACGTGAACGCCTGGAACAATCTCGCGCAGGTGCTGCTCGCCGCGAACCGCAGCAGCGAAGCGCTGGCCTTGCTCGAACACGCACGCACGCTCGCGCCGGACTCGGTCGACGTGCTCACGAACCTGGGCTGCGTGCTGATGGGCGCGGGCCGTATCGACGAAGCGCAGGCCGCACTCGAGCTCGCGCTCGAACGCGAGCCCGGCAGGGTGTCCGTGTGGAACAATCTCGGCAATCTGATGGTGCAGATGGGCCGCATCGACGAGGCCCGCGCCGCGTTCACGCGCGCCATCGAACTGAAGCCGGATTTCGCCGCAGCGCACGTGAATCTCGGCAACGCATGCAGCAAGTCCGGCAGCGTCGATGAGGCCATTGCCTGCTATCGCCGCGCCATGGTGTGTGACCCTGCGCATACCGGCGCGAACAGCAACCTGCTGTGGTCGCTGATGTTCGCCATCGACGACGGCCACGCGCTGCGTGCCGAAGCCGAGCAGTTCTCGGCCCGTCACGAAGCGGCGTTGCTGGCCGCAAGCGCGGGCGTGCACCATGCGAACACGCCAGAACCGGCGCGGCGGTTGCGCATCGGCTATGTCTCGCCGGACTTTCGCAATCACTGCCAGTCGCTATTCACAACGCCGCTGCTGCGCCATCACGATCACGAGGCGCTCGAAATTTTCTGCTACGCGTTGAGCGCCCAAGCCGATGAAGTGACGGCCCGGCTACGCGGTTTCGCCGACGTATGGCGCGACGTGCACGAATTCGACGACGCGCACCTCGCAAAGCAGATTCGCGACGATCGCATCGACATCCTCGTGGACCTCACGATGCACATGGACGGCGCACGGCGCCTGCTCTTCCCGCGGCGGCCCGCGCCGGTGCAGGTAGCGTGGCTCGCCTATCCGGGCACGACGGGCAGCCCATCGATCGGCTGGCGTCTCACCGACCCCTGGCTCGACCCGGAGGGCGAGCCGCGCATCGACGATCAATACACCGAGCGCTCGCTGCGCCTGCCCGACGCGTTCTGGTGCTACGACTCGCTAGTCACCGGCGTGGAAGTGAACGCATTGCCGGCGCTCACGGCCGGGCACATTACGTTCGGATGCCTGAACAATCCCTGCAAGCTCACTGACGCCACGCTCGCGCTGTGGTCCGGCGTGTTCGCCGCGCTGCCAGACGCGCGGCTTCTCCTGATGGCGCCGCCCGGCAGCGCACGCGAGCGCTTGAGCGCGCGTTTTGCGGCGCACGGCATCGATCCGTCACGCGTGAGCTTCGTCGGCTTCCAGACGCGCGCCGACTATCTGCGCACCTACCAGCAGATCGACATCGCGCTCGACACGTTTCCCGCCAACGGACACACCACGAGTCTCGACGCCTTCTGGATGGGCGTGCCGGTGCCCACGCGCTACGGCCGCTCGGCGGTGAGCCGCGCGGGGCTCTGCCTGCTTGCCAATCTGGGTTTGCCGGAACTGGCGGCGTCGAGCGACGCCGGTTATGTGTCCGCAGTGACGTCCCTGGCGCACGATCTGCCGCGCCTTGCCGCGTTGCGTGCCGGCCTGCGCGCGCACATGGAAGGCTCGCCGCTCATGGACGGCGCACGTTTCGCGCGAAATATGGAGGCTGCCTACCGGCACATGTGGCAAGCCTGGTGCGCTCAGGAAAGCGCAACCCACGAAGGCGCGCGCTGACTCAACCTTTTTCCTCCTCCACCGGCAATTCCAGCACGGCCGCCACGAGCGGCCAGCGCTTCGCGGCCGCCTGCCAGGCGTCCTCGGCCTGTACGTCGAGATAGCGGTCGCGGTCCACGCCCTCGACGAGGCGCGCGAGCGCGTCGATATCGCTCGGCAGCGCAGGACCGCTGCGCGCACGCCGGCCAGAGCCCCACAAGCGCATGGCCATTACTTGCCCTCCACCCACACGCCGTCGGGCGTATGGATCACATAGCCGGTTGGCGTCGTCATCGTCACCGTGCCTTCGTTTTCGCCCACCATGCGCGTTTGCGGCAGGTTGTTCGCATACTGCGCGAGCGGCGGCGCGCCGGCGGCGAACGGACTATGCGCGACGAGATTCGAAAGCAGCTGCGCGAGCGCGAGATAGCTCGTGGGCGTGTCGATCGTCGTCACGCCGCCGGTGTGCTCGCTGCCAGCCGGCAGACCCACCACCTTCACGCCCACCGGCACGTGGATGATGTTCGGCGTGGGGATCTCGCGCATGCCGGCAATCTGGTTCTCCTCACCGCGCAGCGCCGCGCCGTGCTCGGGCACGAACACGATCACGGCGCGGCGGCCCGATTGCGCGACGAGATCGATCACCTTGTCGACGTCGCCGAGCAGATTCTGCAGGCGGATCGGGAAGGACTGCAGGCTTGTGAGCTTGTTGTTCGGAGCCGGCAGGCGGTTGCCATCGTGCATCGAAACCGTGTTGTAGTAGAGCGCGACCGGACCGCCGCCCGCGGCAATGCGCTGCTTGTACCAATTCGAGAGCACGTCGTAGTCGCCGACGAGCGACGATCCGTCGAACTCCTTCATCGCTTCCGGCAGCCCCTCGTTCGAGGGAATCGTCACACCCGGCACGCCGATTTCGTTGATCACCGTGCCGCGGAAATTGTCGAAACGGCCGTTGTGGTTGAGCAGCGCCTGCGGCTTATAGCCTGCCTGCGCAAGCTGCGCGAAGAGATGGCACTCGGGCGGCGCGGGGTCGTAGAGCGCCTTGTGCGGCTCCTGCCCGCAGGAGGCGCGCAGCACGCGAATCGCGGCCGGGCCGCTATAGCTCGCGGCGGAACTGAAGTTCTGGAAGATGTAGTCGAAGCGCGAGAAGAGCGGATTGTTGCGCATCTTCACGAGATCCATGTCGTCCCACGAGAGCGAGCAGATGTGCACCACGATGATGTCGAACTGCGCGCTCGCGTCGGTCGTGAGCGGCGAGAAGTTCACGTGCCGCCCTTCTTCGTTGGCGCGGAACGCCGCGAGCTGCTGGTCGTAGCTACCCGACTGCTCGTCGCGCTTCTTGCCCGTGCCGCCGTCTTCGTCGCCGCTACCCGCGAGCGAGGCGTTGGCGGTGGCGGTCGCCACGAACGAGCCCACGCCCTGCCAGACCGGCATCACCACGAGCGCGATCAGCACGAGCGTCGTCACGCGCACCCAGCGGTTGATGAGGAAGTAGAGCAGCACGGCGATCACCGCGGTCACGACCATCGAAAGCGATATCACGCGCCGCGTGAGCTCGAACATGTACTGGGGCGTGAAGGTGAGGAGCACGGGGATCTGCGAGATCGCCCGGCCGATGTCGGGCATGCTCGACTCGTGGTACGCAATGGCGATACCCACGACCACGGCGATCACATCGCGAGCGATACGCAGCCACCGGTTGTGCAACGGGACGAGCAGCAGGACGACGAAGGCGAAGTTCATCCACCACTCGGGCTTGAGCGTGCCGATCGAGTAGAGGTACAGCTTGGCGAGGAAGTAGAGATTCCAGAGACCCATAGTGTTTCGCGTTCCAGGGTGATGCGGCTATTCCGGTTGTCAGGGCTGGCGGGCCTGGCCGGCCCGGCGTCGCGTGAAGAGATTTTCCAGCGCGTCGAAGAACGCGTCGAGCAGGCGCATATAGCCCTGCCAGCTCAGCTCGATCAACTGGATGAGACCGTGCAGCGGCGCATCGGAGGGCGGCACGTCTTCCCACTCGAGCCAGGCGTCGGCGCGGCCGAACGTGCATTCCACGAGCTTGCGCTCCGTCTCCATCGTCAACTCGGTAAAGCGCACACCGAGGTGCCGGTCGGCGAGACGCGCGACCACGGCGGGGAAGTCGTGCTCCAGCACGCCGCGCGCGAGCGTCACGTTGATGCGCTCGCCGGGTTCGAGCTTCGCTACGGCGTCGGCGGGCAGCACGAGGCCGAGGCCGCCCATCGAATAGTTTTCGGTCTTGCAGGCGAGCGTGCGGCCGTCGGGCAGCGTGAGCATGGCGGGCACGCGCAGCGGGATGCGGTGCGCCACGCGCACTTGCTTCGCCTCTTTGGCCACGCCGAGCGCGAGCCCGAGAATGGTGAGATTCACGCCGGCCCAGAAGAGGTTCATGAACACGGTGGCAGGCTCTTCCGATCGCCAGATCGTGAGGCGGCCGATGCCGGCGAGCACGGAGCACACATTGATCGCGAGCAGCACGAGATACGGCTTCGAAATCGTCCAGTCGAGATACTCGTGCTCGATGTGGCCTCCCTTCGAGGTCACGTTGAACTTGCCGAGCTTCGGATTGATGAGGGCCATGGTGGTGGGCAGCACGATGTACCACGCGAGCACCGACTCGTAGGCTTCGGCCCAGAACGAATGCCGGTAGCGCCCCTGGATGCGCGAGTTGGCGATCGCGGCAATCACCAGATACGGCAACACATAGGCGAGGATCACGAGCGCGGGCGTGTTGATCACGTGCAGTCCGAAATACAGGTACGCGCCCGGCATTACGAGGAAGATGAGGCGCGGGAAGCCGTAGAAGAAGTGCAGCATGGCGTTGCTGTAGCACATGCGCTGGAAGAACGAGAGCCCCTTGCCGATCCACGGATTGTCGACGCGGAAGATTTGCGTCATGCCGCGCGCCCAGCGAATGCGCTGCCCGATGTGGTCGGCGAGGCTATCTGTTGCCAGGCCCGCCGCCTGCACGGTGCGCAGGTAGGCCGAGGTATAGCCGTGGCGATGCAGGCGCAGCGAGGTGTGCGCGTCTTCGGTCACCGTCTCGGTCGCGATCCCGCCGATGTGCTCGAGCGCCGAGCGCTTGATGATCGCGCACGAACCGCAGAAGAACGTGGCGTCCCAGAAGTCGTTGCCGTCCTGGATCAGGCCGTAGAAGAGGCTGCCTTCATTGGGCACGCGGTGGAACGTGTCGAAGTTGCGCTCGAACGGATCGGGCGAGAAGAAGTGGTGCGGCGTCTGCACCATCGCGCACTTCTTGTCGGCGAGAAAGACGCCCACGGTCGTTTGCAGGAAGGAGCGCGTGGGAATGTGGTCGCAGTCGAAGATCGCGATGTACTCGCCCTGGGTGAGCGGCATCGCGTGATTGATGTTGCCGGCCTTCGCGTGCGTGTGCTCTTCGCGCACGATATAGCCCACGCCCGCTTCCTCCGCGAAGCGGCGGAATTCATCGCGCGTGCCGTCGTCGAGAATGTAGACGCGCAGTTTGTCGCGCGGCCAGTCGATCGAACTCGCCGCGAACACGGTGGGGCGCACCACGGAAAGCGATTCGTTGTAGGTCGGAATGTAGAGGTCGACGGTCGGCCAGTCGGCGGGGTCGTCGGGCAGCGGCTGCGGCTTGCGGCGCAGCGGCCACGCGGTCTGCACGTAGCCGAAGATCAGCACGATCCACGTGTAAAGCTCGGCCGCGTAGAGGATGTAGCCCACGATCGCCTCGGCGGGGCTCGAAAGATGCAGCGTTTGCGTGCTGCGCCACCAGACGTAGCGGCCCGTCATGAGGATCGAGAGCATCACCATGAGCATGGTGGCGAGGCGCCCCGGCAGGCGGCGCGCGATCATCACCACGACGTACACGAGCAGGAACAGCAAGACTTGGCCCTCGAACGGCAGCGGCGTCGTGCATACGGCAATGGCCGCGATGAACGCGAGCCACAGGAGGCACTGGCGCAGGAAAGGCACGCTGTCGAGCGCCTCGGAAAGCTTCTCGAGCCGCTGCTCGATGCCCTCCCACGGCACGTCGGGCAGGCGCGCGCCGACCGCCGCACTCGCGCGCGAGGCGCTGCGGTAGATGGGTTCGAGCCGCCTGTCGAGCCATGCGCGCACTGCGAAGCGATGGTGTCCTTGCGGCGCCTTGTGAAGTTTGCGCAGGTCGGCGGCAAGACGCTGGCGCGCGCGGCGCGGCCGCAGGAAGATGCGCAGGAGCCACGTGCTGGCGGTGCGCTCGCGGCCGATGTTCAGGCGCTGGCGGATGTCCTTGCCGAGGCGCGCGAAGGCGAGCGCGGGCACGTCGCGCTGGCCTGGGCGCGGCGGCCGGAAGAAGGCGCGCAGCAGCCACTGTCCGCCCGGCGCGTCGGGCGCGAGATTGAACTCGGGCGCGCTCAGGCGCAGCAGCGACGCCCAGAAGGCGGTCCACAGCGCAGCTATCCGCTCGCGGATCATGGCGTACTCCCGCGCGCAGCGTGTTGCGCGAGCAGCTCGTCGGGGGCGTCGAGGCTTGCGCCCGTGCTCCAGTGCGAGAGCCACGAGGCGATGCCATTCAGGTCGTGCGCGGCCTGGGAGCTTGGCGCGCTCAGGCAGAAGTTTTCGCCGGCGGCGAGCGCGGCGGGCACCCCGGTGTCCGCATGCACGAGATACGGCAGCATGGCGGCGCCAAGGCGCGCGCGCAGCAGCGAGACGACGTCCATGTGCAACTGGCGCGCGGGCAAGACCGCATTGGCGACGAACACGCTGCGCTTGCCTGCGTGCACGAGTGCGGCGATCAGGCGCGGCAGCGTCGCACACGCGGTGGCGCAGGGCGTGAGGACGCCGAGGACGAGGTCCGCGGCCTCGATCGCCTGGCGCGCGTGCGCCGAGGGCCACGTGCCCGCGTCCACGAGGGCGATCGTTTGCGCTGGCAGATCCACGCGGGCGAGCAGTTCGCGCAGCCAGTCGGGGCGCGCGTCGAGCAGGGCGCTGGCGTCGTCGTCGAGGGTTTCATGGCCGCTCGCGAGGCTGCCCCACGGCAGCACGAGCACGCCGTCGTCGCTTTGCAGCGCGGCGCGAGACCAGGCGTCGTCGGCACCAGGACCGCCCGCGAGATGCGAGATGAGGCCTTCGCGCGCGCTCTCGCGCAGCCCGAAATGGAGCGCGAGCACGTTGCGCGGGTCGCATTCGGCGGCGAGCGCGACGTGTTCGCGCGCCGCCAGCAAGCCGGCGAGCGCCGCGGTGAGCGTGGTGCGGCCCGCGCCGCCCACACTGGAGACGATGGCGATGGTTTTCATCGGCGCGGCCCCGTCTGGCTGAAGCGGCGCTGGCCGCGAATCAGCAGGGCGTCGACCTGCGGCGGCAACTGGAGCGGGCGCGAGCGCGCGGGGCGCAGCCAATTGGGCAAAAAGCGCGCAAGACGCAGGCGCCAGCCGATCCAGTAGAGCGGCACGCCGAGTATCAAGCCCCAGACGAAGTAACCGAAGAAGACGTTCATGTCGCTCTCCTATGCTTTGAGCGGCAGCGGCGCGCGCTGCGGCGCGGCTCGCGGTTTCGCGTTGTCGGTGCGCGCGGCGGGGTCGAGCGCGGGCAACAGGTTGCCATTTATGGGAGCGACGTTGGCAGGCACGGCGGGTTCCGGCGCTGCGCCGGGCGCGATCGCGGAAGCCGCCGCTGGCGGCACGGTCTGGCCGTTCGCCTGGACCGCGACGGCCGCGGGCGCGGCGGGTTGTCCCTCGTTGATCGCGAGCCAGCCCGAGTAGTCGGGCGGCGGCGTGGTGTCGATCTCCTCGGCGAGCGTGGTCAGCGCCTCGGTAATCGCGCGGCCGTCGCCGTAACGTTCCTCGCCCTGGAACAGCTCGGCGAGCGGCCGCTGGAACACGCGCTGGCACACGGCGTCGGCGTCGCTCATGCGACAGGCGAAGAAGAACACGTAGAGGCTGTCGCCGCTCGCCGTCACAATGTCGCCCGCGCGGCGCAGATGGCATGCCTTGAGCGCATCCACGTGCGCGACTTCGGGCATCAACGCGAGGCGGATCAGCACGCTCGGCAACTGGATCACCCGGCTGCGCTCCACCGCCGCGCGCACGAGTTCGACGAAGTGCGCCGCGCCCACGTAGCCGCTCTCTTCACCGTGCACTACGGCGGCGAGCGCCGCGCGGTAATCGGCGGGCATGGGCCGCGAATACACCTGGCCCTGCAGACTCTCGACGATGGCCTCGACCTGCGCGAGCGGCGTTTGCCGCGCGATCACGCGGTTCGCGCCGAGGTTGAGCATGAGCGACTCGTAGCGCATCGCCACGGCGTCCTCGCGCACGATGATCTTGAGCGCTTCGCCGCACTGCAGGCGCAGCGTGTGCACCTGCTCCGCGAGCGTTTCGAGGTCGCGGTTCACGCTGAAGTCGAGAATCACCGTGGCCGCGACCGAGGTGCGAGCGGCTGCCACCGCGGCCTCGTTGTTATCGACGATCTGCCACGCCGGCGGCAGCACGCGCTCGTGCAACATGGCGTCGCGCGAAACGATCACGCGGCCTTCGTCGGGCGCGAGCAGGCCCGCCTCGCCAATCTCGGTTTCGAAGGTGCCCCCGGAGACGGTGAGCCGGTGATCGGCGGCCGAAAAGCGCAGCGGCACGCTCTGGCTGCCATGCACGGCGTCGCCGGCGCGCCAGAACGCCACTTCCCAGTGATACTGGCCCTGTACCTGGTGCAGAAGCGCTGCGCCCGCGAAGCGCGCCTGGAAGGCGGCCAGCTCGGGATGCTCCTGATCGTCGCCGAGGCCGGGGGGCGCCACCACCATCAGCACGCCATAACGATGCTGCGCGCACCAGCCTGCGAGCTGCGCGCCCTGGCTTGCGAGCGCGGCGGGGTCCTGCCAGTTGAAGAACGCCTCCGCGCCTTCGATGAAGAACTGGCTCTCGGGCGCGGCGCACTGCTCGCCGAGCGCGTTGAGCGCTTCGATCAGCACCTGCGCGCCGTCGCGCTCGGGAAGAGGGCGCAGCGCGCATACGTTGGCCCACGCGTGCGTCGAGCCGCTCTTGTCGAGATCGACGCCGTGGTCGCGCAGCGTGGCTGCGAGGCTCGCGCCATCACGCGTGGAGAGCACGCTGGCGGGGCCCGCGAGCGCGGCGGCGGCGGTTTGCCAGAAGAGCGCGTCGCGCGCGGGCGAGGCGCTTGCGTAGACCACGTGCACCTGGCCCGCGCCGAGCGAGGCGAGCGAGGCCGGCAGGCCGTCGATCGCTAGTGGCTCGCGGCGTGCGAGGCGCGAGAACAGCGAGCGGCGCGTATCGCGGCTGGCGCCGGCGGAGGCTGCAGGGAGGGTGGCGGGATCGTTCATCGTGTCGCTCGTCTTGCTCGTCTCGCGGATTTCATCGTTGCGGGTTTCGTCGTCGTCATGCGCGCTCGCTCTGTGGCCCCGTCAATACGCCGAATAAGGGACGACCGGCCGTGGCGGGAACGGCACCGGCCCCTTCTGCGGCGAGAAGAAGTAGCGCATGTAAAGCACGCCCACGTTCGGCGCATAGTCGCGCGAGCGGTCGATCGAAAAGCGCCCGCCCACCACGAAGTGCTCCGTCACGCGATATTCGAGCGCCGCTTCGATCGTATAGCTGAAGCCGCCGCCCGAGCCGCCGCCGAAGTACGGCGAACCGAGATCGTTGGCGTTCATGAACGCGAGCGCCTGAGCCTGCAGGCCTGGCCGTGTGGGGTAGAACGGCGACTGGTTTTCGTTGCTGAACGACATGCCCACCGATCCGTCGATCTCCCAGGAAAGCTTCTTGTAGCGGCCGGTCCAGTCGATCGGAATGCCGACCGAAAAATAGCTCTGCGGACTGTAATAGCCGCCGTTACCGAACGTGTAGTTGTGCTCGTTTTTCGAGTACTTCCAGTAGTTGAGGATCAGGCCGCTCGACACGATCTGGTCGGGCCGCCTGAACACGGACCAGTCGTAGCCGCTGCGCACCTTGAACTCCTGGTTGGTCTCCACGTTGGTGCCGGTCAGGAGGCCAAAGCCGATGCTCGTGAAGATCGTGCCGGGCCCGAAGTCCTTCGCGCCGCGCACGGTGAAGCCGTTGCGCACCACGCCACCCCACTTCTCGCCGGTGACCGGATCGATGCCCCCGGCGTAGGAAACGAGGCTGGCGGTCACCGGCCGGCGCGAGACGTCGAGCGAGAGCGACGAACTGTTCTGGAAGTCGTGGCGGTACGAAATGCCGCCCAGCACGCTTTCGATCGGAAAGCCCACCGGCGTGCTGCCGATGTCGGCGCGCCAGCTGTTGTTCGCGCCATTGAACTCGTAGCCCGCCGCAAGCGCGACGCCAGTGGCGGTCTCGTTGATGTTTCCGAGTCCGGCGTTGCCGAGCGCCGCGATCTTGCCGTACTTGTACGCGGTGTCGAGGTCGCCGCCGGGCAGCGTGCCCGCGTTCAGGTAGACCGTGTCGGCGTGGAAGAAATAGTGGCCGGTATAGCCGTCAGGAATGCGAACGTATAGCGGAACCTCGGTGGCGTGCAGCTCGGAAATGCCGGGGTCGCCCGAGAGGTTCGACTGATACCAGCCGGTCGCGACCTGCCCCTGCTTGCGGTCCTCCAGGCTTTGCAGCGCGCGCCCCGCCGACGTCGTGCCGTCGGCGTCGGGCTGCGTGCCCTCGGCCTCTTCCTGCGTGCGCGAGGTGCGGTAGAGGCTCGCGGCTTCGTTGAAGTTGCCGCGCGCCTGCGCCACGCGCCCCGCCTGGATCGTGATGTCCGGATTGTTCGGATACTGTTCGCGCAACGGATCGACCACGCCGGAAGCTTCGTCGTTCAGCCCCAGCGCGGTGAAGCGGCGCGCCACGGCAAGGCGCGTGTCGATGTCGTTCTCCGCGGTGTCGGCGAGCACTGCGCGCACCATGTCGGCGGCCTCCCGGTCTCGGCCCATGCGCTCCAGCATACGCGCAACGGCGAGGCGTGCATCGGCGTCGTCGGGTTGCGTGGCGAGCACCTTCTGGGCCGACGCCATCGCGCCCTTGTAGTCGCCCTTCGCGTCGAGCAGGTCCACTTCTTCGAGCAGCCAGCGCCGGTTCGACTTGAGGCGATCCGGCACGGCGTCGAGCGTGTGGCGCGCGGCCGTGAGGTCGCCCGCCTGGATCTGCCGGTCGGTTTCGCGCACGGCGAGTCGCAGTTCCTGATCGTCGAGACTGGCCAGCTGCTCGGCGGTGATGCCGGGTTGATCGCGTGTGGCGTCGATCCAGTTGGCCCACGCGTCGTCGCGGTTGGCCGCCGCCAGCAGCTCGCCGTAGCGCACGCGCGCGCCGTTGGCCGCCGGGTCGTCGGGGTGCGCCGCGAGCCAGTCCTGCACGAGCTTCAAGCCCCGGTCCGGCTCGCCGATCGCGATCCACTCGCGCCCGACCGTGGCGAGCATCTGCGGATCGTTGGCCGCGTTGGCGTCGGCGGCCGCGGAGTCGAGCAGCGCGCGCGCTTCGTCTTCCTTGCCTTGGGCGATGAGCTGGCGGGCCTGCGCGATCTTCTTCTGCGCGGCGAGATTGCCCATCAGCTCGCGCATGCCCTGGCTGCGCTGCGCCTCGGGCACGGCGTCGAGCTGCGCGGCGGCCGCGTCGATGTCGTCAACCGAATTCAGATAGAGCGCCGTGGCGTAGCGCATGTCGGGCGCCTGCGAGACCTTCAGGCCGTCTTCCATGACCTGGCGACCCAGCGCGGGCAGGCCCAGATCGCGGTATTGGCGCGCGAGCGTGAAGCGCGTCCAGGCGTCGTCGGGCGTGAGGCGCACGGCTTCTTCGAGCTTCGCGATGGCCGGGCTCTTGCGGTTGTCCGCGAGCAGCTGGTCGGCCTGGATCGACAGCAGCTCGGCGTGCAGGCGCTTGAGTTCCGCCGTCGATCCGCTTACGCGTGGCGTCGTGGCCGCGATGAGCGGTTCGATCTCGTTTTCGCGATTCGTTTCGCGCAGCACCGTCACGAGGCCGCGCAGCGCGTCCATGTCGGGCTTGGGGGCGTTCACGAGCGGGCGCAACACGGCTTCGGCTTCGGGCCACTTCTTCTGCGCGATGAGCGCGCTGCCCAGGATATCGCTGGCGGTGGTGTTGCCCGGATCGAGCTTGAGCGCTTCGCGCGCGAGCGCTTCGGCTTCTTCCGGCTTGCCTTGCGAATTGGCGTCGCGCGCTTTCGCAATGGTGCCCCAGATGGTGGCCGTCTTTTCGAGGCTGCGCCACTTGCCGGCGTTGTCCGGGTCGAGTTTGAGCGCGCGCGCGAACAGTTCGCGCGCCTCGTCGTGGCGGCCTTCGCGCAACCGCACGAGCCCGAGCGCGCCGATGGTCTCGCCGTCGTTGGGGTTCGCGCGCTGCGCGCTTTGCAGCGAAGCTTCGGCTTCCTTCAGATCGCCGCGGTCGAGTTGCGCTAGGCCGCGCGCGCGGTCGGCGGCGCCGGGGCCGGGACGGGCGCGCGCCTGGGTCGAAGCGCCGCTCGTTCCCGTTGTGCGCGAGGGCGCGGGCGCAGTGATGACAGCCTGCGGATTCTGCGCCTGGGCGAGCGCCTGCGCCTGGCCCTTCGCGCCGAGCTTCTTGCCGAGATCGGCGACGGTCTGCTGCGCGTCGGCGTCGTCGGGCACTTCCTGCAGATAGCGCAGATACCACACGTAATACGCGGGATCGTCGCGCCCGGCGCTTGCGAGCGAACGGCGCCACAGTTCGAGCGCGAGCGCGCGGTTGCTGTCCTGGCGCTGGTACACGTGATAAATCAGGTTGAGGCCTTCCATGCGCGTGTCGGCGCGGTCGGTGAGCAGGTCGCCGAGGATCAGCGCGAGGCGCGGATCGTTCGGATTCTGCTTCACACGCGTGCGCAATTCGCTGATCGCCTGCGCGCGGCCCGCGGTCGTGCCGGCCAGGATGCGGTAGTAGTCGCGCGCGAGATCGCCCGCGGGCGCACCGTTCGGAAACAGCTTGAGCAGGCGCGCCGAGGCTTCCTCGCTCTTGCCGGCGGCCGCGAGCAGGCGGATCTGCGCCATCTCCATCTTGCCGCTCGTGGCGACGCGGTAAGCGTCGTCGAGCTCCTTCGTCGCGCTCGCGTTCGGGGCGATCTTCTTGAGCTGCGCGAGGATCTTCGCGGCCTCGGCCGGGCGGTTTTCGCGCAGCTCGATTTCGCCGAGCAATGCGAGCGCGTCGGGCTGCTGCGGGTCGAACAGCAGGGCTTTTTGCACGAGAGAGCGCGCGACGTCCGGACGGTTTTTGCCTTCCCACATGCGCGCGGCCGAGAGCAGTTGCGCGGCCTGGGCGGCTGGCGTAGCGGCGTTGGCGGCTGGCTGAGCGCCGGCCTGCGCCCACGCCAGATACGGCGAAGCCGCGAAGAGCAGCGCGATGATCGGCGCGAGTCTGGGCGTGAGTTTCGGAGCGATGTTTGGCAACAAGCGCTGCGGCGTGCATGCAACCGCCTCGCCCCGCAACGCGCGCGCGGCCAGGCGTCGCGCCTCACGGCGCGCGCTGCGCAAACGGGCGGCGCGGCGGGCAGACGCGAGGGCGTTCAGCGCGGCGTGGGGCATGCGCTCGTCCATGCTGGGGCAACGCGGCCTTGCGCGTCGAAATGGTAAAGCCCGTCGAGATAGCCGAGCCCGAATAGCATCAGCACGCTGCTGTAGTAGCCAGGCGGCGACTTCTGCGCGAGTGTGCGGCTGCGCTCGACCTGGGCGTTCGCGAGATCGTTGCGGCCAAGCGCCGCCAGATACGGCGCCACTGAGGCGGAAAAGCCGCCGTTGCCCTCGTTCGGCCCCGGCGTGCCCGTGGTCGTGTCGACGCGCTCGGGCGGAAAACCATGCGCGCCGACGAAGTCCGCGAGCGGTTTGAAGGTGGCGAGCGTGCTGGCGCGCAGCGGGTCGTCGCCCGCGAGCATGCCGGCCCACAGGTACACGCGGATCGCGTTGTAGGCGCTTTCGGCGTGGGTTTGCGCGTCGGGGGCGAAGCCGCCTTTCGCGTGATACTCCACCCAGTCGGGCGAGTAGCCCTTGGGCGCAGTCTCGTTGACGACTCTCGCCGACGAAGCGAGCAGCGCCTTCCATTCGCTCGCTTCGGGCAGCGCGAGCATGAAGCGGCGCATGACCTGCAGCGGCACGTAGCTCGGGTTCAGGCGCCAGCCGTCCTTGCCGATCGTGAACCCCACTGGCCCCGGCAGCACCGTGCGGCCAAGACCCGGCAGCACGGCGGTTTCCTCGCGCACGATGTTGCGGGCCATCACCGTGCCGAGCGCCGTGTAGCGACGCTCGTTCCAGAGGCGCCCGGCTTCGAGCAGCGTGTAGGCGATCCAGATGTCGGCGTCGCTGGCGGGGTTGCTGTCGATCACACCCCACTGCGGCTCGCCGGCATGTGCGGCGGAAGCGCCCGAAGCTGCAACCGGCTTGCCGTCATCGCCGATGTCGCCACGTCCCCAGATCCATGCGGGCAGATGCGTGGCGAGGTCGCCCTGCGCGAGATTGTTCTCGGTCCACGTGAGGACCTTGTCGAAGCTCGCGCGGTCGTTCGCGACCAGCGCGAAGAAGAGCGCGTAGGACTGCCCTTCGGAAACGGTCACCTGGCGCGGCGTGCTTGCGTCGATCACGCGGCCATCCGCGCTCAGCAGCGTGCTGCGGAACGTGGTCCATGCGGGCCATGCGCAGGCGGCGGGGTTGGCGGCTGGCGCAGCCGCGTGCGCCGTGACGGCCGGCATCAGCAGAGCCAGCGGCATGAGTGGCGCGCAGGCGAGCGCGCCGGCCGCGAGCCAGCGCATGAGCCGGGGCGCAAGCCGTGGCGCCGGAGCGGGCGCGAGCGTGGCCGTTCGCGGGCGCATCGTCAGGTCCCGGAGCGGCGCGTGGCCATGCGGCCGAGCGCCCAGAACACGGTGAGCGCAACGATCAGACCGGCCAGAATGCCCGCGAGCGCCATCAGCGCCGGGTAGCGCGAGATGAACACCCACGCGCGCGCATACCACGGCAGATCGCCGACGAAATAGCGCTTGCCGACGCGCAGGCCCTCGACCTGGCCGTAGCGCACGAGCGTGAGGTCGCCGTGAATCTGCGAGATCTTGCCGCCATCTTGCAGCGCATCGAGCATGTCGCCGAGTTGCGCCGACGAGGTGGTGGCAAGCGCCACCACGCTGCGGCCCGACCTGAGCGGCGATTCGAAGCCGATGAGCGCCGCCATCGGTCCGCCGAGCGTGACGATCGAGCGGCCCGACGGCGTCGGGTCCTCGTCCTCGGTGCCGCCAAGCCAGCCGGGCCAGCCGGTGCGCTGGTCGCGCGTGGTCACCTCGGTCCTGCCGCGCTCGATGAGAAGCGGCAAGTCTTTGCCCCACTTCTCGAGCAACTGCGCACCCGAGCCCGCGCCGATCACGAGCAGATTGCTGTCACGCACGCTGTCCACCTGGCTGGCGGGCACGATCGTCATGCGCAGCGAGGGCAGGCCGGTCCACTGGCCCATGTGGCCGAGCAGCGTGAGCACGGCTTCCTGGTCCTTCGTGTCGGGTTCGTCGGGAATCACGATGGCCGTGTCGGAAAGGTCGGCCATGCGCGTGAACGGATAGCCGCTGTTCGCGAAGAACGCGAGATTGGGCAGCGCCGTGTAGTGCGCAAAGCCGCTGAAGTCGATGATCGAGTCGGGATCGACCGCCGCACGCGCGACATCGGTGGCGGTGGAGGTGCACAGGCCTGTCTTCTGCGAATCGATATGAAACTGGAACTGGAACTGGTTGTCGCTGCCCACGCGGAACGCGGGGATCTCCAGGCTGGTCGCTGCGCGCGTGTCCGAGCCCGAAAGAAGCGGCACGTTGATGCGCGCTTCGTCGGAGGCGCGCGTGACGGGCCGCAAACGCTGCGAGCGCACGAGCTGATCGTTGATGCTCACGTTGAGCACCGAGTCGTTCCACGCGGAAGGCGCCGTATAGCGGTAGCGGATGTCGAGCGGCACGTTGCCCCGCGCCCAGGCATAGAGGTCGGCGGGCACGCGCATGTTCACGCGGATCGCGGGCGGGTTGTAGCCCGACACCTGGAGCTGTTGCGGGTCGGTCACCAGCTCGCGGAACAGCACGGGGCGGTCGGTGGGCACCCAGTTCGGCGCGTCGTAGGGTTTGCGCGCCGGGCCGAGATCGACTGACTTCACCATCACGCTGCTGCCCGCCATGCCGGCCTGGCCGAGCGCGAGCGCGTAGGCGGCGTTCAGGAGCTCTTCGGGCGTGCGGCCTGCAATCACGAGGAGCTTGCGGCCCGACTGCGGATCGGCGGCCGGGTTCGCCATGACCGAGACCGTGGGGCCCTTGATTTCCGGCAGGTTCAGCCCCTCGGGCACCTGGCCCGGCAGCACGAGCGCGATGGCGTTGGCGTCGGCTGGCACAGTGCGCGCTACGGGGAAGCGCGAACCGCGATAGCTCGCGAGCGCACCGAGCCACGACGAGACGACGCCCGCCGCGCGCAGCACGGGCACGCCCGCGTTGCCGGCGAGCACGAAGGGCACGCGCACGAGCCGGTTGTCGTGGCGGTCGAAGAACGGCACGGGCAGGAGGCCGACGCTGTCGGGCAGGACGATGGCCGCCGTGTTGAGCGTGAGCGACGTGGCCGGACTCACGTCGGCCCAGAGGCTCGAATGATAGGCATCCTCGCAGTGATCGAGCGCGTAGTGCGCGATCATCTGCACGTTGATGCGGTTGTAGTCCGTGAAGAGGCGCGGATCGAGATCGATCTCGCTCGTCACGAGCTGCCCGGCCGTCTCTTTGACGAGCGGAATCGTCGCGACGACTTCACCGTTCACAAACACCTTGAAATGCGAGAGCGACCAGATCAGCGAGGGCGAGTAGGTGTAGACGAGCTTGAGCTTCGCGCCGGTGACGACTTCGTCGGTGCGCACGTCGACGCTCATGCCGGCGGTGGGATCGAGGCCGCGCAGCGCGATCGGCCCGTACACACCCATCTGGCGCAGCGTGAACGTGCGCGAGCGCGGCTCGCCGAGCGGCGCTGACGCCGCAGGCTCGGGAATGACGGAGCCAGGAGCAGTCTGGATGACGACGGGACCGGTCACTGCGGCAGAGGCTGCTGCCGGCGCGGAGGCGGGAACGTCGCTTGCTCCGGCAGCGGCCGCCTTGGTGGTCTGTGTATTGGTCTGTGTAGCCGCGATAGCCGATTTGTCCACCGCGAAGAGGCTCGCCCCCAGCAGCAATCCGGCGACGAGCGCGCCCAGCCCAACTTGAACGGATAGTCGCATCGCAACAGCCCTTTGTTTTCTTCGCAGTGGCTGTCTTTATCCTGCAAAGACAGCGACCAGGGATCGTGGCGGCGTGATGCCGCCAGTCGTTATCTCGAAACGGCGTCAATGTGGGTGGAGTTTAGCGGAGAGACGAGGATCGCGCCCTATGAATGCACGTGTTTATGCCTGTTGCGTATAGCGCGCAGACGACGGGCTGGCGTGGCCTGGCGGCCGGTTTGACAATGGCGCGCGTGGTTTGGGCCGCAAGTTTGGATGCGCTTGACAATTCCTGTGCACGCAACAAAGCGCGGCGGCGTTGCGAATGCGCAACGCGGGTTATGGCGGCGGTGCGCAAAAAGTCAGCGCTCAACTTCGGTCAATCAATCAGGATGCCGAATTGATGTGGCGCGAACCGGTACGGTAATCTTCGTAGCTTGATCCAAAAGGGGAGCAGGGTGATGAACGAGCAAACGTGGCAAGCGGTGGACGACTGGTTCTGCGAACGCCTGGTTGGTCCCGACGAGGCGCTCGATGGCGCACTCGCGGCCAGCGCCAAAGCGGGGCTTCGCGCGATCAACGTCGCGCCGAATCAGGGCAAGTTTCTGCATCTGCTCGCGCGCATTCAGGGCGCGCGGCGCATACTCGAAATCGGCACGCTTGGCGGCTATAGCGCGATCTGGCTTGGGCGCGCGCTGCCCGGCGACGGCGCGATGGTGTCGCTTGAATTCAGCCCCGAAAACGCGGCCGTTGCGCGCGCCAACATCGCGCGCGCGGGGCTCGATGCGAAGGTGACGGTCATGACGGGCCTCGCGCTCGAATCGCTCGATGCGCTCATCGCACAAGGCGTGCCGCCGTTCGACTTCGTGTTTATCGACGCGGACAAGAGCAACAATCCGCACTACCTTGAACGCGTGCTGAAGCTTTCGCTCCGCGGTACGGTGATCGTGGCCGATAACGTGGTGCGTGAAGGGCGTGTGGCCGACCCCGCGCATCACGAGGACGATGTGGTCGGCTTGCGGCGCTACTTCGACATGCTGGCGCACGACAAACGTCTGGAGACGACCGCTGTGCAGACGGTGGGGAGCAAGGGGTGGGATGGGTTTGCGATTACGGTGGTGGGCGGCTAGCGAAGACACGTGCCGCCAAACAAAAAAGCCTGGCAGATAAACTGCCAGGCTTTTTTATCTAGTTACGCGCGTGCGATTGCCGATCAGAAGTCCGTCGTCATCGAGAACAGCACCGTACGCGGCGCGCCCATCGTCAGATAGCCGCCGTTGGTCGACGACCAGTACGCCTTGTTCGCGAGGTTATACACATTGGCGCGGAATGTAGTCGGCCGCCCGAACACGCTCGTCGCATAGCGCGCACCGATATCCACCGTGTCCCAGGCCTTGATCGACATGGTGTTGGCCGCGTCGAAATACTGCGGACCCGTATGCGTCCAGCGCGCCGAAAGCGTGAGGCCTTGCACCCCGGGCACGTCGTATTCGGCGCCCAGGTTGAGCAGGAAGCTCGGCACGCCCACCGGCGTCTTGCCGTCGGTCGCGCCACCGTCGGTGTCGAGCTGCACGGCGTTGATATAAGTCGCGCCCGCAATCAGGCGCACGCCCTTGTACACCTCGCCGAACACCGATGCTTCCACGCCGCGATGGCGCTCGTTGCCATTGGCCACATACACGCCCGCGCTGTTGGTGTACGTCTGCGGCTTTTCGAGCTGGAACAGCGCGAGCTGCGCGCCGTACTTGCCGTTGTCGTACTTCGCGCCGACTTCATACTGCTTCGTGCGCTCCGGCGCGAGCTGATCGCCGTAGTTCACCGAGCCCTGCGGCGCGATGCCGCCCGCCGAAAGCGACTCGCTGCGGTTCGCGTAGATCGACACGTTCTCCCACGGCTTGACCACGAGGCCGAAGAGCGGCGTGGTGATCGAGTCGTTGTAGTTCGATGTTTGCAGCAGCGTCGACGACGAGTAGCCGTTCGACAGAATCTCCTGGTGACGCACGCCCACCGTGAACAGTACGCGGTCATGGAAGAAGCCGAGCGTGTCCGACGCGGAGATGCTGCGCATCAGGTTCAGCGCCGTGATAGGCGGGTTGCCGTCCATACCGGCCTGGTATGCCGTCGCCGGATACGGCACCTGCACGCCGCTGTAGAGGCTCGTCGGGAACGAATTGGAGAGTGTCCAGCCCGATTGCGTTTCCACGCGCACGATCGACGCGCCGGCGGTCACGAAATGGCTCACGGGGCCGGTGTCGAAATGGCCGCGCACACCCGCTTCAGCCGAAGTCGCGCCTTCCTTGCGCACCACGCCCAGGCGCGAACCGGTCGTTGTCTCCGGATCGGTGTAGTAGGGCGAGAAGTATTCGCCGTGCTCGTTCGTGTGACGCACGCCGCCGGTCACATACGCGGTCCAGCCGGGCTGGAAGTCGTATTCGGCGCGCAGGATGCCGACGGTGTCTTCCGCGTCGCTATACGACCAGGTCTGCGCGTAGTTGTGAGTGGCCGACGGCACGCCGGGAATTTCGTCGCCGAGCACGTAGACAACGGGGCGGCCGTCCGAAACGTGCTGGCGCTGATACATGAAGTCGCCTTCGAGACGCAGCTTCTCGCCGCGCCAGTCGAGCGCTACAGCCGTTTGATTGGCGCGGCGCATTTCGCCGTCGATGCTCGTTTCGCCGTCGCGGTTGTACTGGTTCACGCGAATGCCGAACTGGTCGTTGTCGCCGAAGCGGCGGCCCACGTCGATATGCGTGCCGAACTCGCCCGAGGCGCTGCCTTCGAGCGTCACGCGCGTGAGCGGCTTGTCGTCGGCGCGCTTGAGCTGCAGGTTCACGCTGCCGCCGATCGCGCTGCCGTTGGGCGATGCGCCGTTCAGGAACGCGCTCGCGCCCTTGAAGACGTCCACGCGCTCGAGCGCGGCGGTTTCGACGAGCTGGCGCGGCGTGATGCCGTACAGGCCGTTGAGCGAGATGTCGTCGCTATCGAGCGTGAAGCCGCGAATGACGTACACCTCCTGGAAGTTGCCGTAACCGTAGGCGGTGCGCACGGCCGGATCGTTCGAGAGCACGTCGCCAATGGTGCGTGCCTGCTGGTCTTCGATCAGCTTCGCCGTGTAGGTCGCCATGCTGAAGGGCATGTTGATGTTCTTCTGCGAGCCGAGCACGCCGAAGTCGCCGCCGCGCGCCACCTGGCCGCCGCCGAAGGTCGGCTGGAGGTCGCCCGGCAGCGTTTCCTGGGTCGCTTGCACCTTCACTGTGGGCAGCGTGGCGTTGCTGGCGTCACCGGTTGCGGCGGCGCCGCTCGCTGCGGTGGGCGCCGCGGCAGCTTGCGCGAACGCTGCGGCCGGCAGGCTGAAGGCAACGGCGATGGCGGCGAGGATGGCAACGCGGGAAGTCGGGAGACGCGAAGGCAAAGTGAAAGGCGTGTGCAAACGAGATGCGGACATAAAAAGGGTTCGTAGCGAAGGTAGCGCTGGCGCCGCGTGATGCCTTGATGCTGTGCTCAGGCTCCGGGCGAATGGTTATGCTTTGCCGGTCAGACGGGGCTTGCGGAGCTGGCCCCATGAACGGCCCGGAAAAGTATGCGGATTGTATTGCAAATGAGAATGCTTGTTATTTAAATATTGCTGTCAATAGGTGTATTCAGCGTTTACGCAACAATTTCGGTTCCGGGTATTCGATGTGGGCGCAACGAAAGGTTGAAAAAATCGGGGTCGCAATACTTGCGTGCAGCGTGTGAGCGCACGGCTTCGTCCAACGTTGCGCGCTCAACCAATACGCCGTAGGGCGGTTGCCGCCGCATGCGCGAGACGCGGTCCTGGACCGTCCACGAGGCGAGTTCCATGTGGCATCGATAAACAGATTCGATGCCTTTAGGCAGTCCTTTTGTTGGTTCGCGAGGGGCGCCCAAACCTACAATGGGGCTTCGTGATGATCGACGTCTGGTGAACCGGAAATGACTGAAAAATCGATGCTCGTGGTGAGCGCGCACAGCGCGGATTTCGTATGGCGCGCGGGCGGCGCGATTGCCCTGCACAAGAAGAATGGCTATCGCGTGAAGGTGGTGTGCCTCTCGTTCGGCGAGCGCGGTGAGTCTGCGAAGCTCTGGCGCAAGGGTCCCGACATGACCATCGAGAAGGTGAAAGCCGCGCGCCGCGAGGAAGCGCTCGCCGCCGCCGAGATTCTTGGCGCGGAATGCGAGTTCTTCGATTTGGGCGACTATCCGCTGCGCGTATCGGACGAGGCGCTCCTGCGCCTCGTCGACATCTATCGCGATGTGCAGCCCGCGTTCGTGCTGAGCCATTCGCCGAAAGACCCGTACAACTTCGATCATCCGCTCGCCATGCACGTGGCGCAGGAAGCGCGCATCATCGCCCAGGCCGAAGGCCACAATCCGGGGCAGAAGATCGTCGGCGCGCCGCCCGTCTATGCGTTCGAGCCGCACCAGACCGAGCAGTGCGAGTGGATTCCGAACACTTTCCTCGACATCACCGAAGTGTGGGACGTGAAGCGCCGCGCCATTGAATGCATGGCGGGCCAGGAACACCTTTGGGAGTACTACACGCGTGTCGCGCAACAGCGCGGCGTGCAGGCCAAGCGCAACATCGGCATTACGGCGAAGCGCGACATTCAATACGCGGAAGGCTATATGCGCCTGACGCCCGCAGTGGTGGGAGATCTGTCATGAAACGCGGTGTAGTCGTCACCCAGATTCCGCGCGCCGACGCGCGCCACATCGAAATTCTCAAGGAAGCAGGCACGGCCACCGTGCACGAGGCGCAAAGCCGCCTCGGCCTGTTCGCCACGTACTTGCGGCCCGTTTATTCGGGCGCCGCGATTGCGGGCTCGGCCGTGACCGTGCTCATGCCGCCCTCGGACAACTGGATGCTGCACGTGGCTGTGGAGCAGTGCCGCGAAGGCGACGTGCTCGTGGCCGCGCCCACTTCGCCCTGCGAAGACGGCTACTTCGGCGAGCTGCTCGCCACCTCGCTCGCGGCGCGCGGCGTGCGGGGGCTCATCATCGACGCGGGTTGCCGCGACGTGCGCGCATTGAAGGCGATGGACTTTCCGGTGTGGTCGAAGGCCGTTTCGGCGCAAGGCACGGTGAAGGAAACGCTCGGTTCGGTTAACGTGCCGGTGGTGTGTGCGCAGCAGATCGTGCATCCGGGCGACGTGATCGTGGCCGACGACGACGGCGTGGTCGTGGTGCCGTTCGCCACGGTTGCGAAGGTCGTGGAAGCGACCCAGGCGCGTCTCGCCAAGGAAGAAAAGACCCGCGCCGTGCTGGCTGGCGGCACGCTCGGCCTCGACTACTATGGCATGCGCGAGCGCCTTGCCGAAAAGGGCCTGCGCTACGTCGACACGCCGGCAGACGCTTGAGTCCGCAACGTTCGATGGCCGCACACGAGCCGTGCGTCGCACGGACGTAAGCGGGCACGACGTACCGCAGCAAGAAAGACAACGAGCGCCGCGAGGGCGCTCGTTTTACATCGTGGCTACATGAGGCCGTGCGCCTCAGGAAAATCGCTCTAAAGAATACGGTCCAATGCCTTGGCGAGTCTGTCCACCGCGCCTTCGACGTCATGCAGTTTTTCGAGGCCGAACAACCCAATGCGGAAGGTCTTGAAGTCTTCGGGCTCGTCGCACTGCAAGGGAACGCCAGCCGCGATTTGCAGGCCGGCATCGGCGAACTTCTTGCCGGAACGTATGCCGTCGTCGTCCGAGTAGCTGACCACGACGCCCGGCGCCTCGAAGCCTTCGGCCGCCACGCTTCTGAAACCCTTGCTAACCAGCAGCGAGCGAATGCGCTTGCCGAGTTCGAGCTGCTCCGCCATGACCTTGTCGAAGCCGTATGCCTCGGTTTCCTTGATCACGTCGCGCAGCGTCGCGAGACTGTCGGTGGGCATCGTGGCGTGATAGGCGAAGCCCCCGTTCTCGTAGGCCTCCATGATCTGCAGCCACTTGCGCAGGTCGCAGGCGAAGCTGGTGCTCGTCGTGGATTCAATTCTTTCGCGGGCGAGCGCGCCGAGCATGACGAGCGCGCAGCACGGCGACGCACTCCAGCCCTTTTGCGGCGCGCTGATCAGGATATCGACGCCGCTCGCTTCCATGTCGACCCAGACCGTGCCGGAAGCGATGCAATCGAGCACGAACATACCGCCCACGGCATGCACGGCGTCGGCAACGGCGCGCAAATACGCGTCGGGCAGCATCATCCCGGATGCGGTTTCGACATGCGGTGCAAAGACCAGATCGGGCTTGTTTGCCTTGATCGCAGCGACGACCTCTTCGATCGGCGGCGGTGCGTAGGCGGCCTGCCTTCCTTGCTCGACCGGACGCGCTTTCAACACGATCGACTCGGACGGAATGCTGCCCATGTCGAAAATCTGCGACCAGCGGAAACTGAACCAGCCATTGCGGATGACGAGGCACTTCTTGTTCGTCGCGAATTGCCGCGCAACCGCTTCCATGCCGAAGGTCCCGCTGCCCGGGACCACAACGACCGACTTCGCGTTGTAGACCTTTTTCAGGGAGCTGGAAATGTCTCGCATGACGCCTTGAAAGCGCTGCGACATGTGATTGATCGAGCGGTCGGTGTATACGACTGAATATTCGAGGAGTCCCTCGCGGTCGACATTGGGAAGTAAACCTGGCACGCTCGCCTCCGATAAATTAGGGTTTTTGCCGCGACGAAAACTGATTCTATCGAAAGGCAAAGCTTTAGGTAGCCTGCGACGATGGTGCGATGCGGCAGAATGAGTGCCTGCCTCAATTGCGCGCGGGCGGCTGCGGATTGTTGGCCGGATTCGTATCGAACCGGTTCACGCTTTCGATGAGCACCTGCTCAGCGAGGGCCGAGAGTTGCGCGTACAGCGAGTCGGCGGTTTGCCTGTCGTAGACTTCTTCGCCGCGGACATACACGGCAAACGACTTCAGGTATTTCGCCTTTTTCTCGGGGTTGTCGATCGTATCTTTCGTCCACTGATACAGCGGATAGCGCTCGCTCCCGGCACGTTCCGCCTCCTCGACATAGTCGGCGAATGCGTCAAACTGGCACTTCAAGGAGGCGTCGTGCTCGCGCAAAACGGCTTCGAGCAAATCGCGCCCCTCATAGGGACTATTTGCCCTCAGCGCATCGGCCAGTTCGGACATGACGGTGATACGGATCTGGAATTGCCAGGTTTCTGCCATGTATGCATGCCTCCTGCGCTCAGCCGCTCGACACTCAACCCGCGCGCCGTCCTTCCACCACGCGCGTTGCGGGCGCAACATCCATCACCGCGAGCCGGATCGCGTCGATCAGCGCGCGCGCCGCGGGCGAGGGCGAACCCTGCGCGCGCAGCGTGAGCCCGATGTCGCGGCGCGTGTGCTGCAACGGCACGTCGAGAATCACCAGTTGGCCCGACTCGATTTCGTAATGCAACTGCTGCGCCGAGAGCGCCGTGATCATGTCCGTGCCGAGCAGCAGCCCGCGTATCACGGCGAGATCGGCGGTTTCGACGGTGGGCAGCGGCGGCTTGAGCTTCACGCGCCGGAACTGCGCTTCGAGGAGCCCCCGCGAGGGCGAATGCGTGCGCGAAAGAATCCACTGAGCGTCACGCAGATCGTTCAGCGTGAGGCCATGCTTTTTCGCGAACGGATGATCACGCCGCGCGAGCACCACCATGTCTTCCGACATCAGTCTCTCGTTGCCAAGGCCGCTGGCCGCATCGTTCTCGCGCAGCGCGCCGAGCACGAAGTCCACGTCGCCCGCGCGCAGGCCCGCTACGAGCAGTTCATAAGCGCTTTCGTCGGTCACGACACGCACGCCCGGATGCTGCGCGGACAGGCGCGCGATGGCGGCCGGCAGGATCAGCGTGCGGCCCAAAGGCAGCGCGCCCACCGTCACCGCGCCCTGGATATTGCCGTGCAGCGCCGCGATATCGTCGGGCACGTGGCGCAGTTCGTTGAGCGCGCGCCGCACATGCAGCAGGAAGGTTTCGCCCTCGGCCGTGAGCAGCACGCCGCGCGGCCCGCGATGGAAGAGCGTGACGCCCGAGCCGCTTTCGAGCACGCGCATGGCGCTGCTCACGGCGGGCTGACTGATGCCGAATGCATTGGCCGTGCTCGGCATGTGGCGGTGCCGCGCCAGCGCGACGAATAGCTGCAGGCGCCGCGTATTGAGCAGGTACGCGGGCAGCGTGCCTTCGCTCAACGCGCGCCGGCGCGCCTGGCGCGCGGCGCACCACTGCGCGAGCTCTTCCAGTTCGCCGAAAATGCGCGCGCAGCGCTCGAGCACCACGCGGCCCACGGCCGTGGGCAGCATGCCCGAAGGCTTGCGCTCGAAGAGCGGCGCGCCAAGGGCCGTCTCCAGTTCCTGCACCGAACGCGTGACAGCCGATTGCGCGCGATACAGGGCCGAAGCGGCGCGCGTGGCGCTGCCCGTGTCGGCAACGAGGCGAAAAGCGCGCAGATGCGCGAGGTTGAGGAGTTCGGGCTGGCTCACGGCTCGATCATGTCGTTTTGGATGGGAAACATGCCGTGTCTCATGCGGTAACCGAGGCAACTGCGGCGGCGTCGCCGACCGCGCTCAGATGCAGCCGGTCGACCGAGAGGTTGAGGCTCTCCTTCGAAATATGCGTGTGCTCTTTCATCAGCGCTTCGACGCGCGCGCCTTCGCCGTTCACAAGCGCGCCGACGATGGCGTGATGCTGGCGGTGCGCGTACGAGAGCATCATGAACTGGCGCTGATGCGCGGCCTTGTCGAACACCACCGTGCCCGGCGAGACGAATGGAATCTTGTCGTTGAGCCCGAGCGCGGCACTCACCGCAAGATTGTGCGCCGCTTCCACAATGAGTGCGTGGAAGCGGCCGTTCATCGCGGCGTAGCGCGTCTCCGCTTCGCTGTCGAGCACGCCGGCCGCGAAAATCGCGTCGCCTTCGCGCAGGCAGTCTTCGAGCGCGCGCGCGAGCGCCGCATCCACGCCGCGCTCGGCGACCTGGCGTGCGGCGAGCCCTTCGAGCACGCCGCGCACGTCGATGGCGTTGAGCACGTCGGTCACCGAAAAGCGCCGCACGATATAGCCGCGCGCGCCCGAGCGCTCAACGAGGCCTTCGGTGGCGAGCACACTCAGCGCATAGCGCAGCGGCGTGCGCGAAATGCCGAGGCGCTCGGCGAGCTGCGCCTCGACGAGCCGCTCGCCGGGTTCGAGTTCGCCGGAGAGGATGCGCGTGCGCAGCGCCTGCACGATGGTTTGCTGGGTTGTCCCGTTCATGTCATGCGTGAATCGCAGTTGGCGAGGCGCGCGGCGTGTGGCGCGCGTGGCCATTGCGAGTTCGTTCTTTTGATATCTGTTTCGTTTATGAGGGGGTTGCCGGGGCGGAGCTGCCGCACTTCCTGCAACAGGATTTCAGGATACCAAAAACCGTTGCGGCGCGCGGGTTTGAGCGATCGGCCGAGTGTGTGCAAACGCGCATAAGCCCTGAATTCATGAGGGAAAGGGAAAAATTCGTGGTTAACCCTTGCTTACGGTTTGGGCGGTGTTTTTGTAATTTCGTATCCCAATTGATGGATCGAAGGCGTCTGCCGACGTATCCGGTCCAGCGCGGCGCGAGCGCGCCGCATGAACAGCAGCAGAGGGCAAGATCATGGCAAGAATAGTGGGCGGCATCGGCACATCGCACGTGCCGACAATCGGCATGGCATACGACAAGGGCAAGCAGAACGAACCCGCGTGGGCGCCGCTCTTCCAGGGGTACGAACCGGTCGCGCAGTGGCTGGCCGAGCGCAAGCCGGACGCGCTCGTGATGTTCTACAACGACCACGCCAACAGCTTCTTCTTCGACTGCTACCCGACGTTCGCGCTGGGCGTTTCCGCGAATCACGAGTTCGCCGACGAAGGTGCGGGCAAGCGGGCGCTGCCGGACATCGCGGGCCACCCCGATCTCGCGATCCATATTGCCGAGCAGCTCGTGAACGACGAGTTCGACCTCACGATCTTCCAGGACAAGCCGCTCGACCACGGCTGCAACTCGCCGCTTTCGCTCATGCTGCCGCACGAAGGCGGCTGGCCTGCGGCGCTGGTGCCGATCCAGGTGAACGTGCTCCAGTATCCGCTGCCCACGGCCAATCGCTGCTACCGGATCGGCCAGGCGCTGCGCCGCGCGATCGAATCGTTCGAGCAGGACCTCGACGTCGTGGTGGTGGGCACGGGCGGACTCTCGCACCAGGTGCACGGCGAGCGCAGCGGCTACAACAACACCGAATGGGACATGGAGTTCCTCGACCTGATCGTGAACGATCCGGAGCGCCTCGCACGCATGAAGCACGTGGACTACGTGCGCCTCGGCGGCGCGGAAAGCGTGGAGACGATCATGTGGCTCGCCATGCGCGGCGCGCTCGGCGACAAGATCCGCGAAGTCCATCGCAACTACTATCTCGCGACCAGCACGGCGATGGCGGTCACGGTGTACGAAGAAGAGGCCCAGCAATGAATCCGCAACTGGTTGGCATCGAGGAACTGACGGGCACCTACCCCTTCGACATTCGCCAGAGCATGAAGGCGATGCGTCTGAATCGCTTCTTCTGGGAAATGCGTTTGCCACAAGCGCGCGATTTGTGGCTCAACAACCGCAAGGCCGCCTACGACGCCGCCGGGCTCACCGATGAAGAGCGCGCGCTCGTCGACGCAACGGACTGGCTCGGCCTCATTCAATACGGCGTGTGCTTCTTCGTGCTGGAGAAGTTCGCGCGCGTGGTGAAGATCACGAATCTCGGCATGTACGCGAGCATGCGCGGCGAAACCCTCGAAGCGTTCCTGAAGACGCGCAAGGTGCCCGACGCGGTCTGAGCGTGCGTTTGACCGCTTGATCTCCTGATTCCCTTTTGCGCGCGAGCGGGCGTTTCGCCCTCTCGTGCGCGTTTGACCCGCGCGGCCCGCATGCCGCGCGCTTGCTTGCGGCTCGCCTGATCTCGGGGCGGCGAGCCCGCTCACCTTCGATGCTCGAATAAACAGGTTTGTTCAAAACAGGAGACTTGGAGAATGCAGGATCATAAGCAGTACAAAAAGATTGCATTGGCGATTACGGGGGCCATCGGCGTGATGGCATGTGCTGTACCGGCGTTCGCGCAAAGCAGCGTGACGCTCTACGGCATGATGGACACGGGCATTACTTACGTGAGCAACCAGGGCGGCAAGCACAACGTCAAGATGGACGACGGCGTGAACGGCCCGAACCTCTGGGGCATGACGGGAACGGAAGACCTGGGTGGCGGCACGAAGGCCTTCTTCCAGCTCGTCAACCAGTTCCAGGTGGACAACGGCGCCTTCATGCCGAACAAGAGCCTCTTCAGCCGTACATCGATTCTGGGTCTGAGCAACGACAAGCTGGGCAAGCTCACGCTCGGTAATCAGTACGACTTCATGACCGACTCGCTGTATTTTGCGGGCAACGATCCGGCGGAACTCTCGGGCCACTTCTACGATTTCCGCGCGGGTCCGTTCACGAAGCTCGCGCTGCCGAACAACGCGACCGGGTCGTTCGACTGGGACCGCATGGCGGGCGAAACCGTCAACAACTCCGTGAAGTATCTGTCGCCTACGTTCGGCGGTTTCAGCGCGGGCGCGATGTACAGCTTCGGCGGCGTGGCCGGTTCGATCGGCACGGCCAACGGCACGAGCTTCGCGCTGAACTACGCGGCGCATGACTTCGGCGTGAACGCGGCCTACACGAACCTCAAGACCGTCGTGACGGGCGAAGGCGACGTGAGCGTGCGCAACTGGGGCATCGGTGCGCACTACCGCTTTGGCGGCTGGATCACGAACGCGCTCTTCACCACGGTGCACAATTCGGCCAATGGCGGCTCGGTGTATCAGGGCTCGGTTGGCGCGCACTACAACTTCACGCCTGCACTGAGCGCCGGCGCGTCGTACATGTACATGAAGGGCAACGACGTGGTCGACAACAATCACGCGCACCAGGTCGCGGCGATTGTCGATTACGCGCTTTCCAAGCGCACCAGCGTGTACGTGCTGGGCGTGTACCAGCGCGCAAGCTCCGGCGGTCTTGCGCAGATCAACGGCATGAACTCCTCAGATGGCGCTTCGAGCGGTCAAAGCCAGGCCGTTGCGCGCGTGGGCCTGCATACGCACTTCTGATGCACGCTTGACTTCATCATCTCCAGCAGTTGTTTGACGCCGCCCGATCGCAGGATCGGGCGGCGTTTTTTCATGGTGTGCATCCTTTCACGCAAGCCACGCGAATTGGGCAAAATAGCGCCAGTCGAAACAGCACTCGCGTGACGAGAAAGGAAGTTTCATGACGGACACGGTGGATTGCGTCGTGATCGGCGCGGGCGTGGTCGGTCTCGCGGTGGCGCGCGCGTGCGCGCAGCAGGGCTGGGAAACCGTCCTCGTCGAGGCGGAGAACGCCATCGGTACGGGCACCAGTTCGCGCAACAGCGAAGTCATCCATGCGGGCATTTACTACCCGCAAGGCTCGCTCAAGGCGCGGCTGTGCGTGCAGGGCAAGCACAAGCTTTACGCGTATTGCGAAGAGAAGGGCGTGGAATACAGCCGCTGCGGCAAATTCATCGTCGCGACGCACGAAGGGCAACTCGACGCGCTGCGCGCGATTCGCGCGGCGGCGGCCGCCAATGGCGTGGACGATCTGCGCTGGCTCGAACGCGACGAGGCGCGCGCGATGGAACCCGCGCTTAATTGCGTGGCGGCGCTCGAATCGCCCTCCACGGGCATTGTCGACAGCCACGGCTTGATGCTCGCGCTGCAAGGCGACTTCGAAGCTGCGGGCGGCATGCTCGCGTTCTGCTCGCCGGTCACGGGCGGCGCTGTGCGTCCGGGCCAGCCGACGCTGCTCAAAGCGGGCGGCGACGAACCGATGGAATTGCTCGCCACGCGCGTGGTGAACAGCGCGGGCCTCTATGCGCAGCAGGTCGCGGCTTGCATCGAAGGCGTGCCGGCGCAATCGATCCCGCAGGGGCGCTACGCGAAGGGCAATTACTACTCGCTTGCGGGGGCAGCGCCGTTTTCGCGGCTCATCTATCCGGTGCCGGAGGAAGGCGGCCTGGGCGTCCACCTGACGATCGACCTGGGCCGCCAGGCGCGTTTCGGTCCCGACGTCGAGTGGATCGACACGATCGACTACACCGTGGACCCGGGCCGCGCGGCGAAATTCTACGCGGCGATTCGCACTTACTGGCCCGCGTTGCCTGACGACGCGCTGCAACCGGGTTATGCTGGCATCCGCCCGAAGCTGGTGGCGGGCAAGCACGGCGGCGACTTCGTGATCCAGGACGCGCGCGAGCACGGCGTGAGCGGGCTCGTGAACCTCTACGGCATCGAGTCGCCGGGGTTGACGGCTTCGCTCGCGATTGCGGACGAAGTGATCGAACGCCTGAACACACACTGACTGCAATAGCGAATCAACGCGAATCACAAGGAGAACACGATGGTCTACGAGATGGCGCATATCACGGTGAGCGCAGGCAAGAACGCCGAATTCGAAGCGGCCGTGGCGCAGGCGCTGCCGCTCTTTCACCGCGCGCGCGGTTGCCGCGCAGTGGAGTTGCAGCGCGGCGTGGAAGAGCCGAACCAGTATGTGCTCGTGGTGCAGTGGGATACCGTCGAGGATCACATGGTGCACTTTCGCGAGTCGGACGACTTTCAGGCGTGGCGGGGCCTCGTGGGCCCGTACTTCGAGAAGCCGCCGGTCGTCGGGCATACGCAGGTCGTGGTGAAGTAAGAGGCTGAGCGCGGCCAGGCCGCGCTTACGCCTTGATGCCGAACCCCTCCACGTACTGCGCCGCGTCCTTTCCATCCCAAACGCGTCCGTCGACGAACGGCGCGGTCGCAGCTTCACCCGGCAGCGAAATTCCCATCGCCGCCGCCGCTTGCCCGTACAGCGCCGTCTGGTTCAAGCCGCGCGCGATCTCGCGATAGTCGCTTCGGCGCGCGAGCATGCCCCATCGTTCGAACTGCGAAAGAAACCACACACCCTCCGATTCGCGCGGATAGTTCACGCGGCCATCCTCGAAAAATTTCATGCCCGGCGTGCGCGACGCTGCATCCGCTTCGAGCCGCGCGGCGATCAGCGCGGCGTCCACGCCCAGCATCTCAGGGCGTGCGAGCCACTGTGCGATTTCGCGCCGATTGCCTTCGCCGTCCAGCCAGCGGCACGCTTCGAGCATCGTCTGCACGAGCGCGCGCGCCGTGTTCGGATGGCGCGCCACGAAGTCGCGCCGGCACGCGAGCACCTTCTCGGGATGATCCGGCCAGATCTCGCCGCTGCGAATGATCGTGCGTCCCACGCCGCGCTGCTCGGCGAGCCCCGGCCAGGGCTCGCCCACACACAGGCCGTCGAGGCGGTCTTCCGCTAGCGCGCTCACCATCTGCGGCGGCGGGATCACCACGCTTTCGATGTCGCGCAGCGGATGCACGCCTTGCGAAGCGAGCCAGTAGTACAGCCACATCGCGTGCGTGCCGGTGGGAAAGGTCTGCGCGAATACGGGCTTGCGCGCCAGCGTCGCAAGGGCGCGCGGCAGCGAGCCGTGTTCGGCGAGCGCATCCGCGAGCCGGTTCGAGAGCGTGATGGCCTGGCCGTTGCGGTTGAGCACCATGAGCACGGCCATGTCGGTCTGCGGGCCGCCAAGGCCGAGCTGCACGCCATACACAAGGCCGTAAAGCGAATGCGCGGCGTCGAGTTCGCCTGAAAGCAGCTTGTCGCGCAGCGCGGCCCACGAGGGCTGGCGCGAGAGTTCGAGCGTGAGGCCGTGCGCGTGGCCGAATTCGAGCAGCTTCGCGGCCACGAGCGGCGCAGCGTCGGCGAGCGGCACGAAGCCGATCTTCAGATGGGTTTTCTCGGGCGCGCCGAGTGTGGTGGTGGCGTTCATGGTCGGTCCTGCGCTTCGCCCGCCGCGACGATCTGGCGGGCGACCTCGGCGAGTTTCACGCTCTGGTTCATCGCGCGCTTGCGCAGCGCCGCGTAGGCGGCGGGCTCGGTCAGCTTCTGTTGCTCCATCAGGATGCGCTTCGCGCGGTCGATCAGCTTGCGCTCGGCCAGTTCGTTCTCCGCCTGCGTGAGACGCTCGCGCAACTGCGCTTCCTGTGCAAAGCGCGCAAGCGCGACTTCGAGGATCGGCGCGAGGCGCTCGCTCGCGAGCCCTTCCACGAGATAGGCGGTCACGCCGGCACTGACGGCCGAGCGGATGAGCTGCTGGTTGGCGTCGTGGCTGAACATCAGCACCGGGCGCGGCGCGGTGGCGTTCATCACGGCGAGCTGCTCCAGCGTGTCGCGCGAGGGCGACTCGGTGTCGATGATGATGACATCGGGCCGCTCGCGCTCGACGACGCGATGCAGCGCCTGCGGCGTCGCGGGCTCGGCGAGCATGTCGTAGCCGAGCTTGGCGAGCGCGTCGCGCAGGTCGCCTATAGGCTTGTCGGTATCGGTTACGAGCAGTACGCGCAGCATGGGGATTCGGTGGTCGTCGGCATGACGTCTTCGACGGTTAATCGGCGCATTGCGCGCCATCGCTGGGCGCGCATGATGATTCAGCAAGGTGCGTGCCAGTTTGTCCGCCGGCCGCAAAGCGGTGCGGGACGGGGTTTTGGGCGCGACGTGGCGAAACGCGGCGCGCAACGCGTTGTGCACCGCAGCAGTGCGACAGTCGATGCTGCGCACCCAGTTGGCGCAGCGGTTGCGGGCGATGCCCGAAAAAGTGCGGGAAAGGTGGCCTGAATCTGCACTCATGATGCCGAAGTCGAGGCGGCCGCACGCGGCTTTTGTGACGCGCGTATTTCAACTATGCTTTTTAGCGCACGCCGTCGGCTCCACGATTTCCAGCGCCAGCATTCTCACGACAATTAACCGGCCTATGGATATGGAAAGACCTGCCTCTACCCAAGCACAGCCCGCAAGTGCAACCGCAAGCCAATCCTGGCTGCGCTGGCTGCCCGGCGTAACGTTGCTCAAGACCTATCAACGCGCCTGGTTGTTCAACGATCTCGCGGCGGGGCTGGTGCTGACCACCATGCTCGTGCCGGTCGGCATTGCCTACGCGGCGGCGTCCGGCGTGCCCGGCGTCTACGGTCTCTATGCCACGATCATTCCGTTGCTCGCCTATGCCGTGTTCGGGCCTAGCCGCATTCTGGTGCTCGGCCCCGACTCCGCGCTTGCCGCGCCCATACTCGCGGTGGTGGTGCAGGTCGCGGGCGGCGACCCCGCACGCGCCATCGGCGTGGCGAGCATGATGGCGATCGTTTCCGGTCTCGTTTGCGTCGCCATGGGGCTGTTGCGTCTCGGCTTCATCACGGAGCTGCTGTCCAAGCCTATCCGGTACGGCTATATGAACGGCATTGCGCTCGCCGTGCTCATTAGCCAGTTGCCGAAGTTCTTCGCCATCTCCATCGATGAGCAGGGCCCGATGAGAGACTTTCTGAGCCTCGTTCAGGCCGTTGCGCGCGGCCAGGCCAACTGGTACAGCTTTGCCGTGGGCGCGGGAAGCCTCGTGCTGATCCTCGTGCTCAAGCGCTTTGACAAAGTGCCGGGCATCCTGATCGCCGTGATCGTGGCCACGCTTTCGGTCAGTCTCTTCCACCTCGACAGCAAGGGCGTGAAAGTGTTGGGTACGATTCCCCAGGGGCTGCCCGGACTCTCGCTGCCGTGGGTCTCCAACGTGGACCTGGTGAAGATCGTCCTGGGCGGCGCAGCCGTCGCGTTGATTGCCTTTGCCGACACGAGCGTGCTCTCGCGCACCTATGCGGCGCGCTTTCACGCACGCGTCGATCCCAACCAGGAGATGGTGGGTCTCGGTGTGGCCAACTTCGCGGCCGGTTTGTTCCAGGGCTTTCCGATCAGCAGCAGTTCGTCGCGCACGCCGGTTGCCGAAGCCGCGGGCTCGCGCACGCAGCTAACCGGCGTGGTGGGCGCGCTCGCGGTGGCGGCGCTGCTCATGGTCGCGCCCAATCTGTTGCGCAATCTGCCCAATAGTGCGCTCGCCGCCGTGGTGATCGCCGCCGCGCTCGGGCTGTTCGAAATCGCCGACCTCAAGCGCATCTACCGGATTCAGCAGTGGGAGTTCTGGCTTTCGATCGGTTGCTTCGTGGCAGTCGCGGTGTTCGGGGCGATTCCCGGCATTGGCCTCGCCGTGTTGATCGCCGTGATCGAATTCCTCTGGGACGGCTGGCGGCCCCATTTCGCGGTACTCGGCCGCGTGGAAGGATTGCGCGGCTATCACGACATCACGCGCTATCCCGAAGCCGTGCGCACGCCGGGACTCGTGCTGTTTCGCTGGGACGCGCCGCTTTTCTTCGCGAACGCCGAGCTGTTCCAGCAGCGTTTGATGGAAGCGGTGGAAGCGTCGCCCACGCCGGTACGCCGGGTCGTCGTGGCGGCGGAACCCGTGACGAGCGTAGACGTCACGTCTGCCGACATGCTGCGCGAATTGACCCATGCGTTGCGCGAGCACGGCATCGCGCTGCATTTCGCGGAGATGAAGGACCCGGTGCGCGACAAGCTCAAACGTTTCGATTTGCTCGAGGATATCGGCGCCGACCGCTTCGATCCAACCGTAAGCAGTGCTGTCGATCGCTATGTCGACGAGACCGGCCTCGCGAACGACGAGGCCGGGCCGCAGACGGGACGGTAGCCAATCCCGCCTGAATGTTAGTCAAGCGCCAGGCTTGAGCACCACACGAAAGCGCGCTTTCCCGCTCATCATGCGTTCATAGGCTTCTGCCGCGCGCGAGAGCGGATATTCCTCGATCATCGGCTTTACGCCCGAGAGCGCGCTGAATGCCAGGGTCTCCTGAGAATCGGCGGCGGTGCCCGAGGGCCAGCCCTGCACCGAGTGGCGGCCCATGATGAACTGCGTGATCGGCACTTCCACCGGCTCCTGCGACACACCGACCATGATCATCTTGCCGTTCAGGCCAAGGCCGCCCAGCGCGGCGCTCATGGCCTTCCCGCTCGTGGCCGTGGCGAGGATCACGTGCGCGCCGCCCAGCGCGAGCAAGGCTTGCGCGACGTCCTGCGAGGCGCTGTCGATGTAGTGATGCGCGCCGAGCTGTTTCGCGAGCGGTGCCTTGTCCTGCCCGCGCGCGATGGCCACGGTGACGAAGCCCATCTTGCGCGCGTACTGCACGCCGAGATGGCCGAGCCCGCCAACGCCGAGGATCGCCACGACATCGCCCGCGCGCGCGCCGCTGTGGCGCAGCGCGTTGAAAGTGGTGATGCCCGCGCACAGGAGCGGCGCGGCGTCGACGTCGGAGAGATCGTCGGGCATGCGCGCGAGCGCTTCCTGCGGCGCCACCATGTAATCGGCATAGCCGCCGTCGTAGCTGATGCCGGGAATCTGTCCGTTCTTGCAAAGCACGAAGTCGCCATGGCGGCAGTGTTCGCAATGGCCGCAGTGGCCGCCGTGCCAGCCCACGCCGATGCGTTGCCCGACCTTCCATTCGTCGACGCGCGCGCCGAGTTTTTCGATCACGCCAGCGATCTCGTGGCCGGGCACGCGCGGAAACTGGAGGCCTGGCCACTGGCCTTCTTTCGTGAGCGAATCGCTATGGCAGATCCCGCAGGCCTGTACCTTGACGAGGACGTGTCCCTCGGGCGGCTCGGGAATATCTCGCTCGACCAGTTCTAAAGGGGCGCCCGCTTTTGCTACCTGTACTGCGTGCATCTTTGCCATCGTTTGCTCCTGGGAAAGTGGGGTTTCCGCCGGTGATGTCGTGGCGATGTCTGGCTACCGCGACATTGTAGGACGATGGTGTGGAGGCTTTGTGTTGTGCGGCGCGGAGTGGAATGCGGGGGGATGTTTGTTAGCGTTCGGGTTGTTTGGGTGCTTTGCGGCTTGCTGGCCTTAGGCCAGTCTCCACGCGGTTCGGCAAGGCCGTCAGTTGTAGCGAATAGCGCCTTCGCTATTCGCTACAACGATGCTTACATGGTCTGCAGGACGCATGGATCCAGCGGCAGGCTCAGGTCTGATTGCCCCACAAATCGTCTATTGCGCGAATGGCAAGCAAATACCCATTCGCTCCCGCCCCACAGATCACCGCAGTGGCTGCTACCGAAATGGACGAGTGACGATACTCTTCGGAACGCCGATGGATATTGGTGATATGCAATTCGACGACCGGGCGGCGAATGAGCTTGACCGCGTCGAGTACAGGAATCCGTCCGAACGAAAAGCCGGCCGGATTGATGATCAACGCGGCGTCCTGCAGGAACGCTTCCTGTATCCAGTCGATCAGTTCGCTCTCGCTGTTGGTCTGGCGAAATACGCAGTCGAATTTGAGCGCGTCGGCCAGCGTCAGGCAGTTCTGTTCGATATCCTTAAGCGTGGTCGTGCCATAAATGTGAGGCTCCCTCACGCCCAGCATGTTCAGATTGGAGCCATTGAGGATGTAGAGTTTGCGAGTCATGGTTTCAATGCGTAGTGGAGCGTTCGAGGGCGGTGTCTTTGGTTTCCCGGGAAATCGCGATCATGAGGAATGAAATCAGGTTTAGCGAGCCGCAAACGGCGACGATGGCCCACGGGGAACCGTGAAAGGCATTGAGCAGTGCCACGGCGACAATCGGCATCGGGCCGCCGGTGAGCAGGTTGGCCCCCGAGTACGACAGCGCGGACCCCGTGTAGCGAGCTTCGGTGGGGAAGGACTCGGCGAACCAGACCGGCTGAATACCGCTCTGGAATTGCGTGAAGCCGAGGAATGCGCCCATCACGGCCATGGTCATGGCGATCGAGTTCTGGTTGAGAATCGGAAAGTAGATCAGACAGCAAATTAGTGTGCAGAACGAACCGATCATCAACGCGCGCTTGCGTCCGATCCGATCGCTCAGATAACCGCCCGCCAGCGCGCCCGCGATGGCGCAGACATTCGCAACCATCAACAGCATGAAACCGGTCTGTTTGGGTACGCCGAGATGTTTCGTCAGATAGCTGAGTGAGAAGACCACAATCAGATAGAACAACGCAGCCGGGCCGCAAAAGAACAGCGTCAGGCGAAGCGCGGTGCGCCAGTGATATTTGAAAACCGTGCCGAGCGGATTCGGCGCGCGCGTGGGAGCGCCACTCTTCTTGAGCGCCTCGAAGGCCGGCGTCTCGCTGACCTTGCGGCGGATGTAGATGCCTAGCAGCACCAAAACAAAGCTCGCGAGGAACGGGACGCGCCATCCCCATGAATCGAAGTCGTCGGACGAAAGCACAGCGGCCAGCGTAAAGAGCGAGAAGTTGGCGAGAATCTGGCTCAGCGGCGAGCAAATGCCGAGCAGGCCCGAATACCAGCCGCGCCGATTGGCAGACGCATGCTCCACCGCCATCAGTTGCGCGCCTGTCGATTCGCCGCCGAGCGCGAAACCCTGAATGATGCGCAGCGATACCAGCAACGTCGGTGCGAGGATGCCGACCTGGTGGTAGGTGGGCAGCAAGCCCATCAGGAACGACGACGCGCCCATCACCGACACGGTGATCAACATCAGCTTGCGGCGCCCCCATCGGTCGCCGAGGATGCCGCAAATCACCGCGCCGAGCGGGCGCGCAGCCAGCCCTGCCCAAAAACTCGCCAGCGACGCGAGCAGCGAGGCGGTCGGGTCGAGTGACGGAAAAAACAGCTTCGGAAAGATGGTGGCCGCGACCACGCCATACAAAGCGAAGTCGAACCATTCGAGCGCAGTTCCGACCGTTGCGCCCGCAACTGCCCGACGCGCCATCAAGTGAGCCCGCGCGGCCTGACTTCCCGCCACAAGGTCTGAATCGGCAAAAAATGACATGTTGTCTCCTCAATCCTCGATATGTTGAAACGTTCGTTTCTGGCGACGAACAAGTGCTATTGTTTGCGCTGTCGCAAGGGGTTGTTCCGCACCGGAACTGCATTTCATATTGTGGGAATCACGAGAGATGTCGCTCAGAAACGGCCTGAGAATGCTCGATCTGCTGGCGTCGCAACCCGAAGGCGCAGGTCTGGTGGCCATTGCCGACGCCTTGTCTCTGCCGCGCAGCACGTGTCACCGCGTGCTCGCCGAACTCGTCGAAAGCGGCTATGTCCGGCAACTGGTCGATCACAGCCGCTACATCCTGACCATGCGCATGACGTCGAATGGACTCGAATTCCTGAGCCTGACGGGCATCGCGGATATCGCCCAGCCGATCATCGAACGCGTCGCCGCGCAAACCGGCGAACTGGCGCGGCTGTCGCTGGTCGACGGCGAAGCGATTATCTGGGTGGGTAAGGCGGACGGACAGCGCGTCGGCTTTCGCTACGATCCCGACATGGGCCACGCAGCACGACTTTCATGCACGTCGACCGGGCACGCGTGGCTCATGACGATGACCGACGAACAGGCCGTCGCATTGGTTTTAAAGCAGGGCTTCGGGCAGCCGAATGAGTTCGGACCCAATGCGCCGACCACGCTAAAAGCGCTGCTGGGGTTCCTGCACGCTGCGCGCGTGCGTGGCTACGCGATGATCGATGAGGTGTTTGCTCCGCGCATGGCTGCGGTAGCCGCGCCCGTAGTTAGCGGCTCGCGCTGCGTCGGCGTCATCAGCCTGGCCGGTCCGCGGGTACGGCTGACTGCCGGGAAAATTCACGAGTACTCCGTACTACTGCGCGAGGCGGCCAATGAACTGGCCCAATTGAGCAATATGGCGGGATTCCCCAGCCGGCCGCCACTCGGCAAGGGATGAAGCGCAACGGCGCTGACGCTTTGCGTTGTCGGCGCGAAGGACAGCCCGAGCATCTTCGTTGGCCACAGCTATGGCGGTGCGGTCGTGACCGAGGTTGCGCAGTCCCGCCATCAAACTTTTTTCGCCCCGATGTCACACGCGGGAAGGGCTATCTCGTCATGTCATGGCAACCCAACCGAAAGGAGATGAAACCATGACTGCCAAGCTCGACCTGTTCGCCGCCGCTCCGACCCTGATGAAGTCCTGGATGGGCACGTCGCTTGCCGTGTCCGGAAGCCTCGAGGCGAGCCTCATTGCACTGGTGGAAGTGCGCGCGTCGCAAATTAACGGCTGTGCGAATTGTCTTAACATGCATACCGCCCACGCACGCGAGGATGGCGAGACCGAACAGCGTCTTTACCTGCTTTCCGCGTGGCAAGAAGCGCCTTGTTATACGGACCGCGAACGCGCGGCGCTCGGCTGGACCGACGCTCTTACGCGCCTTTCCGAAGGCCACGCGCTGGAAGCAGCGCGCGCGGCGCTCGCCGCCCACTTTACCGAGGAGGAGCAGGTGAAGCTCACGCTGATGATCAACGTGATCAACGGCTGGAACCGCCTTGCGGTCGGCTTCGGCCTGTGGGTCGATCCGGCGGCGGCCAAGGCCATGGCCAAAAAGATGGTCGCCGCATGACAGACCCGGGCCTTCACGAAGCCGCGGCGAGTTTCGACCCGCTGCGGCGCAAGCTGATCCGCGTGGCGTACCGCATGCTCGGCTCGGTCGCCGACGCCGAGGACATCGTGCAGGACGCGTTCATCCGCTGGGCGGATGTGGACCGCGACGAGGTGCGCGTGCCCGAGGCCTTCCTGCGCCGCATGGTGATGCGCATGTGCCTCGACCAGCTCAAGTCGGCGCGGCATCAGCGCGAAACGTATATCGGTCCGTGGCTGCCCGATCCGGTCGTCGAAGAAGAGGATGAGCAGGAGGACGTCACGCTGCCGCTCATGCTCGCGCTCGAACGCCTTTCGCCGCTCGAGCGCGCGGCGTTCCTGCTGCACGACGTGTTCGGGCTGGAGTTCGACGAAGTCGCGGCCACGATCGGGCGCGAGAGCGCCGCATGCCGCCAGCTCGCGTCGCGCGCCCGCGCGCACGTGCGGGAAGCGCGCCCGCGTTTTCACGTGGAGAAAGCGCGCGGCCTCGAACTGGCGCAGGCGTTCTTCGCGGCGTCGCGCAGCGGCGACATGAGCGCGCTCGGCGCCATGCTCGCCGACGACGTGAGCCTGCATGCGGACGGCGGCGGCAAGCGCCCGGCGATCGGCCACCCGGTGTTCGGCCTCGAGAGCGTGATGAAGTTGCACGCGCAACTAGCCGATGTGTTCCGCAAGAACGGCTCGACGTTCGTGCGCGCGGGCTTCATCAACGGGCTGCCTGGCTTCGTCACGCGCGAGGCCGATGGCGAGTTGCAAACCACCGCGCTCGAGATCGAAGGCGGCAAGGTCACGGCCATCTACGTCATGCGCAATCCGGAGAAGCTGCGGCATCTGCACTGAGCGGCGGGCGCGACGGCGCCGCCGCCGTGCACGAACGTTCCAGACTTGAAGCCACGTCTCGCGGATCATGTGTGCCTCGAAAAAGGAGGCAGCAAGCATGTTCGATACGAAAGTGGCGCTGGTCGTGCGGGACAATCTCGCGGTCTGGCAGAAGCTCAATGTGACCGCGTTTCTCGCCACGGGCATTGCGGCAGCGGTGCCCGAAGCGCTTGGCGAGCCCTACGAAGACGCGCGCGGGCAGCGCTACGGGAGGATGCTGGGCCAGCCGATGATGATCTATGGCGCGGATGTCGCAGGTTTGCAGGCAGCACTACGGCGCGGTGTGTCGCGCGAGCTTACGATCGTGCCGTATGTGCACGCCATGTTTTCGACGGGGCACGACGCCGCGAACCGCGAGGTGTTTCGCGCCGAGGACCCGGAGAATCCCGATCTGGTCGGAATCGCGCTATACGGCCCGAAAAACGCGGTGGACAAAGCCGTGAAGGGGCTGGCGCTGCATCAATAGACGAGCGCCGTCTCCATCACCCGGCCTTGCGCACCGGCGGGAAGCGCCGCTTGCCATTCTTGCTGTTGCCCATGGGAATGCGGCGGAAGCGCTCCTTCTTGTGCTCTTCCTCGAAGTGCGTGAGCGAGAGCTTGACGAGGTCGCTGCGCGAGACGATGCCCACGAGCCGCCGCGATTCGCGGTCGGCCACCACGGGCAGGCGTTCGAGCCCATGAATCGCGAGACGCGTGGCGACCTGGCGGCAGGTCTCCGCGGGCAGCGCCATGTCGGGAGAACGTTGCGCGAGCAACGAACCGAGCGGCGTGTCGAGTTCTTCGGTCGCGGCGCTCGCGCGCACCGCGTCGAGCATCGCGCGATCCACTACGCCTAGCACCGCGCCGTCGCGCAGTACCGGGAATGCACGGCGCTGCTGCGACGCGCCGAAGTAACGCTCGAGGGCGTCGCGAACGGTGACGTTCGCGTCGATGGTATCGACAGTGCGGGTCATCACTTCATCGACGTAATGACGCTCGAGCGGATCGACGCCGTACTCGCGATAGATGTGATAACCGCGGCGCGCGATCTTCTCCGTCATGATCGAGCGCTTCATGACGACCGTTGCGAAGCCATGCGCGACCAGCGTGGCCGTGAGGAGCGGCAGCAGCGCATTGGTGTCGTGCGTGAGGCCGAAGGCGAACACGATGGCCGTGAGCGGCGCGCCGAGCGTGGCGCCGAGCGTCGCCGCCATGCACACGAGCGGCCACAGCGCCGGGTCGCTGCCGGGCAGCACGTGGCTGAGCACCGAGCCAAGCCCCGCGCCGAGCATGAGCAGCGGGGCGAGCACGCCGCCCGAGGTGCCGGAGCCGAGCGCCACGACCCAGATCACGGCTTTCACCACCAGAATCGCAATGGCGACCTGAAGAACGATGTGCTGATGAAGCAGATCGCCGATCACGTCGTAGCCCACGCCGAGCGCGCGCGGCTCGATGAAGCCGCCAATGCCCACCACGAGCCCGCCGATAGCCGGCCACCACGACCAGTGCAGCGGCAGATGGCCGAACAGGTCCTCGACCTTGTAGAGCGCCGCCGAAAGCCCCGATGCGAGCGCGCCCGCCAGCAGCCCGGCGATGATGCATGAAAAGAGCGCCACGGCGTGCGGCGGCAGGGTCTGCATGGGGAAGAGCGGCGCCGTGCCGAAGAACACAGAGCGCGCGAATCCGGCCACCGCGCACGCGAGCGCCACGGGCAGGAAACTACGCGGGCGCCATTCGAACAGCAGCAGTTCGACGGCAAGCAGGACGGCAGCGACCGGCGTGCCGAACACGGCCGTCATGCCCGCAGCCGCGCCCGCCACGAGCAGCGTCTTGCGCTCGGCGGAGGTCACGCGCACGCACTGCGCGAGCAGCGACCCAAGCGCGCCGCCCGTCATGATGATCGGGCCTTCCGCGCCGAACGGTCCGCCGCTGCCGATCACGATGCCCGACGAAAGCGGCTTCAGGATGGCCACTTTCGGCGACATCTTGCTCTTGCCGAAGAGAATGGCCTCGATGGCTTCCGGAATGCCGTGGCCGCGAATCTTCTCGGAGCCGAAGCGCGCCATCATTCCGACGATCAGCCCGCCTATCACGGGCACGACGATGACCCACGGGCCCAGCGTGTTGAGCGCGGGCGAGCGGTCGGCGAACGAGAACTGGCCGAAGAAGAACAGGTTCGTGAACCAGTGGATCAGGCTCAGCAGCACGAACGCCGCGAGCGTGGCCAATACGCCGATCACGGCGGCCAGCAAGCTGATGCCGGGCAGGCGTGCGTTCGCCGAAAAGTCGCGCTTGTGGGAATCGTCGGAATGCATGGTCTTTAAAGATCGATATGCGGAATGGTGAATGCGCCGTCGAGCGATTTCAGTTCGGCGCGATGCAACTCTGCGAGACGCGCGAGCAGCTTTTCGCCGGCGGCGAGCAAGTGCACTTCCACCTGGCGGCGGTCGCGCTCGCTTACGCGGCGCTCGACGAGTTCGATCGCCTCGCAGCGCGAGACGAGCGCCACCACACCGTGATGCTGCGCCTGCAAACGCTCGGCCAGTTCGCCAATGGTCGCCCACGTGCGGCCGGGGTAGCCCTTCACATGCAGCAGCAGCAGGTACTGCAGCGGCGTAATGCCCTCGGCCTGCGCGGCCTGCTCCGAGAAGCGCTCGAAACGGCGCATCTGGTAGCGAAATTCGGAGAGCTGCTCAAAGTCGACCTTGTCGAGGTCGCGCGCGCTTTTTTTCATTGGGAGTCCATGGAACGGTTCAGTCTCCTAATATATCACGTTATGATATTTGTGCCCGCAAACGCCCGTCACATCAGCATCGGGGCCAGGTGTATTGCTGTGATCTTGGCCGCGAATACGCTCAGGCTGGTGCTTGCTGCGGCGTCTTCGCCTGGTGATAGAGCCCCGAGATCAAATCGGCCTGCGTGATGATGCCCGCGAGCCTGTGTTCGTGATCGACCACCGGCACGTGATGGTGCCCGCGGCCCGCGAAAATACGCACGAGTTCGACGATCGGCGTGGTGTTCGCGACGGTCAGCACATGCGTGGTCATCAGCGTGCCGACGCTCTGGCCGGACTCGGCGTGCGGCCGGAACAGGCGCGCGATCGCATAGAGCATGAGGCGCAGCGGATGCCGCTCGCGCCCGTCCTCGGCGAGGTCGGCGCGCGTGACGATGCCCTTGACCTGACGATGCGCGTCCACCACGGGCAGCGCCTTCACGTCGTGGCGCCTGAGCAGCGAGCGTGCTTCGCCCACGGTCGTAGCAGGCGTGATGCTCACCACGTTGGCCGACATGACGTCCGCGCAGGTCAGTTCGCCGAAGCTGCGCGCGTACGCGCGGATCTCGGCGTCCTGGAGCACGGCTTCGAGGTCGTCGGTGTCGATGTCGAGCATTTCGTCGCGATCGCGCAGGACCGCTTCGAGGTCGGCGCGGGTGAAACCGGCTTGCGCGGGCGCGGGACCGGCCACCGTCGGGCGCCGCGCGGCGTGCGGGTAGCGATGCCCCGTGGCGGCGTGATAGACGAGCGCGCCGCCGAGCAGGATGAACGACTGCAGCGCGACGGGCACGAACACGAACTCATAACCGAGCGCATGGACGGCCGGACCGCCCAGCACGGCGGTGAGCGCGACCGCGCCCGAAGGCGGATGCACGCAGCGCAGCGTGAACATCGCGACGATGGCTACGGCGATGGCCACAGCGGCGGCCGGTACTGGGTCGTGTATCCACATCGCCGCGGTCACGCCCACGGTGGCGGAAACGAGGTTGCCGCCGATGATCGACCAGGGCTGCGCGAGCGGGCTGGCGGGCACGCCGAAGAGCAGCACGGCGGAGGCGCCCATGGGGGCGATCAGGTACGGAATGCTCGGGTCGCCGCCGAGCAGCCTGTGCGCGAGCGCGCCCGTCAGGGCAATGCCGACCAGCGCGCCGCCGCCCGAGCGCAGGCGCTCGCGCCATGTGATGGTGACCCTTGAAGGGATGAAGCGGGTGAGCCAGCGAAGGACTTTGAAGCGTGACACGATGCGGAGCGGATTGGGTACGGATTGGGTACGAATTTCGAGCGCAGACGGCTCGGCGCCGCCCAGAGAAAGAGGATTGTATCGCGATATGATATATATCGCGACATTTTGTCCAGGTGGAGTTGTACCGCGCAGGCGGCGCGTGTGGAAAATTTGGGGATGCAACGGCAGCCGCGCATCGTGGAGCGGCAGGTGGGGCGAGAGCGAGAAGCGCCGCCGCAAAAGGCGGCGACGCTTTTATCAGGCTGGCTGACGGTTCGAGCCGTAGCCGGTATTAGCTGGCATCAACCCGCATGCGGCGGCTGGCCTGCGAAACGCGGCGCGGGCGCGGCGTTGGGATGGCCGTCGGGGTGGCGGTGATGGCCGGCGTTCGCATTGGCGCTGTCGTGCGCGCCGCGGTTAGGCGCGGGCGGCGGCCGATGCTGGGCGGTGTGAACCGGCGGATGCCCGCCCGGCTGGGGCCGGTAGCCATGCGGCGGCGCGCCGTGCGGCTGCATCGTCACGCGCACGCGCTGCGGCTCGGGCATGCGCGCGTGCTGCATCGGCAGATGGCCTTCGTTGTGCGCCATCACCACGCGCAATTCCGCGCGGCGGTGCAGGACTTCGCTGCGCAGGTCGCCGCGCCCGTAGAGACGGCGCTGACGGTGGCCGTCCGCCCCCATGATCCAGATATACGTGCTGCCGCCCGCATAGACCACATCGCGGTCCACCACGACCGAAACGTACGCGTCGTACGGCTGCGGCACATAAACGGGTTGCGCGACGACGACAGGCGGCGGCGGGGGCGCAGCGACCACGACTGTGGGGCGCGCGGGTGCGGTAGCGACACGGGGACTGCTGACGCAGCCGCTGGTCAGCAGGGTACCGGCCAGGGCTCCGAACAAGACAAATGCAGATGGCAGAGCGCGTGGTTTCGCGTTCAAGCGGGACTCCGGAATGGGTGGTTGTTGGTCCCGTGTGTTAACGGCAAATGCCCGAGTGGCTTGAGAAGTCGAGCTTCTGCGAACGGCGCTTTCCGCGCCGGCCATCCGTTTTTCGCATACCAGCCTTTCCAATTTGTGATTTTACGATGGCATATCGGCTTCCTATACTCGCCCGGAAAACGTACCGATGAAGTACCGATTCCGGAGACAGACCCGCCATGAACGCCCCAGACCGCGCCGCCGTAGACGCCGCATCGCTAGCCGCATCCGTTTCGCTCGACGATAAATACACGCTGGAAAAAGGCCGCGTCTACATCAGCGGCACGCAGGCGCTGGTGCGCCTGCCCATGCTGCAAAAGGCGCGCGACCGCAAGGCCGGCTTGAACACCGCGGGCTTCATCTCGGGCTATCGCGGCTCGCCGCTAGGCGCGCTCGACCAGTCGCTCTGGAAGGCGAAAAAGCATCTCCAGGCGCACGATGTCGTGTTCCAGCCGGGCGTGAACGAAGACCTCGCCGCCACCGCGGTATGGGGCACGCAGCAGATCAACCTCTGGCCCGGCGCGCAGCGCGACGGCGTGTTCGGTATGTGGTACGGCAAGGGCCCCGGCGTCGACCGCACCGGCGACGTTTTCAAGCACGCCAACTCGGCGGGCAGCGACGCGCGCGGCGGCGTGCTCGTGCTCGCGGGCGACGACCACGCGGCGAAGTCGTCGTCGGTGGCGCATCAGTCCGAACACGCGCTCATCGCGGCGGGCATTCCCGTGCTCTATCCGGCGAACGTGCAGGAGTATCTCGACTACGGTTTGCACGGCTGGGCCATGAGCCGCTACTCGGGTTTGTGGGTCGCCATGAAGTGCGTAACCGACGTGATCGAATCGACCGCGTCGATCGACCTCGACCCGGACCGCGTGGAAATCGTCACGCCCGCCGACTACACCATGCCCGAAGGCGGCCTCAACATCCGCTGGCCCGACACGCCGCTCTCTCAGGAGGCGCGCCTGCTCGACGAGAAGTGGTACGCCGCGCTCGCCTACGTGCGCGCGAACCGTCTGAACCGCGTGGTGATCGATTCGCCGCGCGCCCGCTTTGGCATCATGACCGCGGGCAAGGCGTATCTCGACGTGCGCCAGGCGCTCACCGACCTCGGCCTCGACGATGAAACCTGCGCGCAGATCGGCGTGCGCGTGCTCAAGGTGGGCTGCGTGTGGCCGCTCGACGCGCAGGATGCTCGCGGCTTTGCTACGGGGCTCGAAGAGATTCTCGTGGTCGAGGAAAAGCGCCAGATTCTCGAATACGCGCTCAAGGAAGAGCTATACAACTGGCGCGAGGACGTGCGCCCCAAGATCTACGGCAAATTCGACGAGCGCGACAACGAAGGCGGCGAATGGTCGGTGCCGCGCGGCAACTGGCTGCTGCCCGCGCACTATGAACTTTCGCCCGCGCTGATCGCCAAGGCCATTGCGCGGCGTCTCGCTCGCGCCGATGTACCCGAGGAAGTCCGCGCGCGCATGCTTGCGCGCGTGGCGATCATCGAGGCGAAGGAGCGCGAGGCAGCGAAGCCGCGCGTGACGGTCGAGCGCAAGCCGTGGTTTTGCTCGGGCTGTCCGCACAACACTTCGACGAATGTGCCCGAAGGTTCGCGCGCGCTGGCGGGCATCGGCTGTCACTACATGTCGATGTGGATGGACCGCAAGACCGAAACCTTCAGCCAGATGGGCGGCGAGGGTGTGGCTTGGCTCGGCCAGATGCACTTCTCGGGCGACAAGCACGTGTTCGTGAATCTCGGCGATGGCACGTACTTTCACTCAGGACTGCTGGCGATTCGCGCGGCGATCGCGTCGAACGCCAACATCACCTACAAGATTCTCTACAACGACGCGGTCGCGATGACGGGCGGCCAGCCCGTGGACGGCGTGCTCACCGTGCCGCAGATCGCGCATCAGGTGCATGCCGAAGGCGCGAAGCGCATCGTCATCGTGACGGACGAGCCGCAAAAGTACGACGCCAATATCGTGCTGCCGGCAGGCGTGGATGTTCACCATCGCGACCAGCTCGATAGCGTGCAGCGCACCTTGCGCGATACGTCGGGCACCACCGTGCTGATCTACGACCAGACCTGCGCGACTGAAAAGCGCCGCCGCCGCAAGCGCGGCGCGTATCCGGACCCGGCGCGCCGCGCGTTCATCAACGACGCCGTGTGCGAAGGCTGCGGCGACTGCTCGGTGCAGTCGAACTGCCTCTCCGTCGAGCCGCTCGACACGCCGCTCGGGACGAAGCGCAAGATCAACCAGTCGTCGTGCAACAAGGACTTCTCGTGCGTGAAGGGCTTTTGCCCGAGCTTCGTGACGGCCGAGGGCGCGCAGTTGCGCAAGCCGCGCGCAGCGAATGTGTCGAGCGCCGCATCGATCGATTTCGACGCGTTGCCCGTGCCTGTGCTCCCGCAACTGGCGAAGCCGTACGGCATTCTCGTAACGGGTGTGGGCGGCACGGGTGTCGTGACCATCGGCGGGCTGATCGGCATGGCCGCGCATCTTGCGGGCAAGGGCGTAACCGTGCTCGACATGGCCGGGCTTGCGCAAAAGGGCGGCGCCGTGCTGAGCCATGTGCAGGTGGCGGCGACGCCCGCCGCTTTGCACGCCACGCGTATCGCCACCGGCGAGGCGCGCCTCGTGATCGGCTGCGATGCGATCGTCTCCGCTTCGGGCGACGTGCTCTCGCGCACCCAGCATGGCGTGACCGTTGCGGCGATCAACAGCGGCGCGACGCCTACTGCGGAATTCGTCAAGAATCCTAAGTGGACGTTCCCGGGCACGCAAACCGAGGCTGAACTGCGCGCGAGCATCGGCGAGGGCTGTGCGTTCGTGGACGCCAATGCGCTCGCGCTCGCCTTGCTCGGCGACACGATCTACAGCAATCCGCTGCTGCTGGGTTACGCGTGGCAAAAGGGCTGGCTGCCGCTCGAACTCGCGCATCTGCGGCGCGCGATCGAACTCAACGCCGTGGCCGTGGAGAAGAACCAGCAGGCGTTCAACTGGGGGCGCTACGTCGCGCATCATGGCGAGGCTGTCGTGCGCGCACTGACCAAAACGCCGGCAGAGCCACAGGCCATCGTCTTGCAAATGCCCGAGTCGCTGGACAAGGTGATCGCCGCGCGCGAGGCGTTGCTCACGGCGTATCAGAACACCGCGTATGCGCAGCAATATCGCCGCGTGGTGGAGCGCATTCGCGTGAAGGAGACCGAACTTGGCGGCGACGCGAAGCTGCCGCTCACGCGCGCCGTTGCCGTGAATCTCGCGAAGCTCATGGCCTATAAAGACGAGTACGAGGTCGCGCGTCTTTATGCCGATCCCGCGTATCTGGAGAAACTGCGTGCGCAGTTCGAAGGCGAGCCGGGTCGTGACTACAAGCTGAACTTCTGGCTTGCGCCGCCGCTCATCGCGAAGCGCGACGAGCACGGCCATCTCGTGAAGCGCCGTTTCGGTCCGTGGGTGCTGCCGGTGTTGCGCACGCTGGCCCGCATGAAAGGGCTGCGCGGCACGGCGTTCGACGTGTTCGGCAAGACGGAAGAGCGTCGCGACGAACGCCGCTCGATCGCACAATACGTGGCGCTCGTGGACGAGTTCTGCGCAAGCCTTAACGCGCAGCGCCTGCCCGCCGCACTGCAACTCGCGGCGCTGCCCGATGAAATTCGCGGCTTCGGCCACGTCAAGGCGCGCAATCTCGCTGCGACAGAAAAGAAGAAGGAGCGCTTGCTGGCGGACTACCGCACGCCCGCCGGGCAGCGCGCCACGGCGTAAGAAGCGATCAGGGGATCAAGCGCCTGCCGATCAGGCGCGGCAGGCGCAGCGCGAACCCGCTCACGAGCCGCAGATGCATGCCCGCGAGCAGCAGGTTGTCGCGCACGTAGTTGAAGTGCGAAACGCCGCCTTCATCGGCGCCGAAGTAGCGCACCGGCGCTTCGATCTGGATGGGCCGCACGCCGGCCCAGCACAGGCGCACGGCGGCTTCGGGATCGAAGTCGAAGCGGCGCATCCACGTCTGGCGCTGCATGATCGCCTTGAGCGGCGCGATCGGGTACACGCGAAAGCCGTAAAGCGAATCGCCGATGCCGGCCCACAGCGTTTCGAAGTCGGCGAAGAAGTTCGAGAGGCGCCGTCCCTGCACGCGCAGTTGCGGCGCGCTCGCGTCGAACTTCGGCCGGCCCAGCACCATGGCTTCGGGCGCGGCCTGCGAGGCGGCCATGAATTCGGGAATCAGCGTGGCGGGGTGCTGGCCGTCGGAGTCCATCGTGAGCACGTGCGTAAAGCCGCGCGCCGCGGCGGCTTCGAGCCCCGCGAGCACCGCGCCGCCCTTGCCCCGGTTGTCGGGCAGCACGATCACGTGCAGGCCAGGGTCGTCGTTGGCCATCGCCTGCAGGCGCGCGGCGCTGCCGTCCGTGCTGCCGTCCACCACCACCCACACGGGGTTCCATTGCGCGCGTGCGCCGCGCACCGTCTCCTCGAGCTTGGCGCCCGGGTTGTAGCTCGGGATCAGGACGAGATGCGTGGACGAAGGCGTGGACATGGCAGCGGGCGCTTCGGCAGCGTGAGACCCTGAAAAAATTTTAGGTCGCGCCGCCGCGCGCGCATAACCGTTCCGCTTTGCGTCGAAGGGTTGCACAGACACTCGTATTTCCTCAGAGGATGCAGCAGCGGAAAACGCGCCGCGTGTTCAGGCCAGGCCGCCGTTGATCGAGAGCACTTGCCCTGTCACGTAGGCGGCCGCGTCGGACACCAGGTACGCCACCATGCCCGCGACTTCCGCGGGCTGGCCGGCGCGCTGCGCGGGCACGAGCTGCTTGATGCGCTCGGCGGGAAACGCGTGCTCCGCCATGGGCGAAGCGATGATGCCGGGCGCCACGGCGTTCACGGTGATGCCGCGCGAAGCCAGCTCCAGCGAGAGCGATTTCGTCGCGCCGATCAGCCCGGCCTTCGCGGCCGCATAGTTCGCCTGGCCGCGATTGCCCATCACGCCCGCAAGCGAGGCAATGTTGACGATGCGCCCGTGGCGCGTGCGGATCATCGGCATGAGAAGCGGCTGCGTCACGTTGAAAAAGCCGTTGAGCGAGACGTCGATCACACGGCGCCATTGCTCGCGTCTCATGCCCACGAGAGGCGCGTCGTCGTGAATGCCCGCGTTGTTCACGAGGATCTGCACGGGGGCGTCTTCCACGAGGCGCGTGAGCGCGGCTTCGGCCGCGTCGGCGTCGGTCACGTCGAAGGCAATGGCGTGCGCGCTGCCGCCCGACGCGACGATGCGCTGCGCGACGGCTTCGGCCTCGGCCAGACGCCGGTTCGCGTGCACCCAGACCTCGTGGCCCGCTTGCGCGAGCGCAACGCTGATGGCCTGCCCGAGTGCGCCGCTGCCGCCCGTCACGAGTGCACGCATGCGTTTTCCTCCCTCAGTCCTGGCTAGCGCCGGCAGTGATGTCAGCGCACGCGGTGCGCCGCGACGTAGGCGGCGAGCGTACCGAGCGTCGCGAAGATCTTTTCGTTTTCCGGATTGTCCGAGCGCAGCTCGAAGCCGTACTTCTTCGAGATCAGCAGCGCAATTTCCAGAATGTCGATCGAGTCGAGCCCGAAGCCTTCGCCATAGAGCGGGGTGTCGGCGCTCACTTCGTCGAGCGAGACATCTTCCAGATTCAGCTCTTTGACGATCTGCGCGGCGAGCTCTTGTTCCAGTTCGTTCATCATGCGTGGGCTCTCCGGGCGTGCGGGCCATAGCGCCGGCCGCCCGTTTTTAGGGTTCGTTTGATGTAAAAGTTACCAGGATTCTAAGTGAAGGGTATCGGTGCGTATACGGTGGCCCCAGGCGAAAGGGTTACAGAGGGTCGGTGCCAGGCACCGCGCATTTTTGGGATCGGAACGCGCGAGATGCTTGCGCGGCGTTGGGCCTGTCTGGATCGGACAAATGCCTTGCCGGGCGCGATTCCGAACATTCAGTTACAAACCGGCGGCTGGCAGAACAGGTGATCGGGTCCCGCCAATCTTAAAATGTGCGTGCCTGAACATGCTTGCAAGAAACCGGCCCGAAAATTGCATTTCCTATGATGATTCACGGCGCTTGCCGCACCCTACGATTCACTTACGCCTGATTTGCGATCTCATTTGCCCTATTTGCCAGATGCCTTCTTCGCTCAGCCATACCGCCTCGGGACGCACCGGGGCAGCTCGCCCGCCGGCGCCGCGCGCACGGCAGGATGGCGCGCGCCTCTTCGGAGGCGGGCGATGAGCGCGGTGGCCGTGGCGGCGCGCGCGACGCTTGGCGTGGCGGCGGTGGCCGGCTGGCAAATCGGCGCGCACTATGCGGTGGCGACGCCGGGCGCGCACGGCTTTGGCCTCGCCATGGCGCTCGTGCCGCCGCTCGCGATCGCGCTGGCCGCCGCCGCGCGCTCGCCGCGCCGGGCGTGGCTGCTGCCGCTCTGGACGCTAGTGGCGCTCGCGCTGTGGCTCATGCGCATGCCGCTTGCTCTCCATTTCGAATGGGGGCTGTATCTGGAGCACGTGAGCTTCAACCTCGCGATGGCGCTGCTGTTCGGGCGCACGCTCGCGGCGGGGCACGTGCCGCTTTGCACGCAGTTCGCGTCGATGATCCATGGCGGCACGCTCCCGCCGGCTGTCGCACGCTATACGCGCCAGATCACGCTCGCGTGGACGCTCTTTTTCGTCGCAATTGCCGGCGTTTCGACGCTGATGTTCGCAGTTGCCCCGATCGTCGCGTGGTCGACGTTCGCTAACTATCTGGCGTTGCCGCTCGTGGCGGTGATGTTCGTGGCCGAGCATGCATTCCGGCGATTTGCGCTGCCGGGCGAGCGAGGGGCCGGCATGCTCGACGCGATTCGTGCATACCGGCAGACGACTCAGCCGGCGACCCAGGCTCGCGCGGAGCATTCCTGATCATGGATGCCGCTCGCCAGCTACTGCAGGAAACAATGCACGAAACAACGCAGGAACCCGTATCAACTGAAGTTATGCAGACTCATCCGCTCGTTTTTCATACGTCGCCCGACCAGGTCGTTGCCTGGCGCGACGGCGCGCCCGTGACAGTGCGCGCGTTCCTCGCCGATGTCACGCGTGTGGCCGCGGCGCTGCCGGCGGGCGGCCACGTGTTCAACGTCTGCCGCGACCGCTACCGCTTCACCGTGGGCCTGTGTGCGGCGCTCGTGTCCGGCCGCATCAGCCTCTTGCCCTCCACGCAGACGCCGGAGTCGGTGCGCCAGCTCCTCTCGTTCGCCCCCGACGCGTTCTGTCTGCACGACGTGCCCGATTGCGCGATCGACCTGCCGCGTTTCGCGTATCCCGATGCGCAGCAGGAAGCCGCAGAAGCCGATGGTGACGCCTCGTTCGTCGTCCCGCAGATCGACGCCTCGCGCGTCATGGCTTACGTATTCACATCGGGCTCCACCGGCGCGCCGGTGCCGCACGGCAAGACGTGGGGCGTGCTCGTGGCGGGCGTGCGCGCCTCGGCCGAGCGCCTGGGCCTGCTCGACGCGCACGACTGCACGATTGTCGGCACCGTGCCGCCGCAGCACATGTACGGTTTCGAAGTGACGGTGTTGCTCGCGCTGATCGGCGGCTTTGCGTTCAGCAACCGGCTGCCGTTCTACCCCGTCGATATCCGCGACGAACTCGAAGCGGTGCCGCACCCGCGCGTGCTCGTGACCTCGCCGATCCATCTGCGCGCGCTGCTCGCCACCGGTCACGCGCTGCCGCCCGCCGAACTGGTGCTTTCGGCCACGGCGCCGCTTTCGGAAAAGCTCGCGATCGAAGCGGAAGGGCGCCTGAAGGCGCCGCTCATTGAAATCTACGGCAGCACCGAAACCGGCCAGATCGCGACGCGCCGTACCGCGAAGGGCGCGACGTGGGAGTTGTTCCCGAAGGTTCGCTTCGAAGCGCGCACTGACCCGCGCGAAAGCGCAGCACAAGACGACGAAGGCCCGACGATGTGGGTCTCGGGCGGCCACGTGGAAGAGCCGGTGCCGATGGGCGACGCCATCGAACTGCTCGACGCGCAGCGTTTCCTGCTGCATGGGCGCAAGGCGGACCTCATCAACATCGCGGGCAAGCGCACCTCGCTCGCCTACCTCAATCATCAGCTCAATGCGGTTCCGGGCGTAGTGGACGGCGTGTTCTTCATGCCTGCGCACCTGGAGCACGATGCGCGCACGGGGCACGACGTCGTGCAGCGCCTCGTCGCGCTCGTGGTCGCGCCCACGCTGCCGCTCGCCGATCTGCAGCGTGCGCTGCGCGAGCGCATCGATCGCGCGTTCCTGCCGCGTCCGCTCGTGTTCGTCGACTCGCTGCCGCGCAACGACACCGGCAAGCTTCCGCACGACGTGCTCGCGGCGTTCGTCGCGCTGCATGTGCGCGGCGGCTTCGCACCCGCCACGAAGGCAACGAGCGCCGCTGTGACCAAACCGGCGTCGACGCTTTCGTTCACGATCCCCGCCGATCACCCCGCGCTGCCCGGCCACTTTCCGGGCCACCCGATCGTGCCTGGCGTCGTGCTGCTCGATCACGCGATCGACGCAATCGGCGCCGCGCTGAACCGGCCGTTCGCCACGTGGAAGCTCAGCAGCGCGAAGTTTCTGAGCCCGACCGCGCCCGGCGAATCGCTCGACCTTGCCTGGGACGCTGCGGCGAGCGGCGCGATCCGCTTCACGCTGCGCGCGGGCGCCCGCGATGTCGCGAGCGGCGTCATCAGTGACGAAATGACCGACGTTGCCCGAGCCGAACCGCTCACGCGTGCGAGCGCGCAAACCGGAGCGCAGCCATGACGAAGCGCACCGACTGGGCGAATCAGCAGGAGCGCAGCAACACGCTGCTCCTGCGCATCATGACGTGGCTCTCGCTGCGCCTCGGCCGCCGCGCGGGCCGCGCGCTGCTGCACTTGATCGCGCTTTATTTCGTGCTGTTTTCGCCGCGCGCGTGCGCGGCTTCGCGCGACTACCTGCGCCGCGTGCTGGGCCGCCCGGCGCACTGGCGCGACCTGTACCGCCACGTATTCACGTTTGCGTCGACGATCCACGACCGCATCTATCTGGCGAATGCGCGCTTCGACATGTTCGACGTCCGCCCGCACGGCCATACGCTCGTGGACGAGACACTCGCCAAGGGGCGCGGCGTGTTCCTGATGGGCGCGCATCTGGGCAGCTTCGAGATCGTGCGCGCGCTCGGCCGCACGCGGCCCGACCTGCGCGTGGTCGTGACGATGTACGAAGAGAACGCGCAGAAGATCAACGCGACGCTCGCTGCTGTGAATCCCGCGGCGAAGCCCGAGGTGATCGGGCTCGGCCAGGTCGGCTCGATGCTGAAGGTGCACGAGCGTCTCGACCAGAACTGCATGGTGGGCATGCTCGCGGACCGCACGCTGCTCGCGGACGATGCGGCCACGATGCGTCGTATGGGCTTTCTCGGCGAGCCGGCGGCGTTCCCGCTCGGGCCGCTCTACATGGCCGCGATGCTCAAGCGCCCGGTGCTCTTCATGACGGGCCTGTACCGCGGCGGCAATCGCTACGACGTGCACTTCGAAAAGCTGGCGGACTTCACCGACGTGCCGCGCGAGGCGCGCCAGCGCGCGATCGACGCGGCGCTCGTGCGCTACGTCACGCTGCTCGACCGCTATTGCCGTGCGGCGCCGTACAACTGGTTCAACTACTACGACTTCTGGCAGGGCGGCATGCAGGGCGCGAAAGTTGGCGCACCCGCACCGGCATCGGCCACTGCATCGGCAACCGCCGCGGCCCGCGCGCCGGCGCCGGTGCGCCGCCGCGAGACGCGCCCCCACGCCGAGCTTCCCGTGCGCGAGGTGACCGACGCATGAGCGCGATCCGCCATTGGCCAACCTTGCGAGCGCGCTGCCTGCGTGCGCTGGCGAGTGCCGCTTTCATCGCCGGTTCCATCGTGACGGCAGGCGCGCCTGTCGCGCAGGCACAGGCCGCCGAATCCGCGCAGCCCGCCTGGACGCTCGACCGCCTGATGTCCACGCTCGCGCAACGCAAGTCCGGCCGGGCGACCTTCACCGAGACGAAGTACCTCTCGATCGCCACGCAGCCCGTGGAGTCGTCGGGCACGCTCGTATTCGTCGCGCCCGATCATCTGGAAAAGATCACGCAGAACCCGAAGCCCGAGCATCTCGTGGTGGACGGCGACATGCTGACCGTGCAGCGCGAGAACCACAAATACACGCTGGCGCTCGCGCGCTATCCGGAACTCGGAGCGTTCATCGAGAGCATCCGTGCGACGCTCGCGGGCAATCGCTTCGCGCTCGAGAAGGTGTACAAGGTCGCGCTCGCGGGTGAGGGCGACGACTGGACGCTCACGCTCACGCCGCTCGACTCGCGCATGCGCCGGGTGGTGAGCACGATCACGATAGACGGCACGCGCGACGCGATGCGCAGCGTCGCGATCCAGCAGGCCGACGGCGATCATTCGGTGATGCGCCTGCACGCCCTTTCCGCGGACGCGAACTGATGGACCCGCGCGCACATCCGCTCATCGCACGCAGCTTCGCGCTCGTGCAGCGCCGCGCCGTCGCGGTGTGGCTGCTGTGCCTCGTCGCGTGCGCGGTGGCGATCGGCCGCGCGAATTTCACTGCCGATCTCTCGGCGTTCCTGCCGCGCTCGCCGAGCCCCACGCAGCAAGTGCTCGTCGATCAACTGCGCGATGGTCTCGCTTCGCGGCTCATTCTCGTCGGCATCGACGGCGGTTACGAGAGCACGCGCGCCGAGCTCTCGCGCCGCGTGGCGGCGAGCTTGCGCGCCGACCCGCAGTTCGTGGCGATTCACAACGGCTCGGGCCAGAACGACGCGCGCGACGAGCAGTTCATGTTCGCGCACCGCTATGTGCTCAGCCCCGCGGTCACGCCGCAACACTTCACGGAACAAGGGCTGCACGAGGCGCTGGGCGAGAGCCTCGATCTGCTGACTTCGTCGGCTGGCCTGGTTGCCAAGGACCTGCTGCCGCGCGACCCAACGGGCGAAGTGGCGGCGATGGTCGGCCAGCTCGACAGCGCGGCGCAGCCCGCAAGCCGCGGCGGCGTATGGGCCTCGCGCGACGGCCGCCGCGCCGTGCTCGTGGCGCAGACGGCCGCCGCCGGCTCCGACACCGACGCGCAGGCTCAGGCGATCGACGCCGTGCGCGCGGCCTTTGCCGCCGCCACGCGCACCTTGCCCAATGCTTCGGCCTACCAGGTATCGCTGACGGGGCCGGGCGTGTTCGCGGTCGCCACGCGCGACGCCATCCGCCACGACGTGGAACGGCTCTCCACCCTGAGCCTCGTGCTGATCGTCGCGCTGCTGCTCACGCTGTACCGCTCGCCGCGTACGCTGGCGCTCGGACTGTTGCCGGTGCTATCGGGCGTGGCGGCGGGTATTGCCACGGTTTCGCTCGTGTTCGGCACGGTGCACGGCCTGACGCTCGGCTTCGGCACGACGCTGATGGGCGAGGCGGTGGACTACTCGATCTATCTGTTCGTGCAGTCGTCGCAGGGCGGCCCGCGCAGTGCAGCGCAAAACCGCGACACGATGCGCGCGTGGCTTGCCGCTTACTGGCCGACTATCCGCCTTGGCGTGCTGACCTCGGTGTGCGGCTTCGCGACGATGCTGTTCTCGGGCTTCCCCGGCCTCGTGCAACTCGGGCTCTATTCGATCGCGGGCCTCGTGAGCGCCGCGCTCGTCACGCGCTTCGTGCTGCCGCAGCTTTGCGGCGGGGCGGTGGCGATTCGCGATGTTTCGCGCATCGGCGCGGCGCTCGCGCGGCTCGCGCACGCCGCGCCGCGTTTGCGCTGGCCGCTCGCGGCGCTCGTGGTCGCCTCGGTGGCGTCGCTCTGGTTGCATCGCGACGACCTCTGGAGCCACGAGCTTTCCTCCCTGAGCCCCGTGCCCGCCGCGAGCCAGGCGCTCGACACGCGCCTGCGCGCGGACGTGGGCGCGCCCGACGTGCGCTATCTCGTGGTGATTCCGGCCGCGAGCGAGCAAGCCGCGCTCGAAGGCGCGGAGAAGGTCGGGGCGCAGTTGCAGCCGCTCGTGGACCGTGGCGTGCTGGGCGGCTTCGAGAGCCCGGCGCGTTACCTGCCGAGCGACGCCACGCAGCGTGCGCGCCTCGCGAGCCTGCCCGCAAACGATGTGCTCGCGGCGCGCCTGCAGGAGGCGATCAAGAACCAGCCGGTGGACGTGAGGCCCGACGCGTTCGCACCGTTCCTCGCCGATGTCGACACGGCGCGCAACGCGCCGCTCGTGACGCGCGCGGATCTCAAGGGCACGTCGATGGCGCTCGCCGTCGATGCGCTGCTGACCCAGCGCGACGGCCGATGGAACGCGATGCTCGCCTTGCGCGCGCCGCGCAATTCAGCGGGTGCGCAGGCCGTGAATACGCCGAGCCTCAACGCCAGTTCCGTGAGCGACGCCGTCGCCCGGGCGAACGTGCCTGGCGCGCTCTTCGTCGACATGAAGGCCGAAGCCGACCGTATGTACGTGGACTATGTGCACGAAGACATCCGCCTCTCGCTCGCCGGTTTCGTCGCCATTGTCGTGCTGCTGGCGCTCGCGCTGCGCTCGTTCTCGCGCGCGGCGCGTGCGCTCGCGCCGCTCGTCGCGGCGGTGCTGGTGGTGGCGGCTGGGTTTGCGCTGGCGGGCGTATCGCTCACCATCCTGCACCTCGTCGGCATGCTGCTCATCGTCGCGGTGGGTTCGAACTACGCGCTGTTCTTCTGCAAGCGCGACGACGAAGCGGGCATCACGCCGCGCACGCTCGTCTCGCTGCTCGTGGCCAATCTCGCGACGGTGGCGGGCTTCGGCCTCCTCTCGCTCTCTCATGTGCCGCTGCTCGAAACGTTCGGGCTGACGGTCGGGCCGGGCGCGATGCTCGCGCTCGTGTTCGCGGCGATTCTCGCGCCGCCGCTCGTGCGCAGCAGCGACGAGGTGCACGTGAGCGCCGATTCCCGCGAACAGCGGCAAGCTGCCAGCCCGCGCACCGAACGCGCGCAGATGAGTCACCCGAACGGAGGCCGCGCATGAACTCGGCTTCGCTACCCTCTACGCACGTGACGCCCGTGCCCGCCACGGCGCGCCGCTGGAAACCGTCGCCGTTCATTTGCGGCGCGGCGGCGGTGCACGCGGGCGCGGCCGCCGCGCTGGTCGCGCAGCCGCATGCGTGGCCGTGGGCCGCGGGCAGCGTGGTCGCCTCGCATCTTGCGCTCACCGCCGCGGGCCTGTGGCCGCGCAGCGCGGTGCTCGGCCCGAACTGGACGCGCCTGCCCGAACACGCGGGGCGGCGTATCGCGCTCACCGTCGACGATGGTCCGGACCCCGAAGTGACGCCGCGCGTACTCGACTTGCTTGACCACTTCGATGCGCGTGCAACGTTCTTCTGCATCGGCGATCTGGCGCGCCAGCATCCGCATCTGGTCGAAGCGATCGTGGCGCGTGGCCACGCCGTCGAGAACCATAGCCAGCGTCATCGGCATACGTTTTCGCTCTCGGGGCCAATCGCGATGAAGCGCGAGATCGAGGCGGCGCAGCGCGCGCTCACCGAAATCGCAGGTACCGCGCCGCGCTTTTTCCGCGCCCCGGCGGGCCTGCGCAATCCGTTCCTCGAGCCGGTGCTGTGCGGCCTTGGCCTGCACCTCGCGAGCTGGACGCGGCGCGGCTTCGACACCTGCGCGAAAGACGCCGGCACGGTCACGCACCGTCTGCTCGATGGCCTGGCCGCCCGCGACATCCTGCTCGTGCACGACGGCCACGCGGCGCGCGACGCACGCGGCAAGCCGCTCGTGCTCGACGTGTTGCCGCCGCTTCTGCGCGCCGCCGCCGAAAGCCAGCTGCAGTGGACCACACTGCGTGCGTGCCTCGACGGCCAGACCGGTCAACCCTGATTCCACCGCTGCGACAACGGACCGACTGACGTGAAACCACTCATCCTTTCGCATTTCACCGCTACCAGTTGCCTCGGGCGCGGGCTCGACGCGACGCTCGACGCGTTGCGCGGCAAGCGCGGAGGCCTCGCGCGCTGCGACTTCGCACGCGCGGACCTCGATACGTGGATCGGCGCGGTGGAGGGCCTGGAAAGCGAGACGCTGCGCGCCGATCTCGCGGACTACGCGTGCCGCAATCACCGTCTCGCGCAGATCGGGTTCACGCAGGACGGTTTCGCCGAGCACGTTCAGGCCGCCATCGCGCGTTATGGCGCGGGTCGCGTGGGCGTGTTCGTCGGCACCAGTACCTCGGGCATTCTCGAAACCGAAAACGCCTACCGGCAGCGTGACATGGAAAGCGGCGCGCTCAAGCCGGGCTTCCACTACGCGCAAACGCACAACCCGTTCGCGCTCGCCTCTTTCGTGCGCGCGTACTTCGGGCTGCGCGGCCCGGCCACGTCGATTTCTTCCGCGTGTTCATCGGGCGCGAAGGTGTTCGGCTCCGCGCGGCGCATGATCGAAGCAGGGCTGATCGACGCGGCCGTGGTGGGCGGCGTCGATTCGCTCTGCTTGACGACGCTGTACGGCTTCAATTCGCTCGAACTGCTTTCGCGCGATCCGTGCCGCCCGTTCGACGTGAACCGCAACGGCATTTCGATCGGCGAGGCCGCTGCGTTCGCCTTCCTGGAGCGCACGCCCGACACGCCGGACGACGACGCGATCCTGCTGCTCGGCGTGGGCGAATCGAGCGACGCGCATCACATGTCGTCGCCGCATCCGGAGGGGCTCGGCGCGCGCGCCGCGATGGCGCAGGCGCTTTCCACAGGGCGCGTGTTGCCAGGCGACATCGGATATATCAATCTGCATGGCACGGCCACACCGAGCAACGACGCCGCCGAAAGCCGCGCGATCAACGGCCTGTTCGAGCGCACGCCGTGCAGCTCGACCAAGGGCGCGACGGGACACACGCTCGGCGCCGCGGGCGCGCTCGAAGCCGTGATCTCGGCGCTCGCGCTGCGCCACCGCTTCGTGCCCGCCGGCGTCAACACCACGCAGCCCGACGCCGAACTCGGCCTCGACTACGTGCTGGAAAGCCGCGAGACGCGCGTGGATGCCGCGCTCAGCAATTCGTTCGGTTTTGGCGGCACGAACTGCAGCCTGCTGTTCGGCCGCGCCGACCGCGCACATCACGGATGACCGCCATGAGACTTTCCGCATTCATTGAAAGCGTCGGCGTGATCGGCCCCGGTCTTTCCAACTGGCCGCAGACGGCAGACGTGCTTGCCGCACGCACGCCTTACGCGAGCGCACGCACGGTGCTGCCGCCGCCGGAGGGCTTGCCGGCGGCAGAGCGCCGCCGCACCGGCGCCGTCATCAAGACCGCGCTTGCCGTGGGCCACGAAGCCGTCGCAGCGAGCGGCCGCGACGTGACGACGCTTGCCGCCGTATTCGCGGCCTCGGGCGGAGATGGTCAGAACTGCCACATAATCTGCGACGCGCTGGCGAGCGACGACCGCCTGCTTTCGCCGACGCGTTTTCACAATTCGGTGCACAACGCGCCCGCGGGCTACTGGAGCATCGCCACGCGTGACCGGGCCACGTCGAACGTGCTGTGCGCGCACGACGGCAGCTTCGCGGCGGGTCTGCTCGAAAGCGCGTGCCAGGTGGCCGTGGATGGCGTGCCTACCTTGCTGATCGCCTACGACGCCGATTATCCCGAGCCGCTGCACGCGCTGCGGCCGGTGGCCGATGCATTTGGCGTGGCGTTCGTGCTTGCGCCGCAGGCGAGTGCGAAGACGCTCGCGCGCCTCGACGTGACGCTCACGCAAGCGCTCGCGACGTCGCTCGCCGCGCCGGAACTCGAAGCACTGCGCACGAATAATCCCGCGGCGCGTGTGCTGCCGTTGCTCGAAGCGCTCGCGTGTATGAACACATCCGGGCAGCAAGCCAGCGTGGTCATCGACTACATGCCCGAGTTGCGCGTGCAAATCGACGTGGTGCCTGCTGATGCGATCGGAGAGGGCGCATGACGATGCAAGTGGACCTCGCGGCTGCCCTCGCAAACGTGATCGCCAACGGCGCGACGACCGTGCCGCTCGACCACGCATGGATCGCGGCGCGTATTCCGCACAGCGGCGCGATGTGTCTGCTCGATGGCGTGGAGGCGTGGGACGAAACGCGGATTCGCTGTACGGCGACGAGCCATCGCGATCCGCACAACCCGCTGCGCTCGCGCGGCCGCCTCGCGGCAGTGTGCGGTGTGGAGTACGCGGCGCAGGCTATGGCGGTGCATGGTGCGTTGCTAGGCGCAATGGATGGCGTCGAAGGGGGCCGCCCGCGTGTGGGTTTTCTTGCGAGCGTGCGCAACGTAGTGGCGCATATCGAGCGCCTCGACACGCTCGCCGCGCCGCTCGCGATCGAAGCCGAGCGCTTGAGCGGCGGCGGCAACACGATCCTCTATGGTTTTACGGTGCGCGGCGAGGGCCGCGTGCTGCTTACGGGACGCGCGGCGGTCGTGCTCGACGCGTCCGCAGTCATTCGATGACAACATAAAAGGGAGCCCGATGATGAAATCCAAACGGTTCATACTTGCCGCGCTCGTGCTGGGCATGGCCAGCACGATGGCGCACGCCGATGTTCACGAAGTGAAGGAGAACATCAAGCACGATTCGAAGGAAGCGGCCGCGAAAACCGGCCAGGCTGCGCGGGACTTCGGCCACGCCACCGCGAACGCAGCGAGGACGGTGGGCCACGGCATCGCGCATGCATCGCGCGAAGGCTACGAGGCCACCAAGCGCGCGACCAAGCGCGTGTTCCATAAGGACGGCAGCGGGGAAAGCAGCGAGAAGAGCCAGGCGTAAGGTGTTTTTTCGCTGGGTTTCGGCACTCGTAGGCGTTTACCCGCGCGAGTGCTGAGCCGAAGCGCGCACACCGTCGGCCTGGCGCACTTTCCCGTCCGCGCCCTGTTATTGCTCCGCGCGCTGGCCCGGCGTGTCTCCCCCCCTTCGCTTCAAGATGCCGCCGCCCTTGCCGTTAATGCAGGGGCGGCGTTCTCGCTCGCCTGCTGGCGAGCGGGGCGTCGCGCACCACACATGAGATCGAGCCGGCCGCGGCCACCACACGCACCGCGGCAACAAGAGGGGAAGAAGGTATGGTCTATTCCCAGGCGGCGGGAGCGTTCGACGCAGCGGGATCACGGGGCGGTCAGCCGGAGGTGTCAAAAGAATCGAGCGAGTTCGTCAACGGAACCGATGCGGCGCTCGCCCAGGAGCGCAGCGTATTGCGGCTGTTATCGCGCAGCATGCCGTTGCCGGCGCTGCTGGCGGAGGTTTGCAGCCGCGCCGAGCGCCTTCTGGGCGCGGGCGCGAACTGCGCGATCCTGCAACTGGACGCCGACGGCCGGCGCCTGCGCATCGGCAGCGCGCCGTCCTTGCCGGCGCAGTATCACGCGGCATTCGACGGCACGCCGGTCGGTTCCGGCACGAGTCCTACCGGCACGGCGATCGCCGAGCGGCGCACGGTTTGCGTCGACGACTTCGAGCGTGCGCACGAGTGGGGCGAGTACCGCCGCATCGCGCTCGACAGCGGCCTGCGCGCGGTCTGGACGACCCCGCTCGACGACGACAACGGCGGCGTGCTGGGTGCGCTCGCCGTGTACCAGAACTATCCCTGGCGGCCCACGGCGGCCGAGGAGGCGCTACTGTGCGACATCGCCCGCAGCGTCGCGGCCATGCTCAACCAGCAGACCATTGCCGAGCGGCTCGCGCTGAGCGAGGAGCACCATCGCCTTGTAGTGGACCATCTCAACGAAGGCATCGTGATGCAGGCGCGCGACGACACCGTGCTCGCCTGCAACCGCAGCGCGCGGCGTATCCTGCGCCTGCCCGAGGACGCCATCGGCCTGAGCATCATGCAGGTGATTCCACGCGTGCTCGACGAAAGCGGCAAGCCCCTGCCCACCACGAAGCGCCCGAGCATGCAGGCGCTCGAAACGGGCAAGCCGGTGCTGGGCGTAACGGTCGGCCTCGAACTCGCGGATGGCGAGATCGTCTGGGTCAGCGAGAATGTGCTGCCGATTTTCCGGCACGGCGAAAACGAACCGGTTTCCGTGGTTGTCTCGTTCACGGATATCGGGCCCGTGCGCGAAGCGCAGCAGCAATTGCGCCACCTCGCCACGCGCGACGCGCTCACGGGCCTCTACAACCGCACCTTCCTTGCCGAGCGCATGCACGCGCTGCTGGAGAGCGCGAACGGAACGGCGCGGCCCGCGCTTCTCTTCGTCGATCTCGACGGCTTCAAGAAGGTCAACGACACGGGCGGCCACGAAGCGGGGGACTCGCTCCTGCGCGATGTGGGGCGGCGCCTCACCGGCTGCGTGAGCGAGGCGGACACGCTCGCGCGCGTGGGCGGCGACGAATTCGTGATCGCAGTGCGCTGCTACAAGGAGGTGGACCAACTCGTCGCGCTCGCGCAGCGCGTGCTCGGCGCGATTGCCGCGCCGTTCGCGGTAGCGGGCAACGAGTACTATCTGGGCGCCTCGATCGGCATCAGCCTGTATCCCGACGACGGCCGCAGCGCCGCCGCGCTCATGCGTAACGCCGACTCGGCCATGTACGCGGCCAAGCAGCGCGGCACCAACCAGTTCCAGTTCTTCACGACCGAGCTGCGCCAGCGCCTGCAGCGCCGCTTCCAGATCGAGCGGGGGCTGCGCCGCGCGCTCGCTTCGGGCGAACTGCGCCTCGTCTATCAACCGATCGTGGATGGCGAAAGCGGCCGCATGATCGGCGCGGAGGCGCTGCTGCGCTGGGAGAGCGCGGAGCTGGGCCAGGTCTCGCCCGTGGAGTTCATCCCCGTGGCCGAGGACACCGGCATGATCATCCCGATCGGCCAGTGGGTGCTCGACCACGCGTGCCGCCAGGCCGCGCAGTGGCGGCGCCTCTTCGCGCCCGACTTCGTCATGGCGGTCAACTTCTCGCCGCGCCAGATCGCGGACGGGCTGGTCGAGCAGGTGGAGGGGTGTCTCGCGCGCTCCGGCCTCGCGCCCGACGGCCTCGAAGTGGAGATCACCGAAGGCATTCTCATGAGCGACAGCCAGACCGTACAGCCGCTGCTCCACGCGCTGAACGACATTGGCGTGCGCATTTCGGTGGACGATTTCGGCACCGGCTATTCGTCGCTCGCGTATCTGAAGCGCTTTCCGCTGCACCATCTGAAGGTCGATCGCACGTTCGTGGCGGGCCTGCCCGACAACCGCGACTCCGTGGCGATCACGCAGGCCGTCGTGGCGATGGCGCACTCGCTCGGTATGCGCGTGACGGCCGAGGGCGTGGAAACGCCTGAGCAGGCGTCGTTTCTGCGCTTGCTGCGCTGCGAGCGGCAGCAGGGCTACCTGTTCGGCAAGCCGGTGAGCGCCCAGGCCTGTGCGGCGCTGCTGCGCGAGCATGCTGCCGGCAACGTGCGCGAAGGCGTGTAAGCGTGATCTGATCCAGCACGGTCGTGCTGGATCAGAGGGTTCAAAGGCGGGCTCAAGATTTCCTGCGCCAGGCCGTAGACGATGGCTAGGAGCGGATGCCGCACGCATCACGCCAGAGGAAAAGGACACGAGAGAATCATGGACAGCGGCTTCGCAATCGACGAACGAACCCGCCTGACGAGCACGAACCAGTTCGAGCTGCTGCTTTTCCGTCTCGGCGCGGCGCCGGGCAGCGAGGTTGGCGAAGTCTTCGGCATCAACGTTTTCAAGGTACGGGAAATCCTGAGCATGCCGGCGATCACGCCGATCGCGGCGTCGTCCCCTTACGTGCTGGGCGCGGCGAACATCCGCGGGCAGGTGATGCCCGTGATCGACCTGCCGCGGCTCATGGGCTGCGAGCCGGCCACGGGCCTGAACATCCTGCTCGTGACCGAATTCGCGCGCTCCACGCAGGGCTTCGCGCTCGAAAGCGTGGACGAGATCGTGCGGCTCGAATGGAGCCAGGTGCTGACCGCCGACGTGACGATGGGCAACCGGGTGACGAGTATCGCGCGCCTCGAGAACGACCTCGAGAGCAAGAAGCTCGTGCAGGTGGTGGACGTGGAGCAGGTGCTGCGCGATGTGTTTCCGGCGCAGCACGGCGCGGTGGCGGTGGAGGACGTGGGCGAGCCCGCGATGATTCCGCCGGGCGCGAAGGTGCTCGCCGCCGACGACTCGGGCTTCGCGCGCGAGCTGATCGGGCAGAGCCTCAACGCGCTCGGCGTGGAATACACGATGGCGAAGACCGGCCTTGAAGCGTGGAAGCAGCTCGACGCGATTGCGACGAGCGCGGAACGCGACGGCGTGCGCGCGAAGGATCGCATTGCGCTCGTGCTGACCGACCTCGAAATGCCGGAGATGGACGGCTTCACGCTCACGCGCAAGATCAAGGCGGACCCGCGCACCGTGGATATTCCCGTGGTGATTCATTCGTCGCTCACGGGCACCGCGAACGAAGCGCACGTGAAGAACGCAGGCGCGAGCGGTTATGTCGCCAAGTTCGCCGCCGGCGATCTCGCCGGCGCGATTCGCAGCGCGCTAGCCGGGAAGCCGATTTACGCGTGACGGATGCGGGCTGAAGCTCGCTAACTCACCCAGCCGTTAGCACGCAAACAACCTCCCCAGTTGCGGCTCGCTGTCTTGCACACCCGCGAGCCGCAGCGCATGCCACGCCATCGCATAGTTGCTCGACAGCACCGGTTTGCCGATGGCGGTTTCGATCTCCGGCACGAACGCGGCCACGCGCAGGCTGGTGCAAGAGACAAACACCGCATCGGCATCGTCATGGCGCGCCAGCGTTTCTATCGCACTGCGAATCGATTTTGCTTCGATTCGCGCCACCTCGTTGTCGTCGGCATGCTCGAACGATGCCATGCGCGTGACAGCCACGCCGCGCGCCTCGATGTAGTCGCGCATGAAGTCGTTGATCGTTCGCACGTAAGGCGTGAGCAGCGCCACGCGACGCACATCGAGTGCCTTTAGCGCGGCGAGCGCTGCCGTGATCGGCGTAGTGCAGGCGATGTCTGGCCGTGCCTCGCGAATTCGCGCCGCGACCTTTTCTTCGCCGATCACCATTGAGGCCGACGTGCAGCCGAACGCCACCACGTCGAGGCGCTCGCCTGGCAGCAGCAAGCTCACCGCGGGCGCGATGCGCGCCTCGATTTCCGCGAGGCGCGGCGGCGTGATGTCCGGCGAATTCTCGAGCCGGCTTTCGTAGAACGCTACACCTGGCTGGCGCAACAGGTCGCGCCATTCGTATTCGATCGTGTGGTCGGTGGCCAGCACGACAAGGCCGATCGCGGCGCGGCGGGCAATGCCGCCGTCGAGCGCGAACTCGAGCTTTATATAGGCATCCTCGTGATTCTGCGGCGGTGCGGTAGTGTTCATGTCAGTTCTCGCTGGGCCGCCCCAAGAGTACTGACACCCCGCGGGGGCAGCGACTGCAGGGAGCGTGGGGGTTGTTTTACTTCAGCGTCAATCCCGTCATGTCGAGTTCGGGCTCGCGCCCGGCCATGACGTCGGCGAGCAGTTTTGCGGTGCCGCACGACATGGTCCAGCCCATGTGCCCGTGACCCGTGTTCAGAAAGAAGTTGCGATGGCGCGTGCGGCCGATCAGCGGCGTGCCTTCGGGCGTCATCGGGCGTAGCCCTGCCCAGTAAGACGGCTGCGTGTAATCGGCGCCTTGGGGAAAGAGTTCGCGCGCCGCCTGCATCATCGATGTGTAATCGGCTGGAGTATGGCGCGTGTCGTAGCCGGCGAAATCGGCAGTCGCCGTAAAGCGCAGTCGCGCGCCAAAACGCGCCCATGCCACGAGGTGATTCTCGTCCACGCCGCCCATCTCGGGCGGGCGGTGCTCGGGTCCGCAAGGGAACGTCGCCGAATAGCCCTTCACAGGATAGACCGCGATCCGGTAGCCGAGTGGCCGCGCAAGGATCGGCGACCACGAGCCGAGCGCGAGCACGTAGTCGTCGCCCTGGATCATGCCGGCGCTCGTGCGCACACCAGCAATGCGATCGCCTGAGGCTTCGATGGCCTCGATCGGGGCGTCGAACACGAAGCGCACACCCATACGTTCGCAAACCTCCTTCAGCGCACGCGTGAAGCGGTGGGCGTCGCCGCTTTCATCGCTCGGGCAGTAGATCGCGCCCGCGATGCGCTCGCGCGCGTGGGCGAGCGCGGGTTCGCGTGCGGCGACGGCGGCGGCGTCGAGTGTTTCGAGCGGCAGTCCGTTCTCGACGAGGATCGACATATGGGCGCGGCCGCGCTCAAACGAGGCGGCGTCGCGATAGAGATAGAGCAGCCCGCGGCTGATGCGGTCGTACTCGAGTTGCTCGCGCGCCGTAACCTCTTGCAGTTGATGCTGCGAATAGCGACATAACCGCACCTTGCGCGACGTGTTTTCGCGCGAGCGCGCCTCCGTGCAGTTGAGCAGGAATTGCGCACACCATGCCCACATGTGCGGATCGGCCCTTAGCCGCAGGCGCAGCGCCTGGCCTTCGACGAACAGCGATTTGAGCAGGATTTTCGGCGCGCGCGGCGAGGCCCACGTGTACGAATGCCCCGGTGCGACGAGCCCCGCGTTGGCGAAACTGGTTTCGAGCGCAACGCCCGCGCGCCGCTCGATAACGGTGACGTCGCGGCCGTCGCGCGCGAGATAGTACGCGCTCGTGACGCCTGCTATGCCGCCGCCCAGAACGATGGTCTTCATTCGCGCCCCTCCGTGCGTGTATACAAAGTACCTTCACGCTGCTGCGAGCGCACGCGATTTGTATACGCGCATACCCTATTGCGCGCATACCCTATAGCAGCTAAACGGTTGCATGCATCTATCATGGATAAGTCGTTATGCGCCGGTCCCCACGCAAGCAGCGCGCCATGAGCGCGCGAGACCTGTTGGGCATCGCACTGGACGAATTATTTCGTTTCGCTAACTGACCGCGCGGGCTCGCCTGCGTCGCGGCATCGCCCGGTCGGGTCCACGCTCAGGAGCCGCTCACATGAATCCTCAGAACAATGGCGCGCTGCACGCAACTCTCGCGCTCACGCTTCTTTCGCTTGCCGCGCTAGCGCCTGGTTTCGCACTCGCGCAAACCATCAAGATTGGCGTACCGGTGCCGCTTTCGGGCAGCAGCGCCGCAGCGGGTACGGATATCCTGAACGGCGCGAAGCTCGCGGCCGCGAAGATCAACGCGGCGGGCGGCGTGCTCGGCAAGCAGATCGAACTCGTACCCGAAGACGACGCGTGCGACGCGCAAACGGCGGTCCAGGCTGCGCAAAAGCTCGTGGATGCAGGCGTCGTTGCCGTGGCAGGCGGTTACTGCTCGAGCGCGGCATTGCCCGAATTGACCGCGTTCCACCGCGCGGGCATTCCCTACGTGCTCGATGCCTCGACCAATCCGAAGCTCACGGAAATGGGCTACGACAACGTGTTCCGCACGATTGGCCGTGACGACGAGCAAGGGCCTTTCGCGGCCAGTTTCATGAAGAATTCGCTGCACGTGAAGCGCGCGGCGGTGATCGATGACAACACGACCTACGCAAAGGGTCTCGCGCAGAACACCGTGGAATCGCTCAAGAAGATAGGCGTGGACGTGGTCTACGCCGACTCGATCACGCCGGGCCAGATGGACTATTCGCCCACGCTCACGAAGGTTTCTTCGCTCAAGCCGGACGTGATCTATTACACGGGTTATTTCTCCGAGGCGGGTCTGCTCGTGAAGGAAGCGCGTCAGGTGGGCCTGAAGATGACCTTCATGGGCGGAGACGGCACCAATGACCCGACGCTCATGAAGACGGCAGGCCCGGCCGCCGACGGCATGATCATCACGACCGCGCCGCTCGCGCAGTTCCTCGCGGGCGCGCACGAGTACCTGGATCAGTACAACAAGTCCTATGGTCAGGGGCCGGGGCCGTATTCCGTGTACGAGTACGACGCCGTGGGCGTGACCGCCAAGGCCATCGCCGACGGCAAGTCGGCCAAGCCCGCGGATATCAGCGCCGCGCTGCACAAGATCACGAACTACCCTGGCGCCACGGGAACGATCGGCTTCAATCCGAAGGGCGACCGCAGCCGCGCCGTGTACATCACGGTGGTCGTGCACAACGATCAGTTCGAGCCGTACCAGCGCCAGGATGCAAGCGGCAAGTGGGAAGCGATGAAGTAAGCGCCCCGGGCCGCTCATGAGCACCTTTTTCCAGTTCGTCGTCGAGGGGCTGACGATCGGCTCGTTCTACGCGCTCGTCGCCCTCGGCTATACGATGGTCTACGGCATCATCCGGCTCATCAACTTCGCACACGGGGATCTCTTCATGGTGGGCGCGTTCGTGGGCTGGACCGCGCTCGCCGTGCTCGCGGCCGCTCACCTGCCGCTCGCGCTCGCGCTGTTCGCGGCCTTCGCGGTGGCCATGCTCTCGACCGGCGTGCTTGGCGTGGCGATCGCGCGCGTGGCGTACCAGCCGTTGCTGCGCGCGCCGCGCCTTTCCATCCTCATTACCGCGCTCGCCGTTTCGCTGCTGCTGGAGAATGGCGTGCTGATCGCCTACGGCGCGGGCTTTCGCACGTACCCGCACCTGCTCACGCATACCGGCTTCGAAATTGCGCAGGTTCACATCACGTATGCACAGATCGGCATTGTCGCGGCCAGCATCGCGCTGATGATCGCGCTGTATTTGTTCGTACACCATACGTTCATCGGCACGGCCATGCGCGCGCTCGCGATCGATCAGGACGCGGCGCGGCTCATGGGCATCGACGTCGAGCGGCTCATCCAGCTCACGTTCTTCATCGGCTCGGCGCTCGCTGCAGTCGCCGGCGTGATGGAAGGGCTCTTCTACACGCAGATCAACTTCTTCATGGGCTTCGTTCTCGGACTGCGCGCGTTCACGGCGGCCGTGCTCGGCGGTGTCGGCAATATTCCGGGTGCGATGGTGGGCGGCTTCCTGATCGGCTTGCTGGAAGCGTTCGGCGCGGGCTATGTGTCCTCGCAGTGGACCGACGTGTTCGTGTTCGGTGTGCTGATCGCCGTGCTCGTGGTGAAGCCGACGGGCTTGTTCGGCGAACGCGTTGTCGAGAGGATGTGAGGCATGCGCGCGCGGGCCACGGACACCTCATGGGTCGTTTCCGGCGTGCTGATCGCGTTGGCGATTGCGCTGCCCAAGTTCGCGAGCGGCTATATCGTCGATGTCGGGCTCACCATCATCACCTATGCGATTCTGGGCCTTGGGTTGAACATCGTCGTGGGCTACGCCGGGCTGCTCGACCTCGGTTACGCGGCCTTTTTCGCGATTGGTGCCTATACCACGGCGCTGCTCGAAACGCTGCTGCATTTCTCGTTCTGGGCGACGCTGCCGTTCAGCCTCGTGTTCGCGGGCGCTTCCGGTGTCGTGATTGGCTATCCCACGTTGCGCCTGCGCAGCGATTATCTCGCCATCGTCACGCTAGGCTTCGGCGAGATCACACGCATCGTCGCCACCAATCTCGACACCCATTAGCCGGCCGGAGTCAAGGGCAAAATCACAACCTCGCAAACCAATTGCGCTGAAGAAACAATGTCAGGCTATCTTCAGTTCTATGCTCATGCTCATCGCGCCCGTTTTCTCA
>NZ_JAYMSC010000038.1:0-74767 GCF_038900775.1 Paraburkholderia sp. JHI869
GGGGGAGGCGGCGGGTCGAACGAGGCCATCTCCCAGCGCTGATACGCTGAGCGATGGCGGTTCGCGGAGGTGCTATCAGACATAAGCGTCTTCTGCCTTGCCGCCTAGAACGATCTGGCCGCTCTCGGCGAGGTTGCGCACGATCTGCAGGATGCGGCGCTGCTGCGCCTCGACTTCCGACACGCGCACCGGACCGCGCGCGTCGAGGTCTTCGGCGAGCAGTTCGGCCGCGCGCTGCGACATGTTCGAGAGGAACTTGGTGCGCAGCGCGGGCGGCGCACCCTTGAGCGAAATGATGAGCGATTCCGACTCGACTTCCTTGAGCAGCAGCTGGATCGCGCGGTCTTCGAGGTCGAGCAGGTTCTCGAACACGAACATCTGGTCGATGATCTTCTGCGCGAGTTCCGCGTCGTAGGCGCGCACGTTCTCGATGACGCCTTCTTCGTGCTGGCTCGCCATGAAGTTGAGGATTTCGGCCGCCGTGCGCACGCCGCCCATCGGGCTGCGCTTGAGGTTGTCGCTGCCCGAAAGGAGGTTCGTGAGCACGTCGTCGAGCTCTCGCAGCGCCTGCGGCTGGATGCCGTCGAGCGTCGCGATACGCAGCAGCACGTCGTTGCGCAGGCGCTCGGTGAAGCACGAGGCGATTTCCGAGGCCTGGTCGCGGTCGAGGTGCACGAGAATCGTCGCGATGATCTGCGGGTGCTCGTTCTTGATGAGCTCGGCCACCGACCCCGAATCCATCCACTTGAGGCCTTCGATACCGCTCGTGTCGCCGCCTTGCAGAATGCGGTCGATGATCGCGCCGGCCTTGTCTTCTCCGAGCGCCTTGTTGAGCACGCTGCGGATGTAGTCGTTCGAGTCGAGCGAGAAGGCGGTGTGCTGCTCGGCTTCCTTGACGAAGTCCTGCAGCACGACTTCGATCTCTTCGCGCTTGACGTTCTTGAGCGCCGCCATGGCGGTGCCGATTTTCTGCACTTCGCGCGGACCGAGGAACTTGAAGACCTCGGAGGCCTCCTGTTCGCCGATCGACATGAGCAGCAGCGCGCTCTTGGTTGCGCCTTCAGCGTTCATCGTTCACCCAGCTTTTCACGACGGTTGCGACGATCTTCGGATCCTGGCGCGCGATGTTGCGCGCGTATTCCAGGTTGCGTTCGAACTTGTTCTTCTCGCTTTCGAAGGCGAGCAGGGCGGCTTCGCTGTCCGCGCCTTCTTCGACTGCGCCTCCCGTGCCGGGGATGCGCACCGCTTCGGGGATGCCGTCGAGCATCAGCGGCTCGCCATCGGCCATGCCGGGCAGCGAGGGCGCAACCGGCTCGGGCGGCGGGAACGCGCGGCGCAGCGCCGGCTTCACCATCACGAAATAGAGGAACAGAGCCACTGCGCCAATGCCGAGCCACGTCGCAATCTGCTTGGCAAGGGCGAGGATGTCGGGTTGACGCCACCACGGCAGGTTCGCGTTCGGGTCGACTTCGGTCTGGAACGCGGCGTTCACCACGTTCACCGAGTCGCCGCGCTTGGCGTCGTAGCCCATGGCGTCCTTCACGAGCTGTTCGACCTGCGCGAGCTTCTGCGCGTCGAGCGGCTGCATGGTGGCGTGGCCCTTGGCGTCGACCTTCTGCTGATAGTTCACGATCACGGCCACCGACAGGCGCTTCACGTCGCCGGGCGCCTGTTGATAGTGGCGCACGGTCTTGTCGAGCTCGTAGTTCGTGGTGGTGTCGTGATGATCGGAGACCGGCACCGGTGCCGACGCGCCGTTCGCACCCGCCGGCGCGCTGATGGGCGCCGAGGCCGGCTGCGGCGGCTGGTTCGTGAGCGCGCCGGGCACGCCGCCCGCGCCGCTTTGCTGCATCTCCGTGGAGACGTTCTGCTGCTGGCTGCGGATCGCGGCGGCCTGCGGGTTGCCGTTCGGACCGTAGGCTTCGGAGGTCTGCTCGAGCTTCGAGAAGTCGAGGTCGGCGCTCACCTGCGAGCGCGCGTTGCCGGCGCCGAAGAGCGGGGCGAGGATCGCGTCGATGCGCGACTGGGTGTCGTGCTCGACCTGGCGCACGTACTTGAGCTGCGAGGCGTCGAGGCCCACGCCCGTGGCGCTCTGGGTGAGGAGGTTGCCGTCCTGGTCGACCACCGTCACGTTGCGCACCGGCAGGTCCGGCACGGCCGAAGCCACCATGTGCGTGATCGCGGCGACCTGGCCGTCGTCGAGAATGCGGCCCGGATACAGATTCACGAGCACCGAGGCGGAGGGCGCTTCGCGCTCGCGCACGAACACCGAAGGCTTCGGAATGGCCAGATGCACGCGTGCCGACTTCACGCTCGCGATCGACTGAATCGTTTGCTCGAGCTCGCCTTCGAGCGCGCGCTGGTAGTTCACCTGCTCGGCGAACTGGCTGATGCCGAACTTCTGGTTGTCCATCAGCTCGAAGCCGACCGAACCGTTCTTGGGCAGGCCCTGGGAGGCGAGGCGCAGGCGCATTTCGTTGACCTGCTCGGCCGGCACGAGAATGGCGCCGCCGGCGTCCGAGAACTTGTAGGGAACGTTTGCGGCCTGAAGCGCAGTAATAATGGCACCGCCGTCGCGGTCCGACAGGTTGCTGTACAGCACCTTGTAGTCGGGCGCGCGCGACCACAGCACGAGACCGGCGACTACGGCCACGAGCACCGCCACGGCAAAAATGAGCGGCGCGCGCGGGTTGCCGCGCACGTTGCGCAGCGACGAGAGCGAGCCGAGGCGTTGCGCAAAGCCGCCGCCGAGGTCTTCCGCGCCGCCCAGGCCTGCGCCCGCGCCGGCGCCGGGCGCGGCGCCCGCGCCTGGGGTGGCGAGGCCCATGCGGGCGTCAGGGTTGATCAAAGAATTGGCAGTCGAATCCATGCGACGGGTATCTCCGGAGGCTTCCAGGTCTCGCCTTGCATGGCGGAGACTTTCACGAGACGCATTATCCGGGGCCGCTGGCAAGCCGATTGCGCGAATAGAGCCGGGTTTTCCCCCTAGTTTCGGGGCTGCCGAATCGGACCCGCTGCTATGCTCTCCCCCAGATTCGGCGTCCTGTCAAAACGCCGTGCCGGCCGGGCCCGCGGGATTGCCGCGGAATCGCTGAAATTCCGGTCCTGGGGCGCGTCCCCGGAACACCCCGCATGTCCCCTTTTCGTGGAGCAAACATGACCGTGCCAGTATCCCCGCTCACGTCCGCCTTGGCCCAAATGCAGTCCATGGCGACACAGGCGGCCGGGGGCCCCACCGCAGCCGACGAAAAATCGGGCGCGGCCACGGCCGGCGGGTTCGCGGCGGCGCTCAAGTCGTCGCTCGACCAGATCAGCGACGCCCAGCAAAAGGCCGTTGGCGAGTCGCAGGCGTTCGAGCTGGGCGCGAACAACGTGTCGCTCAACGACGTGATGGTCGACATGCAGAAAGCCAACATCGGCTTCCAGTTCGGATTGCAGGTGCGCAACAAGCTGGTGGCCGCCTACACCGACATCATGCAGATTCAGGTCTGAGAGCCTTGGCTTCGTCAGCGCGCTAAAGCTTCCTCCCCTACGTTCCGATAACACGGCTAGAAGAGTCCGTCGCCTGCGCCTCGCGCCGCGCGCCGGACGACCGCATTCAAGCCAAACGTATCAAGGAGAAGCGCCGATGTTTTCCCCTGCCCAATCTGGAGCTAACGCCTATGCACGCGTGGGCGTCGAAACAGGGGTCATGGGTGCGAGCCCGCACAAGCTGATCGTGCTCCTGTACCAGGGGGCACGCCAAGCCATCGCGCAGGCACGTATGCATATGCAGGTCGGCAACGTCGGCCCGCGTTGCGAGGCGATCGCCAAGGCGATCCGGATTGTTGAGAGCGGACTTCAGCTCGCGTTGAATGTGGAGGCGGGCGGCGAGATCGCTCAACGCCTCAACACGCTGTACAGCTACATGACGCAGCGCCTGCTGGAAGCCAATATTAAACAGAGCGAGACCATGCTGGTCGAGGTCGATGGACTGCTGGCTACGCTCGAAGAAGCCTGGTTGGGGATAGCGCCGGAAGTGGCGAGGATGGCCGAACAGTCATCCGCGTCAGGCCCCGGCTCGTTGACGAGATGAGTTCAAAAGCAGACTACTTCGCCCGCTACGAAGCGATAGCGGCCGTGTCGGGGCAGATGCTCCATGCGGCGCGCGATTCGCACTGGAACGATCTGATCGGCTTGCAAGAGGAGTACCGGATCCTCGTCGATGCCTTGAAGGACGTCGAAGGCGTCATACGGCTCACGGTTGCCGAACGCACGCGCAAATACGAGCTGATCCGCCAGATCCTCGCCGACGACGCCGCCATTCGGGATCTCGCAAGCCCTTGCATGGCGCGGCTTTCGGCGCTCTTTTACGGCACCGTGCAGCCCGCGCGGGTCTTGCAGGAAATCTACGGAGCCCGCTAGCGCGGCGCGTGGCGTCTCGCGTGGCAACGGCGCGCAGCGCCCCATGAACCGGCAGGTCGGCGCTATGCGCAGATCCGGAACACCATGAACGGAATCGACACCGGAGCCGCCGCGCTCCTCGCGAGCCGCATCGCGGCGCTCACGCCGGTCGGCCCGCAGGGCGCCTCGGGCGCAGCGCAGACGAGCGTTTCCGCGCTCGCGACGGGCACGGCCGCCCTCGCCGACACCGCTGCCAACACCACCACGACGCAGGACTCCACGCAGACCGTGCTTTCGGCGGTTGCGCTGGCGCTCGACGCCATCATCCGCTCGGGCGGCGAAGCGACGCCCGCCGTGGTGGGCCGCGCGCCGCTCTGGGCCAATCCCGCGGCCGACGCGGCGCCCGGCGGCGCGAGCACCTTGCCGCTGCCGGGACTCGCCGGCGAGCAGCCACAGGCCGCGCAAGCCGCGTTGCTCGCGGACGTGGCGCTCGCAGCCCAGGGTCTTGCAGGCGAGGCGCTGGCCGCAGCGGCCGACGCCGGAACCGGCGCCAGCGCGAGCGCGCAAACAGCGTCATCGCAAGACCCGCAAGCCGGGCAAGCGACTCTAACCGCACAAACCGCACAGACTTCCGCCGCCGCACAGGCCGGCCCGGTCGCTGCGCTCGCCGCGTCGCTCGCGCAGACGGTGAGCACGAGCGGACTCTTCTACGAAGCTCACCTCGCGCAATGGCTGCGCGGCCAGCTCTCGCCCGCCGAACTCGCCGACGAGCCGCAGAACCGCCTGCTCGGCGCCCACGCCCAACTGCCGCTCGACTGGAGCCTCGACGCAGACGACATCGACGACGTGCAGTGGACCGAAACGTTCTCCGCCTCGCCGGGCGGCGCGCGCGGTGAGGCGGGCAATGCAACGAACGCCGCGAACGCGGTCAATGCCGCGCTGGCGCGGGCGTTCCCGGCGCTGGCGGACCTGCACGGCGAAGCGGCCACGGCCCAGGCCCACGTGCGCACGGCGCTCGGCGACACCCTGCTGCCCGCCATGCACGAGGCCGCCGCACAGGCCGCCGGCCCGTCGGTTCATCCTGCGGTGATTCCGCTCGTGCGCCAGCAGCTCGATCTGCTCGCGACCGGCGAGTTTCGCTGGAACGGCGAGGCCTGGCCGGGCGTGCGGGTGGACTGGAGCATCCAGCAAGACGATTACGATGCCCGCGACCCGCACTCGGGCGCAGCCGCTGTGGACGCCGACGACATTCCCTGGCGCACGCGCTTGACGCTTGCGCTGCCGAGGCTCGGCACCGTCGACGCGGAACTCACGCTCACGGGCTCGACGCTTGCCGTGCGCGTGCAGGCGAGCGCGGGCGGCGCGGCTCGCCTCACCGCGCAAAGCGAGTCGCTGCGCGGGCGGCTCGAAGCGCTCGGGCTCACGCTCGCGGGGCTTTCGATCCGCGAGATCGGCAGCGGCGCGGCGGCAAGCCCGGCCGAGGCCGCAAGAGCCGCAAGCGCCGCGAGCGCCTACGCCGCGCAAACCACATCCGCCGCATCCGCCGCTCAAGCCGCACAGGCTGGCGCCGAGGCGGATGCCGCCGCCACGCAGCCGGGCGCCGACGCCAACGATCACCGGAACCAAGACTGGGAGTTGTGATGAGCCGCACGCACCGCAGGAGCGCCGCCGCGCTCGCCTACGACGCCCCCGAAGGCGACGGCGCGCCGCGCGTGGTCGCGAAGGGCTACGGCCTCGTCGCGGAGATGATCGTGCAGCGCGCGAAGGAAGCGGGCCTCTACGTGCACGAAGCGCCGGAGATGGTCTCGCTGCTCATGCGCGTGGACCTCGACGCAAAGATCCCGCCGCAGCTCTATCAGGCGGTGGCCGAACTGCTTGCGTGGCTGCACCGCCTCGAAGCCGAAAACGACGCGAAAGCCAAAGAGGCCGCGCAGGCGCAGAGCGGCCAGGCGACCGGCGCAGCCGGCAGTGCCCCGCGCGACATCAGCGACGTTCGCAGGATAAGCGGCGCCCGCCCCGCGCTGCCGTTCAACCCTTCAACATCAACTTGATCAGCAAGGCGAAGCGCTTGCCGTAGGGCGGCGCGATGAGCCCGCGCGCGTTCAGGCGCGCCTGGGTGAAGACGGGCTTCATCTTCGAGAACGTGACGAAGCCTTCATAGCCGTGATACGCGCCCATGCCGCTTGCGCCGACGCCCCCAAACGGCAGTCCCTCGGCGGCGATGTGCATGAGCGTCTCGTTCACCGACATCCCGCCCGCCACCGTTTCGCGCGTCACGCGCTCGACCGTGCGCGGGTCGTCGGCGTAGAGGTAGAGCGAGAGCGGGCGAGGGCGCGCGTTCACGTAGCGCAACGCTTCGTCGAGCGTGTCGTAGGGCACGAGCGGCAAGAGCGGGCCGAAGATTTCCTCGTGCATGAGCGCCGTATGCCCACCGGCGTTCGTCACGATGACGGGTGCGAAGCGCCGCGTGCCGGCGTCGTGCGTGCCGAGCGGGTGCAGCTGCGCGCCGCTCGCCTGCGCTTCGTCGGCGAGGCGTTGCAGGCGCTCGAAGTGGCGCGCCGAGATGATCGACGTGTAGTCGCGGTTATTCGCGAAGTCCGGGTAGAGCTGCGCGAAGCGCGTGCGCGCGCGAGCGATGAACGCCTCCTCCTGGCCGCGCGGCAGCAGCACGTAGTCGGGCGCGATGCAGGTTTGCCCCGCGTTCAGCGTCTTGCCGAGCAGCAGGCTGTCGACGGCGTAGTTCAGCCGCGCCGCTTCGCCGATGATCACCGGCGACTTGCCGCCCAGTTCGAGCGTGACCGGCGTGAGGTTCGCGGCCGCCGCGCGCATGATCTCGTGCCCCACGCGCGTCGAGCCCGTGAAGAGCAGATGGTCGAACGGCAGCGCGCTGAAGGCGGCGCCAACCGACGCGTCGCCGTTGACGACCGCCACGTGGTCGCGCGCGAAAGTCTTGCCGATCAGCGCCTCGAAGAGCGCCGACGTGCGCGGCGTGAGCTCCGACATCTTGATCATGGCGCGGTTGCCCGCCGCGAGCGCGCAGACGAGCGGGCTTGCGGCGAGCAGCAGCGGGTAGTTCCACGGCACGACGATGCCCGTCACGCCAAGCGGCTGCGGCACCACCTTCGCGCGGCCCGGCAACAGCCATTTGCCCACCGGTCGGCGGCGCGGCTTCATCCAGCGCGCGCCGTGTTTGAGCGCCGCGTCGATCTCCTGCTTGAGGACGACGAATTCCGCGAGCGCGACCTCCGCCTTCGAGCGCTGGCCGAAGTCGGCGTTCATTGCCTCGGCGAGCGCGTCGCGGTTCGAGAACAGCACGTTGCGCAGTGCCTTGAGATTGCGTGCGCGTGCGTCCCAGGACGGGAATGGGTCGCGCAGAAAGGCTTCGCGTTGCACGGCGAGCAGGGCATCTAGCTTGGCGCGCGGGTCTTCTGGCGCATCGTGTGCATTGCGGGCGAAGTCTTCAGGCAGGTCCTGCTTCATGGTCGGTCCTCATGGGGTTCGCTGGCGTTACGGCGCGCGGGCGAACGGGAAAATCGGTTCATACAATCGGGTCGCACTCAGTGCGACGCAAACGCCCGCTCGACGATCGCGGCGTGATCGAAGCGCGCGGGCAGCGTGCCGAATACGCGGTCGCAGTCGGCGTCGTGTTCGTCGAGACGCGTGGCGATGAACGCTTCGGCTATTTCCGGCGGGCCTTCAGTTGACCCCTCTTGCAATAGCATGGCCTGCGCGATCAGCACGATTTGCTGCGCGATGCGCCGCGCGCTCGCCTCGCGCGTGCCCGGTGCGCCGTTGAGCAGCACCGAGAGGCGGTCGAGCGCGGCGTTGAGCACGGGGTGAGTCTGCGCATCGCGCCGCCATGAGAGAAAGAGCGCCTGGGCGGCGTCGGCCTCGCGCTCGAGCGCGCGCAGCACGTCGAGGCACATCACGTTGCCCGAGCCTTCCCAGATCGAGTTGACGGGCGCTTCGCGGTAGAAGCGCGCCATCGGCCCTTCCTCGACGTAGCCGTTGCCGCCCCACACCTCCATCGCCTCGCCCGTGAACGCGAGCGCGCGCTTGCAGACCCAGAACTTCGCCGCCGGCGTGACGATGCGCCGCCACGCGCGCGCTTCAAGCAATTTTTCGTCCGTATCGCCGGGTTTTGCGTCGGCGCTGTCCTCGAACGCGCGCGCAAGGCGCATGAAGAGCGCCGTCGCCGCTTCCGATTCGAGCGCGAGATCGGCCAGCACGTTCTGCATGAGCGGCTGCTCCGCGAGCACGCGGCCGAACGCGCTGCGGTGGCGCGCGTGGTGAATCGCCTGCACGAGCGCGGCGCGCATGAGCGCCGCGCTGCCGATCACGCAGTCGAGCCGCGTGTAGTTCGCCATCTCGATGATGGTCGGCACGCCCCGGCCTTCGTCGCCGATCATGACGCCGTACGCGTCGAAGAATTCGACTTCGCTGCTCGCGTTCGAGCGGTTGCCGAGCTTGTTCTTCAGGCGCTGCACGTTGACCGCGTTTTTGGAGCCGTCCGGCCGGTAGCGCGGGACGAAGAAGCAGGAGAGTCCGTCGTGCTCCGTGGTGCGCGCGAGCACGAGATGCGCGTCGCACTGCGGCGCCGAGAAAAACCACTTGTGCCCGGTAAGCAGATACGCCGCGCCGCGTCCCGTTTCGATGCCCGCTGGGCGCGCCTCGGTGCGGTTGCTGCGCACGTCCGAGCCGCCTTGCTTTTCCGTCATGCCCATCCCGATCATCATCGAGCGCTTTTGCGCGATCGGCAGGTCGCGCGCGTCGTGCTCGCGCGTGTAGAGCGGCGCGCGCAGCGTTTCGAACAGCGCCGGTTCGCGCTGCAGCACGGCAATGCTCGCAAACGTCATGGTGAGCGGGCACAACGACCCCGATTCGACTTGCGCGTGCAGGAAGTAGCCCGCGCAGCGCGCGGCCATCGCGCCCGGACGCGGGTCCGAGTACGGCAACGCGTGCAGCCCTTGCTCGCGTAGCAGTGCGAGCAGCTCGTCCCAGGCGGGGTGGAATTCGATCGCGTCGATACGCTCGCCACGCGGGCTGTGCGTGTGCAGTTCGGGCTCGTGGCGGTTGGCGAGGTCGGCGAGCGCGAGCGTTTCGGCTTTGCCGAGCGTCTCGCCGTGGCGCGTGAGCGTTTCGCGGTGCCAGTCTGCGCCTGCCCGCGCGAGGGCCTCGCCGAGCGCGGCGTCGGTGGTGAAGAGGTTGTAGCCTTCGAGCGGCGGCGCCTGGTTCGTGACTTCGTGGGTCGTGCCGGGGCGATGCGTGACTTCCGTCGTGTTCATCTGCTTGTCTCCGATGCAAGGCGTCCGATGCAAGCCTGCTGCTGCGGGCGCGGCCTGCTCCACGCGCGGCCATTCGTGGCCCGGCCGTTCGTGTTGTCTTCGTTGTCGTGACGGGGAGGCGTGCGCAGCGGCCGCTTCCCATGAAGCGTCCGTGAGGTGAGTGATTCTTGTGCGCTCCAGCGCTCCCTGTGTTGCCTTTGCCGCTTGCTGGAATCTTTCGGGTTTCAGCTCTGGCGGCTGAACCGCCTTCCATCATAGGCGGCGATCCGCCGTCAGGTTTAGAGGGGATGCTCTGACATAAAAGCTGACCTCGGAATCAGACGCTTCCTACAATGCGCCATTGAAGCCGAAAACGAACGAGCGTGCAAATAGCGCGCCAGTGCCTCGCAAGGGGCAGGGAGATCGGAGACGATGCAATACGATTACATCATCGTAGGCGGGGGCTCGGGCGGCGCGTCGCTGGCGGGCCGGCTGGCCGACCGTTGCCCGCAGGCGAGCATCGCGCTCGTCGAAGCCGGGCCGCACACGGCGCGCAATCCATTCGTCAACATGCCGCTCGGCGTCGCCGCGCTCGTCCCGTTTCGCACGAAAAACAACTACGCCTTTGAGACCGTGCCGCAGCCGGGACTCGCCGGCCGGCGCGGTTATCAGCCACGCGGCCGCGGCTTCGGCGGCTCGAGCAATATCAACGCGATGATCTACACGCGCGGCCATCCGCTCGACTACGACGAATGGGCGCAACTTGGCTGTACGGGCTGGGCGTGGCGCGACGTGCTGCCGTACTTTCTGCGCGCCGAGGACAATGAGCGCGGCGCGAGCGCCTGGCATGGCGCGGGCGGCCCGCTAGGCGTGGCCGATCTGCGCGAGCGCAATCCGGTGGCCGCGCGCTTCGTCGAGGCCGCGCGCGAGGCGGGCTTTCGCCTGAACGACGACTTCAATGGCGAGGACCAGGAGGGTGTCGGCTTCTATCAGGTGACGCAGCGCGGCGGCGAACGCTGCACGGTGGCGCGCGCCTATCTATACGGGCGCGAGCGGCCGAACCTGCATCTGATTCCCAACGCGACGGTCCTGCGCGTGACCTTCGACGGCACGCGCGCAAGCGGCGTGGAACTGGCGCGCGGCGCGGCGATCGAGACGCTGCAGGCGCGCGCCGAGGTGATTCTCGCGGCGGGCGCGTTCAACTCGCCGCAAGTGCTCATGTGCTCGGGCATCGGCCCCGCCGACGAACTGCGCGCGCTCGGCATCGCGGTGCGCCACGACGCGCCCGAGGTCGGACGCAACCTGATCGACCATATCGATTTCACCTTCAACAAGCGCGTGCATTCGAGCGACACCGTGGGCTACTCGCTGCGCGGCGCGGCGCGTATGACGGCGGGCTTCGTGCGTTATCTGCATGGGCGGCGCGGCATGCTCACGACCAATGTGGCGGAGGCTGGCGGCTTTCTGAAGAGCCGCCCTGAACTCGACCGGCCCGACCTGCAGTTGCACTTCTGCACGGCGCTCGTCGACGATCACAGCCGACGCCTGCATTGGGGCCACGGCTATTCGCTGCACGTGTGCGTGCTGCGTCCGGCGAGCCGCGGCACGGTCACGCTCGCAAGCGCCGACGCGCGCGTGGCGCCCGTGATCGACCCGCGCTTTCTCTCCGATCCGCGCGATCTCGAGGCGCTCATGCAGGGCGCACGCCTCGCGCGTCGCATACTCGACGCGCCCGCGCTCGCGCAGTTGGGCGGCCGCGAACTCTACACGCATGGCGGCGAGAACGACGCGCAGTTGCGCGAGACGATTGCTCAGCACGCCGACACGATCTATCACCCCGTCGCGACGTGCCGCATGGGCGGCGACGCCCACTCCGTCGTCGACGCGCAATTGCGCGTGCGCGGCGTGACGGGGCTGCGCATTGCCGACGCCTCGATCATGCCGACGCTCATCGGCGGCAACACGAATGCGCCGAGCGTGATGATCGGCGAGCGTGCGGCCGACTTCATCGCGCAAACGCATTGCGCACGCGATACAGCGCTTCTGCACGTCGACGTCTGACGCACGACTTCGCTTTCTCCTACTCGATTTGCCCTGCTCATCGCAGGCTTGCGGACGAGACGTGTACCGTCGTCTCGTTGCATCCGTAACATCGCACAACATCGCGAATAGTCCGAGTTTTCGGGGCTTTTCGTCAAACAATGTGCGGTTTGCCGCTTGCCCGCTTTTTCGAGATTTCGCACTCCCTATAATCGCGCTCGCATTTGGGCGTGTCAGGTGGCGCGTCCGCGAACTGGAGGGTCCGCCTCGATGAGCATCAATGTCTTTCAACTGCTGGAAACCGTTCTGAGCGACAACGTCGTCAAGACGATGGCAACGCGTTACGGGCTCACGCCCGACTTCACGCGCAAGGTCGCCGGCGTCGCCGCGCCGGCCATCATGGCCGCGATCATGCATCGCGGCGCCACGCCCGAAGGCGCGCGAGGCCTCTTTTCCACCATCATGTCGCCCGACGCCAATCCGCTGATCGGCAAGCAACTGCCCGATTTGCTCATGAGCACGGCGGGCTTGGGTCAGCTCGAAGCCACCGGCCGCGAATTGCTCCAGAAGGCGACCGGCGCGAATGTCGGTGCGCTCTCCGATGCGGTCGCCGCGCAAACGGGTGCGCCGCAGTCCACGGCCTTCTCGCTCGCCGGCGTGGTTGGCGCGGCCGTCATGGGGATTCTCAAGCAGCACTTCACGGCTTCCCAGGGCTTCGTCGGACAACTGCCGACGCTGCTTGGCCATCAGCTCCCGTCGGTCAACGCGAGCCTGAGCGACCATCTCGCGAGCGCCCTTGGCCTTGGCAGCGCTGCCGCGTTCGCGGGCTCGATCATGAGCCGCCTGAAGGATGTCTCCGCGCATCTCGATCATCCGCAGCCCGTGGTGCGCCCGGTGCCGCACGCCATGCCGCCGCAGACCGTGGCTGAGTCGACGCCGCCCATCGCCGCGGAAAAGCGCGACCATCGCTGGCTCTGGTGGCTGCTCGCCGCGCTCGCGCTGATCGTCGCGTTCTTCGCGCTGCGTTCGTGCCAGCGCGACGAAGCGGCGAAGCAGGAGGCCGCGCAGCCTGCGACGGCCAGCGCGGTTGCGCCGGGCGCGGAAGCCGCATCGGATGCGGCATCGCAAGCGGATAGCGCTTCAGCGCCCGCCGCCGCTTCTGCCACGGTCGCTTCCGGCGCCGTCGTTGCCGCAGCCGCGAGCGATGCCGCTCCGGCGCCGACCCAGGACGCGCATCTGTCGTTCACCGTCGACAAGTCAGGTGTGCCGACGATCACGGCGACGGTGGGCACCGAAGCCGAGAAGACGCAACTCATCGACGCCCTCACGAAGCAGTTCGGCGCAGGCAAGTTCACGGCCAACGTGAACGTCGACGCGGCGACGAAGCCCGCCGAGTGGCTCGCGCACCTCGACGGCCTGCTCCCGCTCATGGCGCTGCCCGGCGCGGAAGTGAAGATCGACGGCACGCACGTCGAGCTGAGCGGTGCGGCCGCCGACGCGAAGGCCGGCTGGCTCGACAAGCTCAAGGCGCTGTTCGGCTCGGGCTACGACATCGGCGTGTTCAACGTGCAGAAGGCCGTCGCTGATGCAACGCAGTCGTTCCGCGACGCCGTGAAGGGCCTGTTCGCGACCGACAGTTCGTGCGCGGGCGCCGATGTGGCGAAGGTGCTCAACCTGCAGGTGGTGAACTTCAAGACGGGCAGCTCGATCGTGCCGGCGTCGGCCGCCGACGATCTGCGCCAGTCGGCGCGCGCGCTCATCGCGTGCTCGAAGCGCGGCCAGCCGGTGGCGCTCGAAGTGGCGGGCTATTCGGACAACCTGGGCGACAAGGCGGCGAATCTCGCGCTTTCGAAGCAGCGCGCGCTCGCGGTGCGCACCTACCTCGCTTCGCAAGGCGTGTCGCTGAGCCGCCTCACGGCGCAAGGTTACGGCGACGCGAATCCGCTGGATAGCAACGACACCGAAAGCGGCCGCTTCCATAACCGCCGCATCGAGTTCGTCGCGAAGCAGTAAGGGCGCGACGCATTCCGGCAGGGATGCAAAAAGCCGTCCGGCGCGAGCCGGGCGGCTTTTTTATTGCGCGCCGCTTCAGCCAGCCTTCCCTGGCCGCTTCTCCATCCCCGGCGGATGCACGAAGTCATCGAGAAACGTGAAGGGCTTGCCGTACTCCGAGCGCGCCACGTCGAGCCAGGCCCGCGCCGCGTGCGAGAGATAGCCGCTGCGCTTCCAGCCGATCGCCATGTCCCAGGTGATCTGCGGCTCGCTCACCGGCAGGCACGTGAAGCGCTCGGCGTCGAGGCGGCGCACGTACGGCGCGGGCAGCAGCGCAATGCCCACGCCCGCGAGCACGAGCGCGGCCATCAGGTCCCAGTGGCCGCTGCGCCCCACCACCTGCGGCACGAAGCCGGCCGTGCGGCACGCGTTCAGCACCACGTCGTTGAGCGCGAGGCTTTCGCCGTAGAACACGAACGGCTCGCCGGCCAGCTCCGCGAGCGGCACGGCGAGCTTGTTGTCCCAGCGCGAGCCGCGCCGTGCGACGAGCCACAGCAACTCGTGCGAGATCGGCAAGACGTCGATGAGCGCGGGATCGACGGGCAGCAGCACGCCGCCCAGCTCCAGCTCGCCCGAGATCAATGCGGCTTCGATCGCCCGCGAGCCCTGCTCGAAAAGCTTCAGCTCGATCTTCGGATAGCGCTGGCGGAACGTGGCGATGGCGGGCGTGAAGAGCGAGCCGCCCATCGGCGGAATGCCGATGGTGAGTTCGCCGCGCCCGAGCGTGCCGAGATCGGCGAGTTCGGCCTGCAACTGCGCCTGCGCGGCAAGCACGTCCTGGCCGCGCTGGTAGACGATGCGCCCGGCGTCGGTGAGCACCATCTGGCGCGCGTCGCGCAGCAAGAGCTGTGTGCCGGTTTCGTCTTCGAGCGCCTTCACCATCTTGCTGATGGTCGGCTGCGTGACGTGCAGTTTTTCTGCCGCGGCGGTGAAGCTCTGTTGCTTCACCACCTCGATGAAATAGCGAAGTGCGCGCAGTTCCACGATCGGGACTCCACAAATGTGCAGGAAGCACGCTCAGCCGAGTGCCGAGTTGGTGCATTCCAATATGGAATGTAGCAGATGATTCTAAGTCATTATGTTTATGCTGCACCGCACCCTATACTGACTTCCATTCCAGTGTCACTTAGGGTTTGCCATGACTACACCGATCACGACCGCGAAAGTCTCCGAAAGCGCCGCGCGCAGCGTGGGCGGCGTGGCGGGCCTCGGGCGCCGCATCGGCCGCATTACCGTGCAATCGGCGCTGCTCGCCGGCGTCTGGTATGCCGCCGACGCCCTCACGCGCTTCACGCACCTGCCGGTGCCGGGCGGCGTGGTCGGCCTCGTGCTGCTGCTCGCGCTGCTCTTTTGCGGCGGCGTCACGCCGCGCTGGGTGAAGGCGGGCGCCGACTGGCTGCTCTCCGACATGCTGCTGTTTTTCATTCCGGCCGCCGTCGCAGCCGTGAAATACGGCGGCCTCTTTCGCGCCGACGGCTGGCGCCTCGCGCTCGTCGTGGTCGGCGGCACGCTGATGGTGATGGTGGCCGTGGCGTTTGCAGTCGAACAGGCCGCGAAGCTCGAGCGACGTCTTGAACTGCGTCGGGTCCGTCATACGCGCCACCTTGCGCGAGCTTGAAGCTGCAACGTACTGAATAGAAAGAGGGTGATTCCGTCATGAACACGTTTTATGCATCCCTGTTCGCCGACGACGCGGCGCGGCTGATCGCCGCCGGCTGCTTCATCCTCACCGTCGCGCTCTATTTCGCCTCGAAGGCGCTCTATGCGCGCTTTCGCTCGCCGTGGCTCACGCCGCTCGTCGCGGTGCCCGCGGTGCTCGGCGTGTTCGTGCTGGTGCTCCATATTCCGTATCCGGTCTACTTCCAGGATACGCGCTGGCTCATGTGGCTGCTCGGCCCGGCCACGGTGGCCTTCGCGGTGCCGATCTACGAATACCGTGATCTGCTCAAGCGCCACTGGATCTCGCTCACCGTGGGCGTGACGGTCGGCATCGTCGTGGCGGTGGGCGGCTCGCTCGCGCTGGCCAAGCTCCTGCATCTCTCGCCCGATCTGCAGCGCAGCCTGATGACGCGCTCGATCTCCACGCCGTTCGCGCTCGCCGTTTCGGACAAGATCCACGCGCCGCGCGACCTCACCGCGCTCTTCGTGATCGCCACGGGGGTGTGCGGCATGCTGTTCGGCGAGCTGGTGCTCGGCCTCGTGCCGCTGCGCACCCGGCTTGCGCGCGGCGCGCTCTTTGGCGCGGCGGCGCACGGCGTGGGCACGGCGAAGGCGCGCGAACTGGGCAGCGAAGAGGGCGTGGTGGCGAGCCTCACGATGATGATCGCGGGCGTGGTGATGGTGCTGCTCGCGCCTGCGCTGGGATTCCTGCCGGTTTGAAGTCTCGCGGGCGCGCTCGTGCCCGCTTTATTCCCCGCTGCTCGCACGCGCGAGCGCCATCCCAATTTGATACAATCTCGGCTCGCTTTCGAGGAGCGTTGCGACGGATTCTCTGTAATCCGCCAGGCTCGAAGGCGCTCAATACGGTTGATTCGAGGGCTCGATGCCGCGAATTCACCGCACTGAAACGGCGCTCACGTCTTTAATTTCTAGTCACTTTTAGAAAGGAGGGCGTGATGAACGCCGCAGTTCCGCAAGATCAAGCCAAAGATTTCATCGTCGCCGACATGTCGCTCGCAGCCTGGGGCCGCAAGGAACTCGACATCGCCGAGACCGAAATGCCGGGCCTCGTGCAAACCCGCGAAGAATACAAGGCGCAGCAGCCGCTCAAGGGCGCGCGCATCGCAGGTTCGCTGCACATGACGATCCAGACGGGCGTGCTGATCGAAACGCTGACGGCACTCGGCGCCGACGTGCGCTGGGCCTCGTGCAACATCTTCTCGACGCAAGACCACGCTGCCGCCGCTATCGCCGCGGGCGGCACGCCGGTGTTCGCATTCAAGGGCGAATCGCTCGACGAATACTGGGAGTTCTCGCACCGCATTTTCGAATGGCCGAACGGCGAGTTCGCCAATATGATCCTCGACGACGGCGGCGACGCAACGCTGCTGCTGATCCTCGGCTCGAAGGCTGAAAAGGACCGCTCGGTCATCGCCAAGCCGACGAACGAAGAAGAAGTCGCGCTGTACAAGTCGATCGCCGCGCACCTCGACGTCGATCCGACGTGGTACTCGAAGCGCCTCGCGCACATCAAGGGCGTGACCGAAGAAACCACGACGGGCGTGCACCGCCTGTACCAGATGGAGAAGGAAGGCCGTCTGCCGTTCCCGGCCATCAACGTCAACGACTCGGTCACGAAGTCGAAGTTCGACAACCTGTACGGCTGCCGCGAATCGCTCGTCGACGGCATCAAGCGCGCGACCGACGTGATGATCGCGGGCAAGATCGCAGTCGTGGCCGGTTACGGCGACGTGGGCAAGGGCTGCGCGCAATCGCTGCGCGGCCTGGGCGCCACGGTGTGGGTCACGGAAATCGATCCGATCTGCGCGCTGCAAGCCGCGATGGAAGGCTACCGCGTCGTGACGATGGAATACGCCGCCGACAAGGCCGACATCTTCGTGACGGCCACGGGCAACTACCATGTGATCAACCACGACCACATGAAGGCGATGCGCCACAACGCGATCGTCTGCAACATCGGCCACTTCGACTCGGAAATCGACGTCGCTTCCACGCGCCAGTACCAGTGGGACAACATCAAGCCGCAAGTCGACCACATCATCTTCCCGGACGGCAAGCGCGTGATCCTGCTGGCCGAAGGCCGCCTCGTGAACCTGGGCTGCGCCACGGGCCACCCGTCGTTCGTGATGTCGAATTCGTTCACGAACCAGACGCTCGCACAGATCGAACTGTTCGTCGAAGGCCAGAAGTACGAGAACAAGGTGTACGTGCTGCCGAAGCATCTGGACGAGAAGGTGGCGCGCCTGCACCTCGCGCGCATCGGCGCGAACCTCTCCGTGCTGTCGGACGACCAGGCTTCGTACATCGGCGTCGACAAGAACGGTCCGTTCAAGCCGAACCACTATCGCTACTAAAGCGATACATCGCGATACAACTCGGCTTGACGTTTTAAGCCGCGTTTAAGCGGTCAAGCGGATGCTGACCCCAATCCCTGCACGCGCAACCACGCGCTACGTGCAGGGACCGCGGGCGGCATCCGCCGCCGGCACCTGGCGATACAAAAGCAACGACGCAAAAGGAGTCCTTATGACCGTGCTGCTGACCTGGCTGATCAACGCGCTCGCGCTCCTGATCATCACCTGGCTCGTTCCGTCGATCCATATTCGCAGTTTCGGCACCGCGCTCATCGTCGCGATCGTGCTCGGCCTCATCAACGCCGTGCTGCGTCCGCTGCTGATCGTGCTCACGCTGCCCGTGACCATCCTCACGCTCGGCCTCTTCATCCTCGTGGTGAACGCGCTGTGCTTCTGGCTGGCGGCATCGCTGCTCAAGGGCTTCGAGGTGTCGGGCTTCTGGTCGGCATTTTTCGGCTCGATCCTGTACAGCATCGTGTCGTGGCTGCTCTCGGCGCTGATTTTCGGCAACCGCAGCCTCGGCTGACGCGGGCTCGGGCCGCTCGCATGCGCGGCCCGGCCTCAATGGCCTCATCAACATGAAACCGATCGAACTCTCATTCGAATTTTTCCCGCCGAAGACGCCGGACGGTCTGGAAAAGCTGCGCGCCACGCGCGCCGAACTTGCCACGCTCAAGCCGAAGTTCTTCTCGGTGACGTTTGGCGCGGGCGGCTCGACGCAACAGGGCACGCTCGACACCGTCGTCGATATCGCGAAGGCAGGCATCGAGGCGGCGCCGCACCTCTCGTGCATCGGCTCCTCGAAAGAGAGCCTGCGCGCGATTCTCGGCGAGTACCGCTCGCACGGCATCCGCCATATCGTGGCGCTGCGCGGCGACCTGCCCTCGGGCATGGGCGCGGTGGGCGAGCTGCGCTATGCGTCGGAGCTCGTCGCCTTCATCCGCGAGGAAACCGGCGACGCGTTCCATATCGAAGTGGCCGCGTATCCCGAATATCACCCGCAGGCGCGCTCGCCGCGTCATGACCTCGAAGCGTTCGCGCAAAAGGTGAAAGCGGGCGCCAATTCGGCGATCACGCAGTACTTCTTCAACGCGGACGCCTATTTCCGTTTTGTGGAAGACGCGAAGAAGCTGGGCGTGGATATTCCCATCGTGCCGGGCATCATGCCGATCACGAACTACTCGCAGCTCATGCGCTTTTCGGAGATGTGCGGCGCCGAAGTGCCGCGCTGGGTCGCGAAGCGCCTGGAAAGCTTTGGCGACGATCGCGATTCCATTCGCGCGTTCGGACTCGACGTGGTGACGGACCTGTGCCGCCGTCTCGTCGATGCTGGCGTGCCGGGTATCCACTTCTATACGCTCAACGCGGCGACGGCGACCAGGACGATCTGCGAGCGGCTTGGGTTCTAACGCACCCACTCGCGACTCGCCAGACGGCGACAAACCGCGCGGTTCCCGGACTTCCGGGCCGCGCGGTTTTTTTTGGGGGGGAGCGATCCTGCTGACGTGCGTCAGGATGCGCTGGCACGCCCCGAAGCGGGCGTCGATTCGGCGCGCTATTGTCGTGTTCCGGCGCAATAAAAAGGGGCAAAGCTACGCTGCACCGCACCATGCGGCAACAAGTGATCCTGTCAACCCGGCGTTTTCCACAGGCGACGGGACATTTTGGCTGGCTTGTGACTGTGGCACGTGCCAAGTAAGATCGCGCTACGCTGGCGCAAGCCAGCATTGAACTGGAGGAAACATGAAAGAAAACAAACTGTTGCGCGCTGCCCGATTGACGTCTCTCGTGGCGCTCGCAGCGGCATCGATTGCCGGGGCCCCGCTCGCGCACGCCGCGCAAAGCATTCCGAACAAGACGCTCGTCTACTGCTCGGAAGGCAGCCCCGCAGGCTTCGACCCGGCCCAGTACACCACGGGCACCGACTTCACCGCGAACACGTTCACGGTCTACAACCGCCTCGTCGAATTCGAGCGCGGCGGCACCAAGGTCGAACCGGGTCTCGCAGAGTCGTGGGACGTTTCCCCTGACGGCAAGACCTACACGTTCCATCTGCGCCATGGCGTGAAGTTCCAGACCACGTCGTTCTTCAAGCCCTCGCGCGAATTCAACGCCGACGACGTCGTGTTCTCGTTCGATCGCATGCTCAATCCGAACAACGCGTTCCGCAAGGCGTACCCGGTGTCGTTCCCGTACTTCACCGACATGGGCCTCGACAAGCTGATCGCGAAGGTCGAAAAGGTCGATCCGTACACGGTCAAGTTCACGCTGAACGAGCCGAACGCGCCGTTCATCCAGAACATGGCGATGGAATTCGCCTCGATCCTCTCGGCTGAATACGCAGATCAGCTGATGAAGGCCGGCAAGGCCGCCGACATGAACCAGTACCCGGTCGGCACGGGTCCGTTCATCTTCAAGAGCTACACGAAGGACGCGACCATCCGTTTCGACGGCAATCCTGACTACTGGAAGCCGGGCGCGGTGAAGCTCTCCAAGCTGATCTTCTCGATCACGCCGGATGCGAGCGTGCGCGTGCAGAAGATCAAGCGCGACGAATGCCAGGTGATGAGCTATCCGCGTCCCGCCGACATCGCGCCGCTGAAGGCCGAGGCGAACATCGCGATGCCGTCGCAGCCGGGCTTCAACCTGGGCTATCTGTCGTACAACGTCACGCACAAGCCGCTCGACAACGTGGACGTGCGCCACGCGCTCGACATGGCGATCAACAAGAAGGCGATCATCGACTCCGTGTACCAGGGCGCGGGCCAGCTCGCCACCAACCCGATGCCGCCGACGCAATGGTCCTACGTCAAGAACCTGCCGGCCAATGCATACGACCCGGAGAAGGCCAAGGCGCTGCTCGCCAAGGCCGGCGTGTCGAACGGTTTCGAGATCACGCTGTGGGCCATGCCCGTTCAGCGCGCCTACAATCCGAACGCACGTCTGATGGCCGAAATGATCCAGGCCGACTGGGCCAAGATCGGCGTGAAGGCGAAGATCGTCACGTATGAATGGGGCGAGTACATCAAGCGCGCGCACGCAGGCGAGGACGACTCGATGCTGATCGGCTGGACGGGCGACAACGGCGACCCCGACAACTGGCTCGGCACGCTGCTCGGCTGCGAGGCCGTGAACGGCAACAACTTCGGCAAGTGGTGCTACAAGCCGTTCGACGACCTGGTCCAGAAGGGCCGCCAGACGTCGGATGTTGCGCAGCGCACCAAGTTCTACCAGGAAGCGCAGCAGATCTTCGCGAAGCAACTGCCGTTCTCGCCGATCGCTCACTCGACCGTCTATCAGCCGGTGAGCAAGAAGGTGACCGACATGCGCATCGAACCGCTCGGCTACGCGCGCTTCGACGGCGTGGGCATGCAGTAATGTTTATCGGGTAGTTTTCGCCCGGCTTTCACTTGATCGGAAAGCGGGCGAAATATGGTCCGGCGACCGGGGTCACGAGCCCCTGTCGCCGGTTGCGTTTCATTTCAAGCTTTTGGGGGAACACCACATGTTCCGCTTCGTATTGCGCCGCATCGGCATGGTCATACCCACGTTCATCGGTATCACCATCCTTGCGTTCGCACTCATCCACCTGATTCCGGGCGACCCTATCGAAGTGATGATGGGTGAGCGCGGCGTCGATCCGCAAATGCACGCCGAGGCGATGCACCGTCTGGGGCTCGACGAGCCTCTGCCGATGCAGTACTTCCACTACGTCTGGCACGCTGTGCACGGCAATCTCGGCACCTCGATCATCACCAACACGAGCGTGATGGGCGAGTTTCTCGCGCGCTTTCCCGCCACCGTCGAACTGTCGATCTGCGCGCTCATTTTCGCGCTCGCGATCGGCTTGCCCGCTGGCGTGTTCGCGGCACTGCGGCGCGGCACCGTCGTCGATCACGGCGTCATGGGCACCGCGCTCACCGGCTACTCCATGCCGATCTTCTGGTGGGGGCTCATCCTCATCATGGTGTTCTCGTCGAAACTCGGCTGGACGCCTGTGTCGGGCCGCATCGCGGTGGAATTCGACATTCCGCACGTGACCGGCTTCATGCTGATCGACTCGCTCATGCCCGGCACCGACGAAGGCGCGTTCAGGTCGGTTCTGAGCCACCTGATCCTGCCGGCCATCGTGCTCGGCACGATTCCGCTCGCCGTGGTCGCGCGCATGACGCGTTCTTCCATGCTCGAAGTGCTGCGCGAGGACTACATCCGCACCGCACGCGCCAAGGGTCTTTCGCCCCTGCGCGTGATCGTCGTGCATGCGCTGCGCAACGCGCTCATTCCCGTGGTGACCGTGATCGGCCTGCAGGTCGGCACGCTGCTCGCGGGCGCGGTGCTGACCGAAACGCTGTTCTCCTGGCCCGGCATCGGCAAATGGCTGATCGACGCGATCAGCCGGCGCGACTACCCGGTGGTGCAAGGCGGCATTCTCATGATCGCGACGCTCGTGATCGTCGTGAACCTGTTCGTCGATCTGCTGTACGGCGTGCTCAACCCGCGCATTCGACATACGAGGTAAGCGAGCCATGACAATGCACACCCCACAACACAATCGCCGACACCAGGAGGCATGATGGCTGACATTCAGAACACCGTGCCTCGCGCCGTCACGCCGCCTTCGGGCCGCGCGCTCGTGCTGCGCGAATTCTGGGCGAACTTCTCGCGCAACAAGGGCGCCGTGGGCGCCGGGATCATCGTGCTCGCGCTGATCGTCATCGCGATCTTCGCGCCGCTCATCGCGCCGCACAGCCCCATCGAGCAATACCGCGACAACGTGAAGATCCCGCCCGCCTGGCTCGACGGCGGCAACTGGAAGTTCATTCTCGGCACCGACGAAGCGGGCCGCGACATCCTCTCGCGTCTGATGTACGGCGCGCGGCTGTCGCTGTGGATCGGCTGCGTCTCGGTCGTGCTCGCGCTGATTCCGGGCATCGTGCTCGGGCTTGTGGCCGCGTTCTTCGAGAAGTGGGCCGACACGCCGATCATGCGTCTCATGGACGTGCTGCTCGCGCTGCCTTCGCTGCTGCTGGCCGTGGCCGTGGTCGCGATCATCGGCCCGGGGCTCACGAACACGATGCTCGCGATTGCGATCGTCGCGCTGCCCGGTTACGTGCGTCTCACGCGCGGTTCGGCTTTGGGCGAACTGCACAAGGAGTACGTGACCGCTTCGCGCGTGGCCGGTGCCGGCACGCTTCGCTTGATGTTCTCGCAGGTGCTGCCCAACTGCACGGCGCCGCTCATCGTGCAGGCAACGCTCGGCTTTTCCTCGGCGATTCTCGACGCCGCCGCGCTCGGCTTCCTCGGCCTCGGCGTGCAGCCGCCGCGTGCGGAGTGGGGCGCGATGCTCGCCTCGGCGCGCGACTATATCGACAGCGCATGGTGGATCGTCACGATGCCGGGTCTGTCCATCCTCATTTCGGTGCTCGCGATCAACCTGCTCGGCGACGGGCTGCGCGACGCACTCGATCCCAAGCTCAAGCGGATGGCCTGATCATGACTCAAGACCTTTTGACCATCCGCAATCTGGCGGTGAACTTCAACGGCCTGCCCGCCGTTGACCGCGTGAATCTGTCCGTCGCGCCGGGTGAAGTCCTCGGCATCGTCGGCGAATCGGGCTCGGGCAAGAGCGTGACGATGATGGCGCTCATGGGCCTGATCGACGCGCCGGGCAAGGTAAGCGCCGACTCGATCACGTTCGATGGCCGCGATCTCCTCAACGCCACCGGCAAAGAGCGTCGCCGCATCGTGGGCAAGGACATCGCCATGGTGTTCCAGGACGCGCTCACGAGCCTGAATCCGAGCTATACCGTCGGCTATCAGATCAAGGAAGTGCTCAAGCTGCACGAAGGCCTGCGCGGCTCGGCGCTCCATGCGCGCGCACTGGAACTGCTCGACCAGGTTGGCATTCCCGACGCGAAGAACCGTATCGACAACTTCCCGCACCAGATGTCGGGCGGCATGAACCAGCGCGTGATGATCGCGATGGCCGTGGCCTGCAACCCGAAGCTCCTGATCGCCGACGAGCCCACCACGGCGCTCGACGTGACGATCCAGGCGCAGATCATGGAACTGCTCGTGCGCCTGCAGAAAGACCGCGGCATGGCGCTCGTGCTGATTTCGCACGATCTGGCCGTGGTTTCGGAAGTCGCGCAGCGCGTGGCCGTGATGTACGCGGGCGAGATCATCGAGACCAACCGCGTGCCGGACATCTTTTCGCGTCCGCATCATCCGTACACGGAAGCGCTGCTCGCTGCGATCCCCGAGCACAACAAGGGAGCGATGCGTCTTGCCGCGCTGCCCGGCATGGTGCCCGGCCGCGACGACCGGCCGAGCGGCTGCCTCTTCGCGCCGCGCTGCAAGTACGTGGTGGACGACTGCATGAAGGCGCGGCCCGCGCTCGACGCGGTGACCGATGAAAGCGGCTATGCGCAAGTGCGCTGCATCAAGCCGCTGAACGCGATGGTGACTCAATCCAACGGAGGCGCGCGATGAACGCAGTCCAGCAACACGCGGCTCATGAGGACCACAAGGACGATAAGGTTCTGGTCGCGGAAGATCTCAAGAAGCATTACTCCGTCAAGCGCGGCATGTTCGGCACGGGCACCGTGAAGGCGCTCAACGGCGTGTCGTTCTCGCTCACGCGCGGGCGCACGCTCGCCGTGGTGGGCGAGTCCGGCTGCGGCAAATCGACGCTCGCGCGCCAGCTCACGATGATCGAGCCGCCCTCCGCGGGCAAGCTGACCATCGACGGCGAAGACGTTGCGCACGCAAACGCCGCGAAGATCGCCGCGCTGCGCCGGCGCGTGCAGATGGTGTTTCAGAACCCGTTCGCCTCGCTCAACCCGCGCAAGACCGTGGAGCAGACGCTCGGCGAGCCGCTCGCCATCAACACGCGGCTCACGGCGAGCGAGCGCGCGGACCGCATCGCGCACATGATGCGCATCGTCGGTTTGCGGCCCGAGCACGCCAAGCGCTATCCGCATATGTTCTCGGGCGGCCAGCGCCAGCGCGTGGCGATCGCGCGCGCCATGATCCTCGACCCGCAGATCGTCGTGGCCGACGAGCCGGTTTCCGCGCTCGACGTCTCGATCCAGGCGCAGATTCTCAATCTGTTCATGGACCTGCAGGAGCAGTTCCGCACGAGCTACGTGTTCATTTCGCACAACCTTGCCGTGGTCGAGCACATTGCCGACGACGTGATGGTGATGTATCTGGGCGGCGTGGCGGAGCTGGGCGACAAGGACACGGTGATCTCGCGGCCGCGCCATCCGTACACGCGCTCGCTGCTTTCGGCTACGCCCGCGATCTTCGAAGCGGACCGTCGCGTGAAGATCAAGCTCGAGGGCGAATTGCCTTCGCCGCTGAACCCGCCGTCTGGTTGCACGTTCCACCAACGTTGTCCATACGCGATCGACAGGTGTCGTAAGGAAGTTCCTGCACTTCGCGAAGTGGACGGCCGTCAGGTATCCTGCCATCGTGCAGAGGAGGTGGGGGAAGAGGATGGGCGGCCCATGCCGGCCTGAAGCGACGGCGGCGCGTCGTTTTATTGATGCGCGCCGCCAGTTACATGGCGGCCGTCGTGCCGCCTTTTTCACTGTTTTCCCCACCGTTTTCTCCGCCGCCCTTTCAATCATTCCGGCTGCCGCTTTTGCCGTGGTCGCCGGGCTGTGTACGGCTGGTCGTGTGACTTTCGGTGTGGTTTTTGGTGTGGCATTGGTTGTGGCGTTCCGTGCGGCGTTGAAGATGGCGTCGAGCGGGGCGTTGCGCGCGGCGCTCGTCCTGGCGCTCGCGTTCGGCGCGCTCGCGCTTGCGCTCGCGCCGGGCGTGGCGTTCGCGGGGGGCGTCGTTGCCAACACGCCCGGGGTGCACCCAGCGGTGCCCATGCCGCCGGGTTCCACTCGCGGTTCGAACGGCGGCATTCCCGGTTTTCACGCTGCGCCCGCCGTGCCGAGCTACGCCTCGGGCACGACGGCTGGCGGTCCGGTGCGCACGCAACCCGCGCGCATGCCGTTCTACGTCGCCTCGCGCGGCAATCTCACGATCTATCTGCTCGGCACGCTCCACGTGGGCGACCCCGCCGACTATCCGCCTGGCCAGCCGTTTCGCCCGCCGGTTCTCGCGGCGCTCGCCGCGTCGCCCATTCTCGCGCTCGAGCTTTCCCCCGACGATCTGCTCGTTTCCCAGGACGACGTCTCGAAATACGGCGTGTGCAAGCGGCCCTGTCTGCCGGGTCTCCTGCCCGACCCGCTCTGGCAGAAGCTGGAGGCGCGCATGCGCGGCAATCCGGAGGCGCTGGCCGAAATCCGCAAGATGCGGCCGTGGCTCGCGTCGCTGCTCGTGGAAACCTACGATTCGCTGAGCGCCGGCCTGCAGACCGAGTACGGCACCGAAGCGCAGTTGCAGAACGTGTTCCTGCGCTGGAAGGGCCGCCGTATCGTCGGGCTGGAGACGCTCTCCGAGCAGATGCGCGCCTTCACGAACCTGAGCCTCGCGCAGCAGCGCGAGATGCTCGCACAGGATCTCGCGCAAACGCCGGCGCAAAACGTGGCCGACGTGCAGACGCTGCTGCATCTGTGGCGCGTGGGCGACGCCGACGCGATCGCCGCATGGGAATCGGCGCGCACCGAAAAGCTCTCGCACGACGCGCGGGTGGCGGCGTCGGTCGACAACCGCATCGTCTACGAGCGCAACCGGCGCTTCGTTTCGCGCATGCAGCAGTACGTGGCGCCCAACAAACCGCTCTTCGTGGCCGTCGGCGCGCTGCACCTGGGCGGCCCGAAAGGCGTGCTCCAGTTGCTGCGCCAGCGTGGGTTCAACGTCGATCCGGCCTGAGCGCAGGTGTGAGCGCCTTTGCGCTCGATCAAGAGCGCGGCCATTTAGTCAATGTTCGATATCGGTGGTTGGCACGCACGCCTGGCATGCTGTTTTCTGCCGTTGAGGTTGCCGCCATGTTCCCTCCGTCCGCCGATCAGGCGAGCGCGCCCTGCGTGAGCGTCGTCACGCCCACCTGGAACCGTGAAATGTTTTTGCCGCTCGCGTATCGCGCATTCGCGTCGCAGCGCGCGCCTGGGTTCGGACTCGAATGGATCGTGATCGACGACAGCGACGCGCCCAGCGCCTTCATGGCGAGCCTGAACGACGAGCGCGTGGTGTATCGCCATTTGCGCACGCTTCATCACGGCCGCACTTTCGCGCGGTGAGCGCATCGCGCTTGTCACCGACGACGTGGGCGTGTGCCTGCACGTGCTGCACGCCCACAACACGTCGAAGTGCTTCCCGCAGTATTTGCTGCCCGAGGCGCTTGTCGAGCGGCAGTTTCCGCACTTTTGCGAGGCGCTCGACGCCGCTTCGCTGCGCGTTCGCTGAACAAAAAAAGCCGGCTTTTCGCCGGCTTTTTCTCCACTACGCGCGTTCGCTTCGTCAAAACCCGAACACATTCAGCAGCACGATATTGGCCGCGAGAATGCCGAGCGCCGTGGGCACCTGCACGCGTATCACCGCGTTCTTGTCGGGCAGTTCGAGCAGCGCAGCGGGCACCATGTTGAAGTTCGCGGCCATCGGCGTCATGAGCGTGCCGCAGTAGCCCGAGAACATGCCGATGGCGGCCATCATCGCCGGATTGACGTGGAACACGCCCACCAGCACCGGCACGCCCACGCCGCCCGTCATCACCGGAAATGCTGCGAAGCCGTTGCCCATGATGATCGTGAAGAGCGCCATGCCCACGCAGTAGACCACGACGGCGACGAAGCGCACATCCATGTTGATGTACGACGTCGTGACGTGCGCGACGGCCTTGCCCACGCCCGCGTCCGAGAACACGAGGCCGAGCATGCCGAGCATCTGCGGCAGGACGGCGGCCCACGAGAGCGCGTCGACGAGGCGGCGCGTTTCCTTCATTGACTGGCCGACGCTGTCGCGCGTAATGATGCAGGCAATGACGAGCGCGATCACGCAGCCAATGCCGAAGCCGATCAGCGTGACGTTCTTCGGGTCGATGAGCGGCGTGCCGCCAAATACGAGATGGCCGGCCGCGAGCGTGAGCACGACGGTGACGACAGGAATGGTGAGCGCAGGCACGAAAAGCTTGTTGCCCAGACGCTTCGCGCTGGCGATACGCGTTTCGAGCGCGAGCACCTTGGGTTTGGCAGCGGTCACGCCGCCCAGACCCGCGATCAGCGCCATGGCGAGCACGAGCACGCCGACGACTTCGGCGGGCAGGCGGTCGCCAACCAGGAAAATGAGTGCATAGAGCAGCCAGAAGCCGCCCGCCGTGAAGCGGCGCGGATGCTCGCGATCCATCACGATCATGCCGCCCACGACGAGCAGCACGATGCCGAGCAGCCAGAAGAGCCAGTTGAGGGAGAGCGTCATGCTTCGTCTCCCTGGCCTGCCTGCGCTTTCGCACTCACCGCTTTCGCGCCGCCCAGTTCGCGTTCGAGCTTGCGATCGAGCAGCCAGAGCCGCGTGCCGTGAATCAGGAAGGCGCAGATCGCCGTCGGAATGCCCCACAGCGCCACATGGATCGGCTCGACCGAAACGCCCGCTTCCTTGAGCAGCGTGACCATCAGCACGATCGCGCCGAACGCGACGAAAATGTCCTCGCCGAAGAAGAGGCCCACGTTGTCGGTCGCGGCGGAGTAGGCGCGCAGCTTGTAACGCACGGCGTCGGAGAGCTTGCCGAAGCGGTTTTCAGTGGCGCCCTCGGCCATCGGCGCGATGAGCGGACGCACCATCTGCGGATGGCCGCCGAGGCCCGTCAAGCCGACGGCGGCGGTCAGCTCGCGCACGAGCAGATAGACGATGAGCAGACGCCCGGCGGTGGCGGCCTTGATGCTGCCGATCCAGATCTGCGCGCGCTCGCGCAGGCCGTGGCGCTCCAGCAGCCCGATCACGGCGAGCGGCAGCAGGATGATGAGCGGGATGTTGCGGGTCTTGATGAAGCCGGTGCCGATGGCGGCGAGAATCTTCGCCACCGGAAAGCCCCCGGCGAAACCGGTGACGACGGCCGCCGCGGCGACGATCAGCATCGGATTGAACCGCAATAAGAAGCCGGCGATGATGACGGCCACGCCGATCAGCGGCCATAAGTTGACGGTGCTCTGCATGTGGATCTCCAAACGTATTGGCTTGTCGTTGATTGCCGCGCATAGCGGCGTTGACTTCGCGGCTCTGATGGCCGTTCGTACAACTACGAACCTGCTGGGTACAACTACGCTTGGCAAGCTTGCGCTGCCGGGGGATTGCCTTGCGAAAACCTTTGGTGATACAGAGCGCGCAGCCCTCGCCGCGCGCTTTGAAGCCTGGGGACGTCAGACTTCGCCGGCGCCCGCCGCGCGCACGCCGATACCCGCGTCGTCGAGCGCTGTGCGGATGCGCCGCGCGAACGCCAGCGCGTGCGGGCCGTCGCCGTGCAGGCAAATGGTCTGCGCGTTGAGCGGCACCCAGGCGCCGTCCACGGCCTGCACGCGCTGCTCGCGGATCATCGCGAGCGTGCGCGTGAGCACCGTGTCTTCGTCGTCGAGCAGCGCGCCTGGCTCGCTGCGCGGCACGAGCGAGCCGTCCGCGCGATAACCGCGGTCGGCGAACACTTCTTCGATGGCCACGAGTCCCGCCTCGCGCGCCGCGGTCACAAGGCCGCTGCCCGCGAGCGCGAACACCGTCACCGACGGATCGAAGTCGTGCACGGCGGAGACAATCGCCTCGGCGATCTGCGGGTCGCGCGCGGCCTGGTTGTAGAGCGCGCCGTGCGGCTTAACGTGGGCGATGCGGCCGCCTTCGGCCTGGGCGATCGCGGAGAGCGCACCGAGCTGGTAGAGCACGCCCGCGTAGATTTCCTCGGGCGGCAGGTTCATCTCCTTGCGGCCGAAGTTCTCAGGGTCGTTGAAGCTCGGATGCGCGCCGATCGACACGCCTTTTTCCACGGCCCAGCGCACGCATTCGCGCATGGCATTGGCGCCGCCCGCGTGCCAGCCGCACGCGATGTTGGCCGAACTCACGAGGTCGAGCAGCGCTTCGTCGGAGCCGCAGCCTTCGCCGAGATCGGCGTTCAGATCGATGGTGGTCATGATGTATTCCTCTTACTGCTCGTCTTACCGATAGTGCTTTGAATATCACGCGTTCGCGGCTGCGCTTGAAACCCCATTCGCGCGGCGGCTCGCATAGCGCTCGTCGTGCATGGCGATCGCGGCGTCGATCTGCCGCAAATACGCCCGTTCTTCTTCCAGCGCCGCGCGCGCGACAGCCGGCGTCGCTTCCACGAAACGCACGCCGCCCGTCAGCCGTACCTGGGCGAGCTTCCACAAGTCGGCGCGAATCACGGAGCCGATCTTCGGGTAGCCGCCCGTGGTCTGGGCGTCGGCCATCAACACGATGGGCTGGCCGCTCGGCGGCACCTGGATCGTGCCGGGCAGCACGGCGTGCGAGAGCAGGTCCGCGCTGTTCGTGCGCGCGAGCGGTGTGCCCGTGAGCCGAAAGCCCATGCGGTTGCTGTTGGGGGTGATCTGCCATTCGTCGGACCACAATGCGCGCTGCGCCTCGTCCGTGAAGCTGTCGTACTCGGGGCCGCGCAGCACGCGCACGGGCGCCGCCCACGCCACGCCGTCCGGATGGCGGCCGCGCCGGTGGTGCGGCTCGTCGGCCAGCGCGAAGCCGCACCACACCGGCGCCTTCACGCCGAAGGCCGGCGCGCCCGGATCGAGCGCGGCGCGCTCGCGGCCCGGCGCGAACGAGGCGCCCGTGGCGAGCCGGTCGCCGTCTTTGAGCGCGCGGCCAGCGAGGCCGCCGAAGCCCGCCGCAAGGTCGGTGCTGCGCGAGCCGAGCATGGGCAGCACGTCGATGCCGCCCGCCACGCACACATACGCGCGCATGCCGCGCTTCGCGCCGTTCAGCACGAGTTCTTCGCCCGCGGCCACGGGCAGGCTCCACCACGACCAGACCGGGCGGCCGCCGAGCGTGGCGCCGAAGTCGGTGCCGGTGATGGCGACGCGCGTAGCGCGCGCAAAGCGCAGCGCAACGGGCCCGAAGGTGATTTCGATGCCCGCCGCGTCGGGCCGGTTGCCGACGAGGCGGTTGCCCACTTCGAGCGCGAGCGTGTCGAGCGCGCCGCCGGTGGCGACGCCCAGATGCCGGTAGCCGGGGCGGCCGAGATCCTGGACCGTGGTGAGCAGGCCCGCGCGTAGGACTTCGATCATGCGTGGAGCTCCGCGATGGTGAAACGCACGCGGTCGCCTGGCATGAGCAGCGTGGGCGGATTGTGCGCGGGGTCGAAGAGCTTCGCGGCGGTGCGGCCGATCAGTTGCCAGCCGCCGGGCGACGCAGCCGGATAAATGCCCGTCTGCTCCCCGCCGATGCCTACCGACCCGGCGGGGACGGCGAGGCGCGGCTCGCGGCGGCGCGGCGTGTGTAGCAGGGGTTCGAGGCCGCCGAGATAGGCGAAGCCGGGTTGAAAGCCGAGAAAGAACACCGTGTAGACGCCCGCGGCGTGGCGCGCGGCGACGTCCGCGGCAGCGAGTGCGCAGTGCTGCGCGACTGCTTCGAGGTCGGGACCGTCGTCGCCGCCGTAGACCACCGGTATCTCGACCTCGCGGCCTGCCTCGCTTGCGTCTTCAGCGTCGCGCCATGCGTCCCGGAGCGCGCCGGCGAGCGCTGCGGCGTCGGCCGTGAGTGGATCGAAGGTGATCGTCAGGTTGTTCATGCCAGGCACCACTTCGCGCACCGGCGTCCAGCCGCGCGCGAGCGCGGCCACAGCCCAGACGCGGCGCTGGACCTCGAGCGTGGCGGGCGGCGGCGCTTCGCAGACAAGCGCTTCGTCACCGAGAGGAAAAATGCGAGGGTCAGAATTCGGCATATTGGATCGATCAGGGACGGGTTCGACCGGTCGTCATTTGGCGCACGAGGACGGCCGGTGCCGTTCCTTCCTAGCGTACATTGTCGATAAATTATCTACAAATTATCAATAAGCGTTTTCGCCAGGCGCACGGGAAACGCGCTGCAATTACACTCACGCCACGCCGCTTTGTCTCTTCGACCACCGACTACCGGGTTATCTGCCATGTCGCGCCAGCCGACCAAGATCGTTTCGTCCGAACATCTCGTCTCCGAGTCGAGCGCCGAGCTTTCCGAGTTCGAGTACGCGCTCATCATGGCGAGCAACGCGTTCAACCGCTGGATGGTGCGCTGCATGTCGGCGGCGGGCGTGAAGGACATGACGCCGATCGAGGTGTCGCTGCTCCATCACGTCGGCCATCGCGAGCGGCGCAAGAAACTCGCGGATATCTGCTTCGTGCTCAACATCGAGGACACGCACGTGGCCACGTATGCGTTGAAGAAGCTTGTCTCCAGAGGGTATGTAAAAAGCGAAAAGACCGGCAAGGAAGTCTTTTTTTCGGTCACGCCGGAAGGGCACGACCTGTGCCTGCGCTACCGCGACGTACGCGAAAGCTGCCTCATCGCGACGCTCAAGGAAAGCGGCCTCACCAACCAGCAGATCGGCGACGCCGCGCAACTCATGCGCAATGCGTCGGGGCTCTATGACACGGCCGCGCGCGCGGCGGCTTCGCTTTGAGCGACGCTGTGAATCACTAAGGCGCGTTCAGCGCTCGCGTGAACGTTGGCAAAGGTGCGTGGCGGCTTCGGTCACCACAGCGTCGAGCGGCAGATCGTGCGCCTCGCGCGCGAGCACGCCGTCGTCGATGCGGCACGCTTCATACGCAATGCCAACGGTAACGGGCAACGCCCCGCCCGGCCACGCGGCCAGCGTGCGGTCGTAGTAGCCGCCGCCGTAGCCGAGGCGATAGCCGTCGCGATCGAAACCCACGCAGGGCACGAGAAGGAGATCGGGCACGATCACTTCCTGCGACTGCGGCTCGAGGATTCCGTGATGGCCTTCGCGCATCGGTGCGTCCGGCGTCCAGGCGTGGAACACGAGCGGCGTATGGCGCTCGGGAATGGCGGGCAGGGCGGCGCGGCGTAATGTATCGGCGGCATCGGCTGCGAGCCAGGCGGTGATCCACGCGCGTGCATCGAACTCGCCGCGCAAGGGCCAATAGAACCCGATCGAACGCGGCGAAAATTGCGCGACGAGCGCATCGAGACGAGCCGTCAGCGCGAGACCGATTGCCACGTCGGAAGCCGCCTCAATTCGCCGAGGAAGCAGCCTTGCACGCCAGTCCTTTTTGGATTCCGTGTGAGGGTTGCGTGCTATGCTTGGGTTCACCTCGCGCTCCAGAAATAACGATGTCCAAACGCCTTGTCCGAGTATATCGCGTGGTCGGTCTCGCACTGACTGCAGCGGCACTCGTAGCATGCAGCACGGCGGACGCCGTGCGCCCCGTCGCACTGCCCGTAGGCGCAGTCCTTTCCAACGACGACCAGACTTTCATCCAGCTTCGCGAAGCCGCGCGCAACAACGATCCCGCGCGCGCCGCGCAACTCGCTGCGATGATTCCCGATTACCCGGCGCCGTCGTATCTCGAATACTTCCAGCTCAAGCCGCAGTTGTTCGATTCGCAAGGCCACGCGCGCATCGACGCGCCCGATGCGCCGGTGCTGTCGTTCCTGCAGCGCTATGACGGCCAGGCGATCGCCGACCGCATGCGCAACGACTATCTGACCGTGCTGGGCGCGCGCCACGACTGGGCGAATTTCGACCAGCAATACTCGCGCTTCGTGCTCAACGACGACACGCAGGTGAAGTGCTACGCGCTGGAGTCGCGTGCGTCGCGCGGCGAGAACGTCGCGAACGACGCGCGCGCGCTGCTCGTCGAGCCGCGCTATTACGGCGACGGCTGCGTCGATCTCATCACCGCGCTCGCCATCAAAGGCCAGTTCTCGAGCGACGACGTGTGGCAGCAGATCCGCCTCGCGTACGAGCAGAATCAGACATCGACCGGCGCGAAGCTGCTCGACGGCCTTTCGCAGCGCCCCGACCCGACCGCGTTCAGCCAGGCCGTGAGCACGCCGCCGCTCACGCTCGCGCAAGGTGTCACCGGCGATCCGCAATCGCACCAGCTCGCGCTGCTCGCCATCACCGTGATGGCGGCCAACGATCCGGCGATGGCCGCGGCCACCTTCGCCACCGTCGCGCCGCAGCTCACTTCGCCTGAGCGCGCGATCGGCTGGGGCACGATCGGCTATCAAGGCGCATTGAAGCGCCTGCCCGCCACGCTCGGCTGGTATCGCCTCTCGGTCAACGCGCCGCTCTCGACCCCGGCTTACGAATGGCGTACGCGCGCCGCGCTGCTGGGCGGCGACTGGACGATGGTGCGCTGGTCGATCGAGCAGATGCCAGCCGCGCTGCGTGCGCAACCGTCGTGGGTCTACTGGCACGCGCGCGCGCTCAAACAGGCGGGCGAAACGGGCGCGGCGAACCAGGAATTCGCGTCGATCTCGCAGGGCTACAACTTCTACGGCCAGCTCGCCACCGAAGAACTCGGCCAGAAGATCACCATCCCGCCGAAGACCGCCGTGAGCGACGCCGAAATCGCGCAGGCCGCGCAAACGCCGGGCTTCGCACTCGCGCAGCGCTTCTATGCGCTGAACCTGCGGCTCGAAGGCAATCGTGAGTGGAACTGGCCGCTGCGCGGTATGAGCGACCGGCAGTTGCTCGCCGTCGCCGAGTACGCGAAACGCATCCAGCTGCTCGACCGCACCGTCAACACGGCCGACCGCACGCAGACCGAGCACGACTTCTCGCTGCGTTATCTCGCGCCGTTCCGCGACGTAGTGGAGCGCGACGCGCAGACCAACGGCCTCGACGTCGAATGGGCCTACGGCCTTATCCGCCAGGAATCGCGTTTCATTCTCAACGCGAAGTCGGGCGTGGGCGCGAGCGGCCTCATGCAGATCATGCCGGCCACGGCGCAGATGGTCGCGAAGAAGATCGGCCTCGGCCCGCTCTCGCGCGATCAACTCAACGATCTCAACACGAATATCCTGCTCGGAACGAACTATTTGTCGATGATCTACAATCAGTTCGACGGCTCCGCCGTGCTCGCCACCGCGGGCTACAACGCCGGGCCGGGCCGCCCGCGCGCGTGGCGCCAGACTTTGCAGGGCGGCGTCGAAGGCGCCATCTTCGCGGAAACCATTCCGTTCCAGGAAACCCGCGATTACGTGAAAAACGTGTTGTCGAACACGGTCTACTATGCGGCGCTGTTCGAGGGCCGTCCGCAATCGCTGAAGGCGCGTCTCGGCTATATCTCGCCGTAAGCGCCGGACTGTCACGCCGCGCCGCTTCCCTTCATACGGAAACGCGCGGCATGACGGCACGCTGCGTGCTCCACCTTTGGGTTGGCGCGCTGCGGGACGAACCGGACCTCGTACGCGGCGGCGCCGTCTGCCCGAGGAGGTCGAAGATGAGACATCAAGCCATTGCGGTCATCGGCGGTTCGGGATTCATCGGCAGCCATCTCGTCAACGCGCTCGTCGAGGCGGGCAAGGACGTGCGCGTCGCCACCCGCCGCCGCTACAACGCCCGCCATCTCACCCTGCTGCCCGTCGACGTGATCGAGGCCGATGTGTCCGATCCGGTCGCGCTCGCGGCGTTCGTCGAAAACGCGGATGCCGTCATCAATCTCGTCGGCACACTCAATGGCGGGCGCGGCGATCCCTACGGGCCGGGCTTCGCGAAGCTGCATGTCGATTTACCCACGAAGATCGTCGCCGCCTGTGAAGGCAAGGGCGTGCATCGCCTCATTCATATGAGTTCGCTCGGCGCCGATCCGCGCGGGCCAAGCATGTATCTGCGCTCGAAGGGCGACGGCGAGAAAGCCGTGCACGCGGCCACGGCGCTCGCCACGACGATTTTCCGGCCTTCGGTCGTGTTCGGTCCCGAAGACACGTTCCTCAACCGCTTCGCGCTGCTGCAGCGGCTCTTTCCGATGATTCCGCTCGCCATGCCCGACGCGAAGTTCCAGCCGGTGTTCGTGGGCGATGTGTCGAAGGCGATCGTCAACGTGCTCGATCTCGACGCCGCGAGCGGGCACACTTACGAACTCGGCGGCCCGACGGTCTACACGCTCGAACAGTTGCTGCAGTATTGCGGCGAAGCGGTGGGCCGCCACGCGCGAATCGTGCGGCTGCCCGACGCGTTCGGGCGCCTGCAGGCGTTGTCGTTCGAGATGGCGCCCGGCGTGCCGGTGCTCACGCGCGATAATCTCGATTCGATGAAGGTGGACAGCGTGCTCACGGGACCGCTCGCGCCCGAGCTCGATATCGAGCCCGCGAGCATCGAGACGATCGCGCCGCTCTATCTCGCCGACGCCTCGCTGCGCTCGCGGCTGAACATCTTTCGCGCCAGTGCCGGTCGCTAGCCGAAAGGCGGACTACCAGCAGGCGCTTTTTCAACTCACTACGGTCATGTGAACAATGAAGCTCGTAATCGGAGACAAGAACTATTCGTCGTGGTCGATGCGTCCGTGGGTGCTGCTCAAGCACTTCGGCATTGCATTCGAGGAAGTGCTGATCGAGCTCGACGAGCCGGGCACCAAGTCCTCGATCCTTGCGTTTTCGGCCTCGGGCAAGGTGCCGTGCCTCGTCTCCGACGACGGCTTTTCCGTATGGGATTCGCTCGCGATTGCCGAGACGCTCGCCGAGCGCTTCCCACAGCATGCGCTGTGGCCGCGCGACGCGAACGCACGCGCCCGCGCGCGCAGCGTGAGCGCCGAGATGCATTCGGGGTTCGGCGAAGTGCGCAACCACATGCCGATGAATATCCGCAAAGTGAAGCCTGGCGCCGGGGCCACGCCCGGCGCGCTCGCCGACGTCGCGCGCATCGACGCGCTCTGGCGCGAGTGCCTGGCCGCGAGCGGCGGCCCGTTCCTGTTCGGCGAATTCACCATTGCCGACGCAATGTATGCGCCGGTCGTCATGCGCTTCAATAGCTACCAGCCGAAGCTCTCGCCCGAAGCGGCGGCGTACGCGCAGCGCGTGAGCGCACTGCCCGCGGTGGCCGAGTGGGTGGAAGCCGCGCGCCGCGAAACACACATCGTCGCCGACGACGAACGCGACGACGAATGAAGATCTATGTCGTAGGCGGGGCGATCCGCGACGAGATGCTCGGGTTGCCCGTGCGCGACCGCGACTATGTCGTGGTGGGCGCGACGCCCGAGCAGATGGCCGCGCAGGGTTATCGTCCGGTGGGCAAGGACTTTCCGGTCTTTCTGCATCCCGAGACACATGAGGAATACGCGCTTGCGCGCACCGAGCGCAAGACGGCGGCGGGCTATCACGGCTTCCAGTTCTTCTACGCGCCCGACGTGACGCTCGAAGAAGACCTCGCGCGGCGCGATCTCACGATCAACGCAATGGCGCGCGAAGTGCAGCCCGGCGGCGTGCTCACGGGCGAGGTCGTCGATCCGTTCGGCGGCGCGCGCGATCTCGAAGCGCGCGTGTTTCGCCACGTGAGTGAGGCGTTTCTCGAAGACCCCGTGCGCATTCTTCGCATCGCACGTTTCGCCGCGCGTTTCGCCGATTTCACCGTCGCGCCCGAAACGCTCGAACTCATGCGCGAGATGGTCGCATCGGGCGAAGTCGATGCGCTCGTGCCCGAACGCGTGTGGCAGGAAATCGCTCGCGGTCTCATGGAAGCGAAGCCTTCGCGCATGTTCGAGGTGCTGCGCGATTGCGGCGCGCTCGCGCGCGTGCTGCCCGAAGTCGACGTGCTGTGGGGCGTGCCGCAGCGCGCCGACTATCACCCGGAAATTGACACGGGCGTGCACGTGATGATGGTGATCGACCATGCGGCTGCGCAGGGCTACACGCTGCCTGTGCGGTTCGCCGCGCTCACGCACGATCTCGGCAAGGGCACGACGCCTGAGGACGTGCTGCCGCGTCACATTGGCCACGAAGGGCGCAGCGTCGATCTGCTCAAACCGCTGTGCGACCGGCTGCGCGTGCCCAACGACTGCCGCGAGCTGGCGGTGCTGGTTGCGCGCGAGCACGGCAACGTGCATCGCGTGATGGAGATGGGGGCGGCTGCGCTCGTGCGCATGCTCGAGCGTTGCGACGCGTTGCGCAAGCCGGCGCGATTCGCCGAGGCGCTGCAGTCCTGCGAGGCGGATTTGCGCGGGCGGCTGAACTGGGAGAACGCGCCTTATCCGCAGGCCGAGCGTCTGCGCGTGGCGCTCGTGGCCGCGCGCGGCGTGGATGCGGGGGCGATTGCGCGCTCGATCGAACGCGGCGGCGCCGAGAAAATCAAGGAAGCGGTGCACCAGGCGCGCGTGGCGGCGGTGGAAGGCGCGCTCGCGACGGCTTAAGCGGCTCGGGCGCGCTCGCTCAAAGCACGCGCACGAGAAACGAGAGCGCCATCGAAAGCACGAGCGTCGACATGAACGGCAGCGGATACTCGCGGCCGAAAATGCGCAGCGTGATGTCACCCGGCAGCCGGCCGATGCCGAGCTTCTTGAGCCACGGCTGCGCGCTGGAGAGAATCGCGACAGCGATGAAGGTGGTGAGAAACCAGCGGATCATGGTCGCGTGGGCGTGAGTGTCAAATGAGCGTCAGAGAGTGTGGCTGCGGTCGCCGCGCGCGAATGCCGCGATGGTCTCGTCGATGCCGCGCGAAAACGCGATCACCTTGAACAGCTCGCCCATCTCCGCTTCGGAAACGAGCTTCTGCACCGCATTCGCGGCGGGCAGGAAGCGCTGCGCGTCGCGCGGATCGATCTCGCTGAGCACTTCGGTAATGCCCGCGTTCATCAGAAAGCGCGCCTGCGTGGTGTAGCCGAGCAGGTCCGCACCCGCTTCGACGCCCGCTTCGGCGATGCCTGTGAATTCCACGTGGGCGGTGATGTCCTGCAAACCGGGATAGAGGAACGGGTCGCCATGCGCGCGGTGCCGGTAGTGGCACATCAGCGTGCCTTGCTCGCGCTGCGCATGGTAGTACTCGTGGCGCGGAAATCCGTAGTCGATGAAGAACGCCGCGCCGCGCTGGAGCATCGCGCAAATCGTGCGCGTGAACGCGAGCGCGGCTTCGTGCGTTTCGGTCACGTAGTCTTCGCTGCCTTCCACGCCCGCGAGCGCGCTCTCGGGCCAGTTCGCATCGCGTCCCGAGTTCGCGGGCTGATCGGCGAAGACGAGGGCGCCGTCGCCGTTCACGCTTACGCCGCGCTCGTGCCATACGGCGTCCTTGCGCGCGAAGAGGCGCACCGGCATGGCGTCGAGCACCTCGTTGCCGATCACGACGCCTTCGAACTGCGCGGGCAGCGCATCGAGCCACGTCACGCGATCGATGAGTGCGGGCGCGAATTCAGCAATCGTCTCGCGCTGGCGCTCGCGCAATTCGCCCGAAAGATCGACGATTGCGTAGGAATCGAATGGAACGCCTGCGGCGTCGAGTGCGAGCATCACGCCTGCCGCGAGGCGGCCGGTGCCCGCGCCGAATTCCATCAGGCGGCGCGTGCCGCTGGCGGCGAGCGCTTCGCCCACCGCACGCGCGAGCGTCGCGGCAAAAAGCGGCGAAAGCTCGGGCGCGGTCACGAAGTCGCTTCCGTCTGCGGCCAGGAGGCCGAACTTGCGCGCGCCGCCACTGTAGTAACCGAGTCCCGGCGCGTAGAGCGCGCGCTCCATGTAGCGGTCGAACGGGAGCCAACCGCCCGCCGATGCGATCTCGGCGCGCAGCGTGGCCGCGAGCGCCTCGGACTGCGCGAGCGCGATCGGCTCGGGAACAGGTAAACTATCGGGTTCGTGAGCTTTCGGATTCATCCCGGCATTGTAAATGAGCGCAACTCCCGGCATCCGCCCGGCTGACGCCGACATGAGCGCATCTGGCGAACGATCGCGCCCCGATTCTGGCGCCCACGCGCCCGTCGTGCTGGTGACGGGCGGGGCGCGCCGCATTGGCCGCGAGCTGTCGCTCGGCTTTGCGGCGCGCGGCTGGGACGTCGCGGTGCACTATGGCGAGTCGCGCGAGGCCGCCGACGAAGTCGTCGCGCAAATCGCGGCGCTGGGCCGCAGGGCCGTGGCGCTGCACGCCGACCTCGGCAACGAAGCCCAGGTGGCGCGGCTCGTGCCGGATTGCACGGCGGCGCTCGGCCGGCCTGCGTGCGTGCTCAACAATGCCTCGCGTTTCGACGAGGACACCGCGCAGGATGTGGGCTACACGAAGCTGCTGCAGCTCATGGCGATCAACGTGGGTGCGCCGCTCGTGCTCGCGCGCATGCTGTACGAGGCGACGCCCGAGGCAGCCGTGGACGACGAGACGCTGCGCACCTGCGTGATCAACGTGCTCGACCAGAAGCTGTACAACATGAACCCCGACTATCTGTCGTACACGCTGACGAAGGCCGCGCTGCAGAACGCCACTGTCGCGCTCGCCCAGGCGCTCGCGCCAAAGGTGCGCGTGGTGGGGCTCGCGCCTGGCCTCACGCTGCAGTCGGGCGACCAGACGCCGGAAAGCTTCGCCGCCGCGCATCAGGTCACGCCGCTCAAGCGCGCGTCGCGGCCCGCGGATCTCGTGGAAGCCGCGCTGTATCTGGCGAAGGCAGCAGGCGTGACCGGCACGACGCTCGTCGTGGACGGCGGCCAGCACCTCGTGCCGCTGCCGCGCGATGTGATGTTTTTGACGGGCGGCTGAAGCCTCGATCACGCACGTAGGTTGCAACAAAATTTGCAACTAAATGCACAAACCGCCGCGCGCAAAACTGCGAACCCGCGGTGCTGACGAAGACAAAGGAACGCAAGCCGCCGCGCACGAGCGGTTTTGCAGACCGGCTGAACGACCCGCCGGGCGCGCCGCGCCGGCATACGTGCGAAAGAACGCACGCTTTTATCGACTGGAACCTACATGTCCACCGTTTTGCTTCACCCCCGGCTCGCCGATTGCCGCCGGCTTTTCCTGCGCGACTATGAAGTGCACATCAACATCGGCGTGCATGACTTCGAGAAGCGCGGCGAGCAGCGCGTCGTCATCAACGTCGATCTGTTCGTGCCGCTCGCAACGACCACGCCGCACGAAGACAAGCTGCGCGAAGTCGTCGACTACGACTTCATGCGCTCGACCGTGGCCGAACGCGTGGGTAAGGGCCATATCCATCTGCAGGAGACGCTCTGCGACGATCTCGCCGCGGCGCTCCTTTCGCACGAACTCGTGCGCGCGGTGCGTGTCTCGACCGAGAAGCCCGACGTTTATCCGGACTGCGACGCGGTGGGCGTCGAAGTCTTTCGCATCAAAGAGGACTGATTCATGAACGCCCCCGAAACGCTACCCGTCGGCGAGGAAGCCGCGACCGAAGAGACGGGCCGCCAGGCGCTCACGCGCCGCGAGCAGAAGGAAGCCTACGAGAACAACAAGCTGTTCAAGCGCATCGTGCGTCAGGTCGGCCAGGCGATCGGCGACTACAACATGATCGAGAACGGCGACAAGGTCATGGTCTGCCTGTCGGGCGGCAAGGACAGCTACGCGATGCTCGACGTGCTGCTGCGCCTGCGCGAGCGCGCGCCGATCCACTTCGACATCGTGGCCGTGAACCTCGACCAGAAGCAGCCGGGTTTTCCGGAGCACGTGCTGCCCGAGTATCTCGACAAGGTTGGCGTGCCGTACCACATCGAGAATCAGGACACGTACAGCATCGTCAAGCGCCTCGTGCCCGAGGGCAAGACGACGTGCTCGCTGTGCTCGCGCCTGCGCCGCGGCATTCTGTACCGAGTGGCGGGCGAACTGGGCGCGACCAAGATCGCGCTCGGCCATCATCGCGACGACATCCTTCAAACGCTGCTGCTGAACCTGTTCTATGGCGGCAAGCTCAAGGGCATGCCGCCCAAGCTGCAATCGGACGACGGCAAGAACGTCGTGATCCGGCCGCTTGCCTACGTGAAGGAAACCGATCTCGAGAAGTACGCGGTGCTGCGCGAATTCCCGATCATCCCGTGCAACCTGTGTGGCAGCCAGCCGAACCTGAAGCGCGCGGAGATGAAGGCGCTGATCCGCGAATGGGACAAGCGCTTCCCGGGCCGCGTGGAGAACATGTTCAACGCGCTCGGCAACGTCGTGCCTTCGCACCTCATGGACGCGAACCTGTTCAACTTCGCGGGCCTGCGCGCGACGGGCGTGGCAGATCCGGCCGGCGACATCGCATTCGACGAAGAGCCGTGCTCGACCGAGCCGGCGCCCGCGGAAGGCACGGCGATCAAGTTCACGCCGTTCGACGATCTCTAAGCCGGCTCTGCGATTTTCTCAAACGCTCCGACCCCGCATCGGAGCGTTTTTGTTATCTGAGCAAGACGGCCCGAAAAGACGTTGTAAAAGAGTGTTTATCGGGGCACGAGAGCCCGGCCGGCCGGCGTGTCCGGGATACCCCGCATGCTAAAATCGGCCGCTTCATTCCTCTTCCAGTCACCGATGCAATGAACATCGTGATCCTCGCGGCAGGCATGGGCAAACGCATGCACTCCGCGCTGCCGAAAGTGCTCCATCCGCTCGCCGGCAAGCCGCTTCTCTCGCACGTCATCGATACTGCCCGCACGCTTTCGCCCACCCGGCTCGTCGTCGTGGTCGGCCATGGTGGCGAGGCCGTGCGCGAGGCCGTTGGCGCGCCCGACGTCCAGTTCGCCGTCCAGGCGCAGCAGCTCGGCACGGGCCACGCGCTCGCGCAGGCGCTGCCGCTGCTCGACGCGAACGTGCCCACGCTCGTGCTCTACGGCGACGTGCCGCTCACGCGCGCTTCGACGCTCAAGCGTCTCATCGAGACCGCTGGCCCGAACGGCTACGGCATCCTCACCGTTACGCTCGACGACCCGACCGGTTACGGCCGCATCGTGCGCGACGCGGCGGGGAAGGTCGAGCGCATCGTCGAGCAGAAGGACGCCAACGAAGCACAGCGCAAGATCGCCGAGATCAACACCGGCATCGTCGTGACGCCCACCGCGCCGCTGGCGGGCTGGCTCGCCGCGTTGAAGAACGACAACGCGCAGGGCGAGTATTACCTCACCGACGTCGTGGAAGCCGCGATCGCCTCCGGTCATCCGGCCGTGACCGCGCAGCCCGACGACGAATGGGAAACGCTCGGCGTGAACAGCAAGCAGCAGCTCGCCGAACTCGAACGCGTGCATCAGCGCAATGTGGCCGAGGCGCTGCTCGTGGCGGGCGTGACGCTCGCGGACCCGGCGCGCATCGACGTGCGCGGCTCGCTTAACTGCGGGCGCGACGTGTTCATCGACGTGAACTGCGTATTCGAAGGCGAGGTGACGCTGGCGGACAACGTGAGCGTGGGCCCGAACTGCGTGATTCGCAGTGCGTCGATCGGCGCGGGCACGCGCGTGGACGCCTACACGCACATCGAAAACGCGGCGGTCGGCGCGAACGCGGTGCTCGGACCGTATGCGCGACTGCGCCCAGGCGCCAGGCTCGCCGACGACGTGCACGTGGGCAACTTCGTCGAAGTGAAGAACGCGAACATCGGCGTGGGCTCGAAAGCGAACCACCTGAGCTACGTGGGCGACGCGGATGTCGGCGCGGGCGTGAACATCGGCGCGGGCACCATCACCTGCAATTACGATGGCGCGAACAAGCATCGCACGATCATCGAAGACAACGTGTTCGTGGGTTCGGATACGCAGCTCGTCGCTCCCGTGCGCGTGGGCCGCGGCGTGACCATCGCGGCGGGCACGACGGTGTGGAAGGACGTGCCCGAAGCGACGCTCGTGCTCAACGAGAAAACGCAGATCGCGAAAACCGGCTACGTTCGGCCGGTGAAGAACAAGAAGTGAACGGTTGAAACACAGGTCGCCGCGCGGCAAACATCGCGCGGCGACCACGCCTCTCATTGCAAAGGATCGAATCCATGTGCGGCATCGTCGGCGCGGTTGCGCAACGTAACATCGTTCCCGTCCTGATCGAAGGACTGCGGCGCCTCGAATATCGCGGCTACGACTCGTGCGGCGTCGCCGTCGTGACGGCCGACGGCCCGCAGCGCGTGCGCAGCGTCGCGCGCGTGGCCGAACTCGACGAGCAGGTGCGCGAGACGCACTTCGAAGGCGTGACCGGCATTGCGCATACGCGCTGGGCCACCCACGGCGCGCCCACGGTGAACAACGCGCACCCGATCTTCTCGCGCGACACGCTCGCGATCGTGCACAACGGCATCATCGAGAACTACGAATCGCTGCGCGAAATGCTGCGCGCGAAGGGCTACGAATTCGTTTCGCAGACCGACACCGAAGTCATCGCCCACCTGATCCACAGCCTGTATCAAGGCGACCTGTTCGCCGCCGTGCGTGAGGCCGTGCAGCAACTCGCGGGCGCTTACGCGATCGGCGTGGTGCACAAGAGCCAGCCGCATACGGTGGTCGGCGCGCGCGCCGGTTCGCCGCTCGTGGTGGGCTATGGCAAGGGTGAGAACTTCATCGCGTCGGACGGCCTCGCCATTGCGGGCAGCGCCGAGCACATCAGCTATCTGGAAGAAGGCGATGTGTGCGAGATCACGCTGGAAGGCGTGCGCATTGCCGATCGCGCGGGCAACATCGTGACGCGCGAAGTGCGCGACGTGCAGGCCTACGGCGCCTACGGCGGCGCGGTCGATCTCGGCCCGTATCGCCACTACATGCAGAAGGAAATCTTCGAGCAGCCGCGCGCGATCTCCGACACGATTCCCGCCACCGACGCCTTCACGCCCGAACTCTTCGGCGAGAACGCGCTCGAGGTGTTCAAGGGCATCGACAGCATCCTGATTCTTGCGTGCGGCACGAGCTACTACGCGGGCCTGACGGCGAAGTACTGGCTCGAGTCGGTCGCAAAGATCCGCACCGATGTCGAGATCGCGAGCGAATATCGTTATCGCGAGTCGGTGCCGAATCCGCGCGCGCTCGTTGTGACCATCTCGCAGTCGGGCGAAACCGCCGACACGCTCGCCGCGCTCAAGCACGCGCAGTCGCTCGGCATGGCGCACACGCTCGCGGTGTGCAACGTGGCGACGAGCGCGATGGTGCGCCTCACCGAACTCAAGTTCCTCACGCACGCGGGGCGTGAGATTGGCGTGGCGTCGACGAAGGCGTTCACCACGCAGCTCGTCGGCCTGTTCATTCTCGCGGTCACGCTCGGCAAGCTGCGCGGGCATGTGAATGCCGAGCAGGAAACCGCGCACCTGAAGCTGCTGCGCCACCTGCCGGCCGCGCTGAACGGCGTGCTCGCGCTGGAGCCGCAGATCATCGCGTGGTCGGAGGAATTCGCGCGCAAGGAAAACGCGCTCTTCCTCGGGCGCGGGCTGCACTACCCGATCGCGCTCGAAGGCGCGCTCAAGCTCAAGGAAATCTCGTACATCCACGCCGAAGCGTATCCGGCGGGCGAACTCAAGCACGGGCCGCTTGCGCTCGTGACCGAGGCGATGCCCGTGGTGACGGTGGCGCCCAACGACGCACTGCTCGAAAAGCTCAAGTCGAACATGCAGGAAGTGCGCGCGCGTGGCGGCCAGTTGTACGTGTTCGCCGATGCCGATACGCACATCGCGAGCGAAGACGGCATCCACGTGATCCGCATGCCGGAGCACTACGGGCTGCTTTCGCCGATCCTGCACGTCGTGCCGCTGCAAATGCTCGCGTATCACACGGCCTGCGCGCGCGGCACCGATGTGGACAAGCCGCGCAATCTCGCGAAGTCGGTGACGGTGGAGTGAGGTTGTTCGCGCGCTGATCGCGCCGGTTGAAAAAGGGGATGCCATTGCGGCATCCCCTTTTTGTTTGTTCAATCGCGGCAGGAGGCATTGAGAGGCCGCTCAGGCGGCTGCCGCGGTTCGCGGCGTAGGCTGGGCTGGCCAAAGGCGCTGCGTCGCTCCAGAGGGCGCGCAGTGCGCTCGCTGGGACCGTGGGCCTGTCCGCGCCATTGCGAACCTCAGCCGAAACGACGCTGTAAGGTCATAATGTCGCCGTTCGATCAAGGAGGCAAAAGTGGCAAACGTGGCGCAATCCCGGCAACCGGGGCACTCCGGCAGACTACCCCGCCTGTTCGTGTTTTCCGGTGCCGGCCTTTCCGCGGAGAGCGGCATTTCGACGTTCCGCACCGGCGACGGCATCTGGTCCCACGCGAGCATCGACGAAGTCTGCAATTACCTCACGTGGCGCCGCAACCGGCCCGCGGTCTTCCGCTTCTACAACCAGCGCATCGCCGAATGCGGCGACGCGCGCCCGAACGCCGCCCACCAGTTGCTCGCGAAGTGGCAGGACGACTGGGGCACCGAGCGCGTGCATCTCGTCACGCAGAACATCGACGACATGCTCGAGCAGGCCGGCGCGCGCCAGGTCACGCATCTGCACGGCGACATGATTTCGCTTCTGTGCACTGACTGCGACTATCGCTTTCCCGCCTCCGGCCGGGCGCTCGATCCGCAAGCGGCCTGTCCGTCGTGCGGGCAGGTGGAGGGCGTGAAGCCCGGCGTGGTGTTCTTCAACGAGGCCGCGCCCGAGTACGAGACGCTCTGGCGCATTCAGCGCGACATGACGCCGGACGATCTCTTCATCGCCGTGGGCACGGCGTTCGAGGTGATCCCGCCTGAGCGGCTTCTCCCCCCCGAGCGTTGCGGGCATTACGCGCGCAATTTCCTCGTCGATCCGGCGCCGCGCCGCACGGAATGCTTCGGCGTCGTAGAGGCCAAGCCCGCGACCGTCGGTTTGCTCGATCTCGAATCGACCATCGAGCGGATGATGGCGGGCGACTAGGCTTGCCGTCATGAACATTGCGAAGCAGATCGTCGGCTATCTGAAGTCGCGCTCGCTCGTGCTCGCGAGCATCGAAACCGGTACGGCCGGCGCGATCGGTGCGATGCTGGCCGATCAGCGCGGCGCCCGCGGTTGTCTCGATCTCGTTAGCGTGGCGCATTCGGAAGCGGCGCTTGCGACGCTGGCCGGCGTGAGTGCGCAGACGATCGAACACAATGGACTCGTGAGCGTTGCGATTGCGCGTGAAGCCGCCGAAGGCGCGCTTGCGCGCAGCGCAGGTCGCGCGAGCGTTGCGTTGGCTAGCATCGGCTGGCTTGCCAACGAAGAGGACGAGCCAGGTGCAGTCGTGACGCATTGCCTGGCTTGGGCGTGCATCGAAGACGGCCGCGTGCATAGCGCGGGCGAGACGCTGAGTTTTTCCGGCAGACGCAGCGAGATCCGCAGATCGATCGCGCGGCGTGCGTTGCTCGGCTTGCCGCGATACGTCGATAGCGTTCTCACGCGCGATTAAACACAGAGAACATAGAGCGCAATGTCTTTGCGCGAATGCGCAGCACGCGAGCGCAGCGAGCGTCGCGCGTTTTCCCATTGTCTTTTCAGTATTTATATTTATAAGTAGTAGCAGTTAACAAGTCCTGGCATTAACTGTGGACAACAGGAAAATTGCCTGACGGCTCATACCGATGCAAAACGGATAGCCATGCGGACAATACCTGTACGCGTTGCGAGCTCCTGGGATAACTTTTCAGGCCGCAACGCCTGGTGCGTAGTTATCAAGAAGTCGTCCACAGTTCGTTCGCCAGGTCGTCCCCAGGTTGTCCAGAGGTAGACGTGGATAACCTGGTTCTGCGCGGCGTCATTGCGCGTTATCCACAAGACAAAAAAATGGCGTCGCTAACGAGTGACGCCATTCATCGAAAAAGTGCAGAGCGCGATACCCGCGCCGAAAAATCCTGGCGCGCATTACGCTTTTTCGTCTTTACGCCATTTACGCTTTACGCCGTTTCGGCCGGTTGGGTAGCCGCGCTTTGCCGGGCGCGTACGCGAGCTTGCCAGGCCGGCAGCAGCTGGCAGGCGAGCAAGCCGGCGAGCATGAGCACGCAGCCGGCGAGTGCGCGCGGCGTGAGCGTTTCGCCGAGTGCGGCCCAGCCCGCGAGTGCGGCGAACACGCCTTCCATGCTGAAGATCACGGCGGCGTGCGCGGGCGCGGCGTCACGCTGCGCGACGACCTGCAGCGTATAACCGATGCCCACCGAAAGCGCGCCGCCATAGAGGATGGTGGGCGCGGCACGCACGATGTCGGCGGCGCGCAGCGGTTCGCAAACGAGCCCGATCGCGAGGCACACCACGCCGCAGGCGACGAACTGCACGATCGAAAGCGCGAGCGGATCGTGGCGCGGCGCGTAGTGGCCCACGAGCATGACCTGGATCGAGATCACGAGCGCGCAGCCGAGCTGGTACCAGTCGCCGTACATCACCGAAAAGTGCTCGTTGATGCTGAGGAAGTAGAGGCCCATCGCCGCGAGCGCGGCGCCGACCCATGTGCCGATGCCTGTGCGATGGCGCAGCAGCACGCCGAGCATCGGCACGATCACGACATAGAGCGAGCTGATGAAGCCGGCGTTGGCGATCTTCGTGTAGCCGAGCCCGATCTGCTGAAGCGAGATGGCGACGGCCAGCACGAGGCCAAGCACGGTGCCCGAGCGCAGCAGCGCGCCGTTGAACAGCGCTGCCGCCGCGCTGCCGCTGCCCGCAGCGGAGCGCCGGCCGGCGCTGCGGCGTGCAAGCAAAAAGACGGAGACGACGGCCGCGCCCAGCAGGAAGCGCAGACCGGTGAACAGGAACGGGCCGATGGCGTCGAGGCTCAGGCGCTGGGCGACGAAGGCCGAGCCCCAGATGAGGGCGGCGATCAGCATCAGCAGGTTGGCGCGCAGGTGGCGGCGGGTGGCGGATTGCAAGCGGAGATCTCTTTTTGCGGGAAACGGGCGCGACGGCGTTTTCGATGGTCGGCGCGGTTGGCACGTTCGGCGCGCGTGGCGCGCAGTGCCCTGTTGCGCTAGGGGCAGGTTGCCCCTTTTCGCGATTGCATCTGAATCGGGTGTAAATCTGGCCCGAATTTACTTGGGGCACGCCGATTCAGCGTATTACGTGAAAAAACCACGAACTTCAGGAAAACGAACGCGTAAATGGCGATCGTATCCGAATTGAAAGGGAATTGTCTCCCGGAAAATACACCCGGCCATTAGCGGATGACAAACGCCCTACGCTGCGTAATACTGCTTCGCGCGAAACGCCCGCCCAGATCGGCAAGCGGATCGTTTCGCTGTTTCACGCTGTTCAAATTCACAACGTGCCGGTCATTCATTGTCAGGTTTGGGGAACAACAGATGAAAAAGATTCTCGCCTCGCTCATCGCAGCATCGTTCGCACTGGTTACGGCTCAGGCATTCGCACAAGACGCATCGGCTCCGGCTGCGACCGCACCGGCAGCTAGCGCACCGGCAAAGGCCAAGAAGCACCACAAGGAACTCAAGCACCACGGCAAGCGTGCCGCTGTGTCGGAAGGCGCATCGGCCGCCGGTACGGCAGACAAGGGCCAGGCTAACTAAAGCGCCCTTCAGCCATAAAAAAAGCCAGAGCATCTGCTCTGGCTTTTTTTATGCGCGCGCGCCGCGGGTAGGCGTTCAGGACGCGTCGCGCGCGAGTCCAGCTTCCAGCAATTCCGTGAGCAGGCCGCTCACGCCGCCGGGGTGACCCTCGGCGCGCGCTTTCAGCTTCTCGACGAGATCGGCGTTGAGCTTGCACGCGAACGGCACGAGCCCTTGCGCCTGGTCCAGCTTGCGCTGTTCGCGACGGTCCAGCGCCGGCTGCACTGCGCCCTTGCCAAAGCGCTCGGGTCCGCTCTTGTGCGTCGCTTGCATCAGTTTCAGCGCCTTGTTCTTCTCAAGGTCGGTTTTCTTCATGGCCATATGTCGTGCTCCGGTGTTGGGCGGTGGCGCGCATTGTACGCAAACGCCTGCGTGAGTCCATCGCGGCTACGTGCGGATACCCGTGAATACCACTACGCGTCGCCGTCGCGATCCGGCCCCTCATGGCCGTTGTGCCGCTCATGCAGGTTGTGTGACGTGTGCACTTCGTCGGCGGGGCGCGTGAGGCCGTCGATCAGCGTGCGCATGCGCTGCCAGTGCGAGCCTTCCCAGAACACCCGCTGGCAGACGTCGCAGGTCACGAAGCGCGTCTGCCGGTCGTAGACGCCAGCGGGCACGCGCTCGCGCACCGCGGCGCGCTCGATCGGCCGCAGCGGCGCGTTGCACATGAGGCAGAGCCGGAACGGCCGCGCGCTCGCCGCGAGGTCGAGACGCTCGAAAATCTCGTGGACCTGAACGCGCGGCTTGAGCGCGCGCACGTAGCAGCCGTGCGTGATGGTGCGGCGCTTGAGCAGCTCGCGGTCGCGCGTGAGCACGATGCGGTGCTCGGCGGCGGCGAGCGCCTCGATCTCGTCGTCGGGGAAGTGGTTGTCGTAGAGCGTATCGAAACCGGCCAGCCGCAGGAGTTGCGCGAGGCCTCCAAGATGCGCGTCGGCGACGAAGCGCAGTTCGCGCAGCGGCGCGTCGCGCACGCGCAGCAGCGGCCGGATGTCGAGCGCCTCGAACTTCGGGTAGACGGCCACGCGGTCACCGTCCGCAAGCGGATGGTCGAAACCCACCGATTCGCCATTCACGAGAATCAACTCGACTTCCGTATGCGGCACGCCGAGCGCTTCGATCATGTGTTTCGCCGTGGCGTTGCGCGCGCAGGCGCAACTGAACGCACGCCGGCGCAGCGGCCGCGCAAGAAAGTCGTTCAGCTCCTCGTAAAAGCGGAAGGTGGCGGTGACCATGTGAAGCAGTATCGCACCGCCTGTCAGAGCGCGTACGGGCGTTCGCGCAGCGCGCGAGCGTGCCTGCAGGGCGGCCCGTCTTGTGCTGTACTGCACCTTTCCTCCGGGTTTCCCCTCGTTTATTGGAAGGAGCAGGCGATGGACATCGGTTTTATCGGTCTTGGTGAAATGGGCGGCGCGATGGTCGGCAATCTGCTGAAGGCCGGTCACACGGTGCGCGTTTGGAACCGCACGGCTGCGAAAGCGCAGGCGCTCGCCAACGCGGGCGCGCGCATCGTCGGTACGCCGGGCGAGGCCTTTGCCGGCGACGCCGCGATCTCGATGCTCGCCGACGACGCCGCGCTGCGCGAGGTCATCGACGCAACGCTGCTCGACCATGCGCCACAAGGCCTCGTGCACGTGAACATGGCGACCATTTCCGTCGAACTGGCGCAAGCACTGGCGCGCGAGCATGCCGGACGCGGCCTGCACTATGTGGCGGCCCCGGTGCTCGGGCGTCCGGACGCCGCGCAGGCGGCGAAACTCACGATCATGGCGGCAGGAGCGGCTGAGGCGATCGACCGCGTGCAGCCGCTTTTCGACGTGATTGGCCAGAAAACATGGCGTGTCGGCGCCGTGCCGCAGCAGGCGAACGTGATGAAACTCGCCGCGAACTTCATGCTGGCTTCGGCCGTCGAGTCGCTTGGCGAGGCGGCAGCGCTGCTCGACGGCTACGGCGTTGCGATGCGTGACTTCCTCGACGTCGTGACGGGCGGCCCGTTTCCGGGCCCGGTGTATGCAGGCTACGGCGGCATGATCGCGGAGCGCCGCTACGAGCCGGCGCTCTTCAAGGCACGTCTCGGCCTGAAGGACGTACGGCTCGCGCTGGCCGCCGCCGACGCCGCCGCGACACCCATGCCGCTCGCAAGCGTGCTGCGCGACAGTCTGCTCGAGGCCGTGGCGCACGGCGACGGCGAGCGCGATTTCGCCGTGCTCGGCAAGGTGGCCGCACGGCGTGCCGGCCGCGGCTGAGCGTCGTTGTGAGATGACGGGGCGCAATGAGGCGCGGCGAACGTTCGCAGGCGTTTTGCGATCAAAATCTTCAGACAACCGCGCGGTGACGCACAAAGACCCGGATGGCGGCTGAGCACAATGTGGCGCATCTCGATGGACAGCGGCCGGGGTTGCCGCGCTGCCCGCGATGTGGGGACGGGGAACCGATGACGATGACAGGCACGTACCAGATCAAGAGGGGAGATCTGACTGCGAGGCCACTTCAGGGTAGGAGAACGGCGGATGGAGACGCGCATCCTGATCGCCGATAACGACGAGAAGTCGCTAAGCGGCCTCAGCACCTTGCTGACAGATCTTGGCTACGGCGTGTCTGTGGCCCGCACGCTCGACGAAGCGATCGATCTTGCCGCGCGCGGCGCGCCAGACGTGGCGATCGTGGCGCTTTCGCTCGTGCAGGACGAGCCAGCAACGATCGTGCGGCAATTGCGCGCGGTCGGCGGCGAGCGCGCTGCGCTTTTGATCGCGCTCGCCGGATGGGGCGAATCGCGCCATCGCGACGAGGCGCTAGCGGCGGGCTTCGACGTGCATCTCGTGCGGCCAGTAGGGCTCGATCAGTTGATGTTCATCCTGTCGATGACAGGACAATAATGAACGTGTTGTTGTGGCGCAACATTCAGGGTGCGCACTACTTTACATGTTGCATTGCATCACGCTAGTCGATATACTGCTTCTTGTCTCCTCCATGTCTCCTCTGATATGGATTCAGCCCGCCAAACATTGGCGGGCTTTTTTTCGTCTGCAGGTTTTGCATCGGTGCAAAGCACGGGCGTAGGGGCGTAAAAAAACCGGCTCAACGAGCCGGTTTTTTTGTTTGCGCTGCGAACCGCGGTGTTTCAGGCATTCAGGCCGGTATTCTCGGCCGCGCCAATGGCGAGATTCATGCACTGGATCGCCGCGCCCGAGGCGCCCTTGCCCAGGTTGTCGAGGCGCGCAACGGTGACGAACTGCTCGTCGTTGCCGAACACGAACAGGTCGACGCGGTTCGTGTCGTTGTTCGCCTGAACGTCGAACATGCCGGCGTCGAGGTTGTCATCGGCGTTGAAGGGCGCCACGCGTACGAATTGCTCGCCCGCGTAGTACTCGGCGAAGAGCGCCTGCACGTCTTGCGGCTTCGCGCCGCGCGCGAGCTGCTTCGGCGAAAAATAGGTCGTGACCGCGAGGCCCTTGTAGAACGGACCGACGATCGGCGTGAACACCGGCGCCGACTTCAGTCCGCCGTGCACCGCCATTTCCGGCAGATGCTTGTGCGTGAGGCCGAGCGCGTACGGGCGCGGGCTCGCGAGCTTCGCATTGCCGCCGGCTTCGTACTCCGCAATCATTTTCTTGCCGCCGCCGCTGTAGCCCGTGAGCGAGTAGCTGTGTGCGGCGAAATCCGGCGCGACGAGGCCGGCTTCGACGAGCGGGCGCATGGCGAGGATGAACGCCGAAGCGTGGCAGCCGGGCACCGCGATGCGCTTCGATTTGCGCACCTTGTCGCGCTGCGCCTTGGTCAATTCGGGCAGGCCGTAGGCCCAGTCGGCCTGCGTGCGGAACGCCGTGCTCGCGTCGATCAGCACCGTGCGGTCGTTTTCGACGAGCGAGGCCGACTCGCGCGAGGCGACGTCGGGCAGGCACAGGAACGTCACGTCCGAAGCGTTGATGAGACGGCGGCGTTCCTCGACGTCCTTGCGCTTCGCGTCGTCGATACGCAGGATCTCGACGTCGGTGCGCGGCGACAGGTATTCAAAAATCTTCAGGCCGGTCGTGCCTTCCTGTCCGTCGACAAAAACTTTCGTGCTCATCTCAGTCTCTCTGAACGCGGGGATTGCGGGGCGCCATCACCTTGGGCGGCGCTGGAACGGTATTTTAAGACGTCATGCGGACGCACGTGTGAACACGTCTGGAAAAAATCGGGGGCTTACCCGCAAGCCAAGGCTCAGGCGCTCGCCGCGCGGCCGGCCAGCCAGCGGTCGGTGACGGCGGCAACGCGCACGCCGAAGGCACGAGATCATCTTAAGCACTTCCGCGTTGCAGCATCCGTCGCACGGCGCATCGGTCGCGAGCTGCGCCGGCCTGTTTGGGTCAGCGCCCGTATGTCACAGTCAATTGCGCGCTTCCAAGCGTCGAACCGCTGATCTCGCGATCGAACAGCGCCGCGGGGCGGCCTTGCGCGAGCGGGAGCGTCTCGATGTTCAGCGCATAGACGGTGACGACGTAGCGATGGGGGTTGCCCGGCGGCGGGCACGGTCCTCCGTAGCCCTCGATGTTGAAGTCGTTGCGCGCCTCGATCGCGCCGAGCTTGCGCAGCGCGCCCGAAGCGCTGGCGTTCTCCGGCAGGCTCTTCACGTTTGCCGGAATATTTGCGACGGCCCAGTGCCACCAGCCGCGTCCTGGCGCGTCGCGATCGAAGATCGTAATGGCAAAGCTGCGCGTAGCTGCAGGAGCATTGCGCCAGGTCAAGCTTGGTGATTGGTTCGGCCCATTGCAGCCAGCATCGTTGAAGACCTGACGCGGGCCGACTTTTCCGCCGTCACTGAAATCGGCGCTCGTTACCGTGAATTTTTCGCCCGCGCAGGCTAGATTGGCTGTCAGCACGACACTCGCGATTGCGAGGCCCGCACATACGGCTGCACGGCGCGCGCAACCTGGCTGAAAGTCATAGGGAGTACGCATCAGCGAGTTCTCCTGTATGTTTGTGAAATTCGGGCCACGTAGTCCTGAAGGAAAGTTTTGAATTGTTCCCTAGTCCGAATTTGATCCAATATAGCGGTATAAACGAGCGAGCTTTCGCCTGCGCGCGTACAGAATGCGCAGGAGGATTCCGCTATAGTCATATATTCTCCTGCACGGGCTCGTGGAGCCATCGGACGCCAGAAACAAGAAGCGAAATATGGACTGGCCGCGCGCCGGAGAGATAAGCAGGTTTGCCTACACGGAGGGGTAATGCAGCAACCAATCAGGGTCGTAGTCGCCGACGATCATCCGGTGATCTTGTTTGGTGCGGAACATGCACTGCTCAACTTTCCCGGGATCCAGGTCGTTGGTCGCGCCCGCCAGTCCACGGAACTCGTCAAGGCGTTGCAAACGGTTCCCTGCGACGTGCTTGTCACGGACCTGGCCATGCCGGGCGGCCAGTACGGCGACGGATTGCCGCTCATCGGCTACCTGCGGCGCAACTTCCCGAACGTTCCCATCGTTGTCCTCACGATGCTCGAAAATGCCGCGCTGCTCAAACGCCTCGGCGAGCTCGGTGTGATCGCGGTCGTGCACAAATCCGACGACCTGAGCCACATCGGCCTCGCGGTGCAGCACGTGAGCCGCAATCTCGAGTACATGAGCCCACAGGTGAAGATTGCGCTCGATCAATTGCGCATCAACAGCGGCGGAAGAACCGACGAAGTGATTCTCTCAAAGCGAGAACTCGAAGTCGTGCGGCTCTTTGTTTCAGGCATGACGATTAAAGAAATATCCGAGAAACTTAGCCGGAGTATTAAGACCATTAGTACTCAAAAGAATACGGCAATGCGCAAGCTCGGACTCGATCGCGACTCCGAACTTTTCCAGTATGCGCAGAGCAATGGTTTGCTCAATCTCTCTTCGCATGCGCGCGATGTGCCTGAAGACGGCAGCGAGGCAAAAGCGGCGCATTGATCCTGCCGCTCTCGCGCAACCACCCTGCAACGGCCAGAAAAAAAGGCCATCTGCCCAGGAGGCAGATGGCCTTTTTGCTATGCGCTCGCGCTTGTGCGGCGTGTGCGCTTACTGCGGTGCCGACGTTGCGCCGCCGTGCGCAGCCGACCATTCAGCCGGCGCGTGCAGGAATTTCTCGACTTCGTCGAGCGTCTTCGTTTCGAAGTAGCCCGATTCCTTGGCGACGCGCAGCACGTCCCACCACGTGGCGAGCGCGTGCAGGTCGACGTCGATGTCCTTCAGGACCGAGACGCTTTCCTTGAAGATGTTGTAGTGGAACAGCACGAAGCAGTGGTTCACCTGCGCGCCGGCCGTGCGCAGCGCGTTGATGAAGTTGATCTTGCTGCGGCTGTCGGTGGTCAGGTCTTCGACGAGCAGCACGCGCTGGCCTTCGGTGAGGAGACCTTCGATCTGCGCGTTGCGGCCGAAACCCTTCGGCTTCTTGCGCACGTACTGCATGGGCACCATCAGGCGGTCGGAGAGCCATGCCGCGAACGGGATGCCCGCGGTTTCGCCGCCGGCCACGGCATCGATCTGCTCGTAGCCGACGTCGCGCAGGATCGTGGCTTCGGCCATTTCCATCAGGCCGCGGCGCACGCGCGGATACGAGATCAGCTTGCGGCAGTCGATATAGACCGGGCTCGCCCAGCCGGAAGTGAAGATGAAGGGCTTTTCGGCATTGAAGTGCACGGCCTTCACTTCGAGCAGCATTTTCGCGGTTGCGTCCGAAATCGTCTGGCGATCGTAGCCTGTCATGGGCGAATCCTTGGATATGAGTGCGGGAGGAGGGCGGGCGCGAGGCCCGGTGGCGCTGGCACGGCGGGCTCGAAGCGTGGCTTCGGCGCCTGCGGTGCGCGGCCCGGAGGCGTGGATCGTCTGACCTTTCCTGCACAGCATGGGGTCAAGGCGACTCGCACAGTCCGGACGGCTTCTCTTGCGCGCGTAGGCCGGTATTTTACCCGACTTGACGATCGCCGACGAGTCGTACCGGCAACTGCCGACAGCGATGTGGGGCGCGAACGCCAGCGGCGCCGCGGTGCGCGCGGGTTGCGCCGTGGTTGTGACGGCCCTGCCACGCCTTTACACTCACGCCGGTTTGCGCTCCCGGTGTGCGCACGTTTCTCAGGATTGTTCACATGACCGCCGTTTCTACCAACCCAGTCGCCGCCACGCGCGGCCACGCCCTGCGTGCGCTCGTCGCCTCGGTGCTCGGCTATGCCATGGACGGCTTCGATCTGCTGATGCTCGGCTTCATGCTGCCCGCGATCAGCGCCGATCTGCACCTCTCCGGCGCGCAGGCGGGCGCGCTCGTCACGTGGACGCTCGTCGGCGCCGTGGTGGGCGGCATCGTCTTCGGGCTGCTGAGCGACCGCTACGGGCGCGTGCGCGTGCTCACGTGGACCATCCTGCTGTTCGCCGTCTTCACCGGCCTGTGCGCGCTCGCGCGCGGCTACGGCGACTTGCTCGTCTACCGCACGATCGCGGGCATCGGGCTGGGCGGCGAGTTCGGCATTGGCATGGCGCTCGTCGCCGAAGCGTGGCCTGCTCACCTGCGCGCGCGGGCGTCGTCGTATGTCGGGCTCGGCTGGCAACTGGGCGTGCTGGCCGCCGCGCTCCTCACGCCGCTGCTGCTCCCGCTGATTGGCTGGCGCGGCATGTTCGCCATCGGGCTGCTGCCGGCAGCCGTTTCGTTCGTCGTTCGGCGGCGCGTGGAGGAGCCCGAGCTCTTCGTCGCGCATGCACAGCGCATGGCCGTTGCGGCGAAGACCGAGCGTCCGCGCGCGCTGCGCATGCTCGTGGCCGATGCGCGCACCGCGCGCGCGAGCCTGGGCGTGGCCGTGCTCTGCTCGGTGCAGAACTTCGGCTACTACGGGCTGATGATCTGGCTGCCCGCGTACCTTTCGAAGTCCTTCGGCTATTCGCTCACGAAGTCGGGGCTCTGGACTGCCGCGACGGTTGCCGGCATGGCGCTCGGCATCTGGCTCTTCGGCGTCGCTGCCGACCGCTTCGGCCGCCGGCCCGCGTTTCTGTTCTATCAAGCCGGCGCCGTGGTCATGGTGTTCGTCTACGCGCAGCTTTCCACGCCGTTTGCGCTGCTGATTGGCGGCGCGGCGATGGGCGTGTTCGTCAACGGCATGATCGGCGGCTACGGCGCACTGATCTCCGAGCTGTATCCCACCGCGGCGCGCGCGACCGCGCAGAACGTGCTGTTCAACATCGGCCGCGCCGTGGGCGGCTTCGGCCCGCTCGCCGTAGGCGCACTGGCCGCGCGTTACTCCTTCACGGTGGCGCTCTGCATGCTCGCTGCCATCTACGTGCTCGATATTCTCGCGACGCTCTTCCTCATTCCCGAACGGCGCGGCGCGGCGCTCGACTGAGCGCGGCTCATCCGTCAGACGAAAGCGCCGCCGCTTTATCGCCCGCGCGAATTCCCGGTATCAGTCTTTGACCCACGTGGACGCGAACGGCGCCAGGTGTACACTAATCGGCCCTGCTGGAACGCTCGTGCCGTGCGAACCGGCGGGCCTACGACCATAAAAGATTCTCTCTCTCACGTCTCTCACGTCCCCAGGCAGGCCTGAAAATGGATGAACAACTGAAGCAAAGCGCGCTCGCGTATCACCAGAATCCGAAGCCCGGCAAGATTTCGGTTACGCCGACCAAACCGCTCTCGAACCAGGTCGATCTTTCGCTTGCTTACTCGCCCGGTGTTGCCGCCGCTTGCGAGGCAATCCACGCTGACCCGCTCGACGCACAGAAGTACACCTCGCGCGCCAACCTCGTCGGCGTCGTGACGAACGGCACGGCCGTGCTCGGCCTCGGCAACATTGGCCCGCTCGCGGCCAAGCCGGTGATGGAAGGCAAGGGCTGTCTCTTCAAGAAGTTCGCCGGCATCGACGTGTTCGACATCGAACTCGACGAACTGGACCCGGACAAGCTCGTCGACGCGATCGCCATGCTCGAGCCCACGCTTGGCGGCATCAACCTCGAAGACATCAAGGCGCCCGAGTGCTTCTACATCGAGCAGAAGCTGCGCGAGCGCATGAAGATCCCCGTCTTTCACGATGACCAGCACGGCACGGCCATCATCGCGTCGGCTGCGATCCTCAACGGCCTGAAGGTCGTGGGCAAGGAACTCGGCAGCGTGAAGCTCGTGTGCTCGGGCGCGGGCGCGGCGGCGATCGCGTGTCTGGACCTGCTCGTGAAGCTCGGCTTGAAGAAAGAGAACATCCTCGTCACCGACTCGAAGGGCGTGATCTACGAAGGCCGCGGCAGTCTCGATCCGTCGAAGGCGCGCTACGCCGCGAACACCGAAGCGCGCACGCTCGGCGACGCGATCAAGGCCGCCGACGTGTTCCTCGGCTGTTCGAGCGCGGGCGTGCTCAAGCCCGAGATGGTCAAGGAAATGGGCGACAAGCCGCTGATCCTCGCACTCGCGAACCCGGAGCCGGAAATCCGCCCGGAAGAAGCGAAGAAGGTGCGCCCGGACGCGATCATCGCCACGGGCCGTTCGGACTATCCGAACCAGGTCAACAACGTGCTGTGCTTCCCGTTCATCTTCCGCGGCGCGCTGGACGTGGGCGCGACGACCATCACGGAAGAGATGAAGCTCGCATGCGTGCGCGCGATCGCGGAACTCGCGGAAGAAACCGACCAGGGCGACGAAGTGGCGAAGGCCTATGAAGGCCACACGCTCGAATTCGGCCCGGAGTATCTGATTCCGAAGCCGTTCGATCCGCGTCTCATCATCAAGATCGCGCCGGCCGTGGCGCAAGCCGCGATGGATTCGGGCGTGGCGACGCGTCCGATTCAGGACATGGACGCCTACCGCGAGCAGCTTGGCGCGACGGTGTACCGGTCGGGCATGGTGATGCGTCCGGTGTTCGCGGCTGCGAAGGCCAACTGCGCGCGCATCGTGTTCGCCGAGGGCGAAGACGAGCGCGTGCTGCGCGCCGCGCAGTTCGTGCTCAACGAGAAGATCGCCAAGCCGATCATCGTGGGCCGTCCTTCGGTCGTTGAAATGCGCCTGAAGAAGATGGGCTCGAAGCTGCGTCCGGGCACCGACTTCGAGATCGTCGATCCGGAAGACGATCCGCGCTTCCAGAAGAGCTGGCAGGCGTACCACGAACTGGGCGCGCGCCAGGGCATCACGCCTGACGTGGCGAAGGCTTCGGTGCGCAAGTTCAACACGCTGATCGGCGCGATTCTCGTGCATCTGGGCGACGCCGACGGCATGATCTGCGGCCTGCTCAACAGCTTCGACTATCACCTGAAGTTCGTCGATCAGGTGTTCGGCAAGGCCAAGGAAGCCGAGAACTATGCGGCGATGAACCTGCTGATGCTGCCGGGCCGCAACATCTTCATCAGCGACACGTACGTGAACGAAGTGCCGAGCGCCGAGCAGCTCGCCGACATGACGATTCTCGCTTCGCGCGAAATCGAGAAGTTCGGCATCACGCCGAAGGTCGCGCTGCTTTCTTCGTCGAACTTCGGCAGCGTGCGTTCGTCGACGTCCGCACGCATGCAGGCCGCGCGCGAGCTGATCGCCGCGCGCGATCCGCAGCTCGAAGTGGACGGCGAAATGCACGGCGACGCCGCGCTCTCCGAACTGATCCGCAAGCAGTCGTTCCCGGGCACGACGCTCACGGGCGAGGCGAACCTGCTGATCATGCCGAACGTGGAAGCGGCCAACATCGCGTACAACCTGCTGAAGGTGATTGGCGGCGAAGGCGTGACGGTCGGCCCGTTCCTGCTGGGCGCTTCGAAGCCGGTGCATATCCTCACGCCGGCGGCGACGGTGCGACGCATCATCAACATGACGGCGGTGGCTTCGGCTAACGCGAACGTGGCGAAGGCGGCGGCGAAGTAAGCGCGCTTTCGGCAATCGCCCGATGTGAAAAGGGCGCTCCGTGTTGCACGGAGCGCCCTTTGTTTTTTACCGCCTCAAGAGAGCATCAAGCCGCGTGCTGCGCCGCGCCGTTTTCCGGCGAACGCCACTTCGCGAGCAGTGTGGCCCACTTCGCACGCGTGGCCTTGAGGTTGTTCTCCTTGATGTGGCCGTAACCGCGAATTGCGTCGGGCAGATTCGCGATTTCCACCGCGAGCGGCAGATTCGCCTCGCTCAATCCGCCGATGACTTCGCGCATCAGCGCTTCGTACTCACCGATCAGCGCGCGTTCGTGGCGTCGCTCCTCCGTGCGGCCGAACGGATCGAGCGCCGTGCCGCGCAGGAATTTGAGCTTCGCGAGCATGCGCATGGCGGTGAGCATGCGCGGGCCGTACTGCTTCTTCACGAGCTGGCCTTTGTCGTTATGCTTCGCGAACGAAGGCGGTGCAAGATGGAAGTTCACCTTCCAGTCGCCTTCGAAGCTCGCCTTGATCTTCTCGATGAACGCCGGGTCCGCGTAGAGGCGCGCGACCTCGTACTCGTCCTTGTACGCCATCAGCTTGTGCAGGTTCTTCGCCGCGGCTTCGGTGAGCGGAAACTGGCCGTCGACGTGCTCGAGCTTCGCCTCGGCTTGCCGCACGCTTTCGACGAACGCGCGATAGCGCTTCGCATATGCCTCGTTCTGGTACGCGGCGAGATACTGCGCGCGCTTTTCGATGAGCGAGTCGAGCGCCTTGGGCGTGTGCAGCGAGACGATCTTCGCACCGGCCGAGTCGGCGTTCTGCTCGGGCTGCGGCTTCTTCACGAGCTGATCCACAGCCGCGCGATCGTGCGCCACGCGCCGGCCCCATTCGAACGCCGCGAGGTTTTTCTCGACCTGCACCGCGTTCAACTCGATCGCGCGCACGAGCGACTCGTGCGTGAGCGGCAGCCAGCCCTTCTGCCACGCGTAGCCGAGCACGAACGGGTTCGTGTAGATCGCGTCGCCGAGCAGCGCAAGCGCGTAGCGGTTCGCATCGACGGTCGCGACGTTGTCCGTGCCCGCTGCGGCGCGCACGTCGGCTTCGGTGTTGGCGCCCGGGAATTGCCACTGCGGATTCTTGATGAACTCGGCGGTCGGCGTGGGCGCGCTGTTGAGCACCACGTGCGTCATGCCTTCCTGCATGCGCGAGACGCAGTCGTCGCCGGCCGTCACGATGGCGTCGCAGCCGATCACGAGGTTCGCCTCGCCCATGGCGATGCGCGTGGCGTGGATGTCGTCGGGCCGGTTGGCGATCTGCACGTGGCTCATCACCGCGCCGCCCTTTTGCGCGAGGCCGGTCACGTCGAGCACGGTCACGCCCTTGGATTCGAGGTGCGCGGCCATGCCGAGCAGCGCGCCGATCGTGACCACGCCGGTGCCGCCCACGCCCGTCACGAGCACGCCATACGGGCGGCCGATGGCGGGCACGTCGGGCGTCGGGACGGTCGGCATCGCATCGTTGGCGACGCTGCTCGTCTTCGGCTTGCGTAACTGTCCGCCTTCCACTGTGACGAAGCTCGGGCAGAAGCCCTTCAGACACGAGTAGTCCTTGTTGCAGGTGGACTGGTTGATCTGACGCTTCGTACCGTATTCGGTATCGAGCGGCTCGACGCTCAGGCAATTCGACTGCACCGAGCAGTCGCCGCAGCCTTCGCATACCGCCTCGTTGATCACGACGCGCTTCGCCGGGTCAGGATACGTGCCGCGCTTGCGGCGGCGGCGCTTTTCCGTGGCGCAGGTCTGGTCGTAGATCAGAATCGTCGTGCCGGGAATCTCGCGCAGTTCGCGCTGGATCGCATCGAGCTGGTCGCGGTGGTGGATCGTCACGCCCGGCGCGAGCTTCGTGGCGGGTTCGCCTTCGTACTTCTCGGGTTCGTCGGTGACGATCGCGATCTTCGCCGCGCCTTCGGCTGCGACTTGATGCGTGATCTGCGGGACGGTGAGCGTGCCGTCGACAGGCTGTCCGCCCGTCATCGCGACCGCATCGTTGTAGAGAATCTTGTACGTGATGTTCGCCTTCGAGGCGATGGCCGCGCGGATGGCGAGCAGGCCCGAGTGGAAGTAGGTGCCGTCGCCGAGGTTGGCGAACACGTGCTTGTCGTTCGTGAACGGCGCCTGGCCGACCCACGCCACGCCTTCGCCACCCATCTGGCTGAAGGTGCTCGTGCTGCGGTCCATCCACACGGTCATGTAGTGGCAGCCGATGCCGGCCATCGCGCGCGAGCCCTCGGGCACGTTTGTGGACGTATTGTGCGGGCAGCCGGAGCAGAACCACGGCTTGCGCTCGACTTGGACGCGCGGTTTCGCGAGCGCCTTTTCCTTGGCCTCGATCACGGTCATGCGCGCTGCGATGCGCGCACGCACGTCGGAGGGTAATTCGAACTTTTCGAGCCGAGTGGAGATGGCCTTGGCGATGATCGCGGGCGAAAGCTCGTAGTGCGCGGGCAGGAGCCAGTTGCCCATCGGCACCGACCATTCGCCGCCTGCGCCGTCCTTCTCGTCGAACTTGCCGTACACGCGCGGGCGCTGCGCGTCGGGCCAGTTGTACAACTCTTCCTTGATCGCGTATTCGAGAATCTGACGCTTTTCCTCGACCACGAGAATCTCTTCGAGCCCGCGCGCGAAGGCGTGCGCGCCCTGCGCTTCGAGCGGCCACACGCAGCCCACTTTGTAGAGGCGGATGCCGATGCGCGAGCAGGTTTCGTCGTCGAGGCCGAGGTCGGTGAGCGCCTGGCGCACATCGAGATACGCCTTGCCGCCCGTGATGATGCCAAAGCGCGCGTGTGGCGAATCGATCTCGATGCGGTCGAGCTTGTTCGCGCGCACATAGGCGAGCCCCGCGTACCACTTGTAGTCGAGCAGACGCGCTTCCTGCACGAGCGGCGGATCCGGCCAGCGGATGTTCAGGCCGCCTTCGGGCATCGCAAAGTCTTCGGGCAGGATGATGTTCGTGCGATGCGGGTCAATCTCGACCGAAGCCGACGATTCGACCACGTCGGTCACGCATTTCATCGCGACCCAAAGGCCCGAGTAGCGGCTCATGGCCCAGCCATGCAGGCCGAAGTCTAGATATTCCTGCACGTTCGAGGGAAATAGCACCGGCAGGCCGCACGCCTTGAAGAGGTGCTCCGACTGGTGCGCGAGCGTGGACGATTTCGCGGCGTGATCGTCGCCGGCGAGCACGAGCACGCCGCCGTGCGGCGAGGAGCCCGCCGAGTTGCCATGCTTGAACACATCGCCGCTGCGGTCGACGCCGGGACCCTTGCCATACCACATCGAAAACACGCCGTCGTATTTCGCAGATGGGTACAGGTTCACCTGCTGCGAGCCCCACACGGCGGTCGCGGCGAGGTCTTCGTTCACACCGGGCTGAAAGACGATTTGATGGGCGGCGAGATGCTGCTTCGCCTTCCAGAGGGACTGATCGAGACCGCCGAGCGGCGAGCCGCGATAGCCCGAGATGAACCCCGCGGTATTGAGGCCGGCGGCCTTGTCGCGTTCCTGCTGCAGCATCGGCAGGCGGACCAGCGCCTGGATCCCGCTCATGTACGCGCGACCGCGTTCGAGGGTGTATTTATCGTCGAGCGTGACGGAAGCGAGTGCGGCTTCGAGCGAAGCGCGCTGACCTGCGTCTAGCGGGGCATTCATTATGTGTCTTCCTCCATCCAACCAATCCGTTGTGGGATCGCCAGAACTTCAGGGCCTCGGCATCTTGTGAATGCTTCGGCCGGGGTCGCCATATTGGCTTCTTTCTTTCGATACTAGCACTCGGATAAACCCGCCGCTTCGAGGCTCGGAGCGCCGCGCCGCATTGCGCTGCATGTTTCGGGCCCATCTCAGGACCCTGGGTCGGCATGCCGCGCAAGCGGTCTGAAACCCCTGTGTAATAAAGGATGTATCGAATTCATCTGAGGAGTAACAACGTGTAAAACTTGCACTACCTCGGAACCGGTCTTGAATATCCTGTCTAACTCCCTCACCTGTGCGAACCGCGCAGCTTCCCTGGCTGTAAACAGTTATTAAAAGGGGCACTACTGCAACAGGCAGTCTATAAAAGGAGTCCAGCATGAATAATCGACATATCCAGACCTTCCTGACGGTCTCGGCAGCGTTCTTTGCGATGAGCGCGCCGCTGCATTCCAACGCCAGCACGAGAAGCGGCGAGAGTGCAACGACCCGATGCGCCCAGTACACGCTGAGCGTGAAGGCTGATACGAACGCCATGCCGGCCGCGAAGGCCGAACGCAAATCCTGATGCCGCGCTGATCCGCGCAGCATTCCATTCACCTGAATACGTCGCCGGGGTGTGCGGCGGCGGATTCAAAAGTAAAAAGGGCGAAGATCGCGTGATCTTCGCCCTTTTTCTTTGGTTTTAGACTGATTTGGCGCCTTTCAGGCGTCAGGCCTTGTCCTGCACCACGCCGCGGCGGATCTGGTCGAGCTCGATCGACTCGAACAGTGCCTTGAAGTTGCCCTCGCCGAAGCCCTGGTTGCCCTTGCGCTGGATGATCTCGAAGAAGATCGGACCAATCTGGTTCTCAGTGAAGATCTGCAGCAGCAGGTCTTCGGGCATGCCGTCGATCAGGATCTTGCGCTTCTTCAGCTCTTCCAGCGGCTCGGTGTGGCCGGGAACGCGGCGGTTCACGAGTTCGTAGTACGTGTCGATCGTGTCGAGCAGCGCGATCTCTTTGGCGCGTAGACCATCCACAGTGCGATAGATGTCGTTCGTACCGAGCGCGATGTGCTGGATGCCTTCGCCGTGATAGGCGTCGAGGTATTCCTGGATCTGTCCGGCCGTCTCGCCGCCTTCCTCGTTGATCGGGATGCGGATCTTGCCGCAGGGCGAGGTCATCGCCTTCGACTTCACGCCAGTCACCTTGCCTTCGATGTCGAAGTAGCGGATTTCGCGGAAGTTGAAGAGGCGTTCGTAGAACTCGGCCCATTCGTTCATGCGGCCGCGGTGCACGTTGTGCGTGAGGTGGTCGATATAGGTGAGGCCGTGGCCAACCGGGTTCTGCTCGGCGCCTGCAATCGGCTCGAAGTCGACGTCATAAATGCTGATGTCGCCAATGCTGCCCGGCGCCGCGCCGTTCTTGCCGCGCCAGCGGTCGACGAAATAGATCAGCGAGTCGCCAATGCCCTTGATGGCCGGAATGTTCAGCTCCATCGGGCCCGTCTTGTTGTCGAAGCCCCACGCGCCGAGTTCGAGCGCGTGCTTGTAGGCTTTGGCGGCGTCCTGCACGCGGAAGGCGATCGCGCAGATCGACGGGCCGTGCAGGCGCGTAAAGCGCTGGGCGAACGAATCGGGTTCGCCGTTGACGATGAAGTTGATGTCGCCCTGGCGGTAGAGCGTCACGTCCTTATGGCGATGGCGCGCGATGGCGGTGAAGCCCATGCGTTCGAACAGCTTGCCGAGCGCCTTGGGGTCCGGCGCGGTGTATTCGATGAACTCGAAGCCGTCGGTGCCGACGGGGTTCTCCCAGTTGGGGACCTGCATGGTTGTCTCCTGGCTGATGTAGATCAGATTTCGTGCTGCAAAGTGTAGTCCGCTGCATTGGGAGAAAACTTGCGAGTTGGGTCGTGCAACCAACGATTTGCGCTATAAACTGCCCAGAACGAATGATCGGAAGGCAGAAAATGGCAAGCATCGAATTGGACGCAATCGACAGGCGCATTCTGGCGATCCTTCAGGAGAATGGCCGTCTCTCGAACCAGGAGATCGCCGAGCGTGTAAATCTCTCGCCGAGCCCGTGTTTGCGGCGCATCCGGCGGCTGGAAGAAAGCGGCGTGATTCGCAGCTACGTGGCGCTGCTCGATGCGCAGAAGCTAGGGCTCGACCTGCTCGCCTACGTGAACGTGCGGCTGGAAAAGCGCGGGCCGACGGCGGCGGGGCGTGAGGGCGTGACGCACGCCGAGCTGTTTCGTGCGGCGGTGCAGACCTGGCCGGAGGTGGTGGCCTGCCACGCGATGACAGGTGACATGGATTTCCTGCTGCGCGTGCAGGTGGAGGATATGGCGCATTTTTCGCGCTTCGTGCAGGACCAGTTGCTGCACCATCCTTCAGTGATCGACGTGAAGTCCAGCTTCTCGCTCGACACGTTCAAGGAAACGACAGCCTTGCCGATCCGCTGATCGCGCGGCGCCGTGCAGCAGACGCAAAAAAAGCGGCCGAAGCCGCTTTTTTTGAGTGCATCAGTCTGTCCCGAAGGGCAGGAGTCATGCCGCGACAGCTTGCGGCAGGACGGTTTCCATCAGCTTGCGAGCCTGACGCGCCTGGCGCTTGAGCGCGTAGTCGAACACGGCCGCTTGCTCCTGGAGCATTTCAGCGATGATGCTGTTCTGATCGGCCGGCTCGAGCGAGAGATACGCGTCGGCTTCACCGTAGGCGTACTCGATCTTCATGCCCGACTTCTTCGCGATATGCATCATCGTCGAATTGCGCGACAGGCAGTGCATGTAGAGCGTGGTGACGTGCGTGTTGCGGCTGCGGATGGCGGCGCGCTCGAACAGCTTCGAGCCAATGCCCTGGCCGCGCGCGCTTTCCAGCACGGACACGCCGAACTCGGCCGTGCGGCCGTTGCCGTCCGCCGGCAGATAGGCCAGATGGCCGACGCCCACGAGTTGAAGCTGGTGGTCGAACACGCCGAACACGGTGTCGCGCGTGAAGTCCATCGAGCGCACGTACTTTTCGATCACGTGGTCGGGGGCGGCCTGGCCGAAGCGCAGCAGGCGGTCGTCGCTGCCGAGCGTGAGAAAGTGCGAGAGCAGGCGTTCGCGGTCTGCCGAGGTGAGCACACGAACCATGACGGGCGCATGACCGGGCGTCAGCGGACGAGCGGTCGAAATGATCGGCACGTTGGCTTTGGTCGAAAGCGGGTTCATGGTGGGTTCTCCTTAAAATGCATGCCGCATGATGCAGCGCAAAACGCATTCTAGCGGAAACCCTGGGTGCACTCTAGGGAAAACCCGGAGTGTAAATTTGAGTGTTGCACCTAATTAATAAAAATATAGGCGCAAACGGTTGATTCTTAACGAGTATTTTTTCGGGTCATTTGACGTGTCAATTGTTGCTGTGGTGCATCATGCCGCACCGCAGCAATCTGGCCCGAAAATCTTGACCGCGCAGGCAGCCTTCAGGCGCCCTTCAGCCCGTGATCGACCATGGCGATCACCTGCTCGGCGAAGTCGCGGTAAGCCATGCGGCCACCGGGCTTGAGCCACGTAAACGTCCAGTTGATCATGCCGAACACCATCATCGTCAGCGCGGCCTGGTTTTCGCTCGTGACCTGGCCGGGATACGCGCGCGCGAGTTGACGCGTGAAGGCGGCGACCACGTCGCGCTGGCGGTTCAGGATGATCTCGCGCTGGGCGTCCACGAGGTATTTGACGTCGTTCAGGAGCGCCACATGGCGGCTGTGCGAGGTTTCGTACTCCGCAAGGAACGCGCGAATCAGCTCCGCGAAGCCCTCACGCTCGTCGTGGCCGCGCCGCTGGCTTGCGCCTTCCACCTCCGCGATGATCAGCATGAGCCGCTTCGTGTAGCGGTCGAGCAGATCGAAGAGGATCGCTTCCTTGCTCTCGTAATAGTGATAGAGCCGCGCTTTCGAGGTGCCGCTGGCGGCGGCGAGGTCGGACATCGAGGTGCTCGGGTAGCTCGTCTGCGCAAATTTGGCGGCGGCGAGTTCGAGGATCTGGTCGCGTTGGGTTTCGTGGTCGGGCGCTCGGGTGCGTGCCATGGGGATTCAGCGGGGGAGGGAAAGATGCGCGGCAATTTGCGGAAGCGGCGGACGCGCGGCGCGTGCAGCAGCGGCGAGCGGCGCGCAAGCGGCGCACATGTCGTCGCGCAGTCGCAGTTCTTCAGCCGCGCACAGTTCGCGCAGGCGCCACAGCACGACCGGCTCGCCAACCGTGAAGCCGGCGCCCCCGCGTGTCAGCTCGGCGCCGAGCGCATCGCTGGCAAGCCACGACGCGTCGGCGGGAAGGTCCTCGTGGGCGTCGAGCACGTCGAGGATCATGGCGTCGAGGTCGCTCCAGGTGCCGCTCGTGAACGTGTTGTCGCGCCAGCGCCGCGTCTCGCCGTTGGCGAACTTGGCTTCCTGCCACTCCAGCGCGAGACGCGTGATGCGCAGCACCGAAATCGGCGCGGCATCGGGCAAGCGCGCTTCGATGCAGGCCGCGGCGTTCGGGCCCGAAATTTCGTCGGCGGTGAGGCGCACTTCGTTCAGGCGCTGCGGGACGTCGCGCAAGCGGTAGCAGACCCGCCGCAGCGCAAGCTGGTGCGCGGCGTCGTGCGTGTGCCAGATCACCACGTGGGAGTCGTCGGCTTCGAGGGCAGTCAGCGCCGCGCAGTCGTCGTGTGCCAGGGCTGGCGAAACATCGCCAAGACGCTCCCAGAAGGCGGCGCGTTGCGCCACGCCGGGGTCGCCCGCCACGTCGATGTCGCGCAGTGGGCCTACCGTCAGGTCGTCGCCCAGGGCGATTACGCGGTCCGGACGGCCTGCCGCTTCGAGCGCCTGACGTAGCGCCGTCACGGCCGGCTCGCCGTAAATGAGGTGAATCGTGGTCATCGACAAGTCGCTGCGTTCACTGTGAACGCCCAGTAAACCCGCAAATAACAAAAGGAGCCGCCCGCGGGTGTGCAGCGCTGCGCTGCAACACCCGCGGGCGGCCCCTAGTGTAAGCGGATCGCCTGCAGGCCGAAAGCGTGCTGTTGCTCTAACGCCTTAACGCTCGTCGAAACTCACAACCACACGCTCGCTCACCGGATGGCACTGGCAGGTGAGCACGAACCCGTCCTTTACCTCCTGCTCCTCGAGCGTGTAGTTCTTGTCCATCTTCACCTCGCCTTCGAGCACCTTGGCGCGGCAGGTGCAGCACACGCCGCCCTTGCAAGCGTATGGCAGCGCGAGACCCGCCTTCAGGCCAACGTCGAGCAGGCTCACGCCCTCGTACGGCAGGCGCATCTTGCGCTTCTTGCCGTCGATGACGATCTCGAGGTCCGCGGCCGGCGTGCTTTCGGTGATTTCGACGTTCGGCACGCCCGCCTGAGGCAGCGGCGAGCCGAAGCGCTCCACGTGCACCTTCTGCGGCGGCACGCCCGCGTCCTTGAACGCGGCTTCGGCGGCGTCCATCATCGGGCCGGGGCCGCAGATGAACGCTTCGTCGATCTCGTCGGCGGGCAGCAGCGTGTCGAGGAACGCCGCGCACTTCGCCTGATCGAGCACGCCGTTGAAGAGTTCGACGTCCTGCAGGTCGTCCGAGAGCACGTGATAGAGGCGAAAGCGGCTCATGAAGCGGTTCTTCAGGTCTTCCAGCTCTTCGGCGAACATGATCGCGTCGACGCTGCGGTTGCCGTAGACCAGCGTGAATTCGCTGCGCGGTTCGGTTTCGAGTGTCGTCTTAATGATCGCGAGCACGGGCGTGATGCCCGAGCCGCCCGAGAACGCCACATAGTGCTTGCCGTGCTCGGCGTTCAGGTGCGTGAAGAAGCGGCCATCGGGCGTCATCACGTCGATTTCGTGGCCCGGCGCGAGCTGATCGAACGCGAAGTTCGAAAAGCGCCCGCCGCGCACGCGCTTGATGCCGATGCGCAGCTCGCCGTCGCGGTCGTAGTCGGTCACGCCGACGCAGATCGAGTACGAGCGGCGCGTTTCCTCACCGTCGATATGGGTCTTGAGCGTGACGAACTGCCCTTGGGTGAAGCGAAACGCCTCGCGCAGCTCAGGCGGGACTTCGAAAGCGACAGAGACCGCGTCCGCGGTTTCGGGCCGCACTTCGCGGATGCGCAGCGAATGGAATTGCGGAGTGGCCATATCAGTACGGTTTGAAGTAGTCGAAGGGTTCGCGGCAGTCGATGCAGCGGTAGAGCGCCTTGCACGCGGTCGAGCCGAACTGCGCGAGGCGTTCGGTGTGCTTCGAGCCGCAGTGCGGGCAGGCGGGCGCGGGCAACGGCTTCGGTTTCACGATGAAGGTGATCGGTTGTTCGGCCGATTGAGGCGCGGAGCCGCAGTTGCCCGTGGGCGGCGCGATGCCGTAGGCGCGCAGCTTTTCGCGCGCTTCGTCGGTGATCCAGTCGGTGGTCCACGCGGGTGACAAGGTCGTCGCGATGCGATACGGCGCGAGTGCGGCGGCGTCGAGCGCGTGCGCGACGTCCTCCGCGATCTGCGACATCGCCGGGCAGCCGGAGTAGGTGGGCGTGATGACCACTTCGATCTGGCCGTCGTCGGCTCGGCGCACGTCGCGCAGGATGCCCAGTTCGCGGATCGACACAACCGGAATCTCCGGATCGGGCACCGATTCCAGCACTTCCCAGGCGCGTTCGAGCGCGTGATCTGCCGTTGCTTGCATCGTGACTTCCTCTTTTCCTGCGGGGGTGCTTACCAGCGCGCGTCCGGGTGCTGGCGCGCGAGGCTTTGCATCTCGGCCAGCACGAAACCCATGTGCTCCGAGTGCTCGCCAAGCTTGCCGGTCGTAACGTGCTTCACCGGCGCGGGTGCTGCGAGCGTGGCTTCTTCGAGTGCGGCTTCAACATCCGCGCGCCATGAAGCTTCGAGCTGCGCTGCGAGCGGCGCGATGCCGGCCTCGGCCACGGCGGTTTCGACGGAATCGGTGCTGAAGAACTCACGCGTGTAGGGCATGAGCCAGTCGAGCGCTGCCTGGGCGCGGCCGTGCGATTCGTCGGTGCCGTCGCCGAAACGGATCAGCCACTCGCGCGCATGGTGCACGTGGTAGCGCGTTTCCTTGATCGAGCGCTCGGCGATCGCGGCCAACTGCGGGTCGGCGGAGCGCAACAGCGCGGTCCACAAGTGCTCCATCAGCGTGGCGTAAAGGAAATTGCGCACGATCGTCACGGCGTAGTCGTTGGCCGAATGCGTCGTGCCGGCGAGCGGGCCGAAGTGCGGCAGTTCCGCGAGCGTGTAGTTCGCGAACTCGCGCTCGGCGCGGAAGTAGGCGTAGTCGTCTTCGGTGCGGTCGCGGCCGGTGAGCGCCTTTTCGAGCGTGGCGGCATGCGTGTAGAGCAGTCGCGCCTGGCCGATCAGGTCGAGGCTCATGTTGGCGAGCGCGATGTCTTCTTCGAGGATCGGGCCGTGGCCGCACCATTCCGTATTGCGCTGACCGAGGATCAGCGCCGTATCGGCGAGGCGCAGCACGTACGCGAGTTGTTCGGGCGTGGGCGTCGTCATGGTGGCGCTCTTACATGTGGTTGACTTCGTCGGGCAGCGTGTAGAACGTCGGATGGCGATAGATCTTGTCGCCGGCCGGTTCGAAGAGCTCGGCCTTCTCGTTTGGATCCGACGCCGTGATCGCCGACGACGGCACCACCCAGATGCTTACGCCTTCCTGACGGCGCGTGTAGACGTCGCGCGCCATGCGCAGCGCCATCGAGGCGTCGGAGGCGTGCAGGCTGCCGCAATGCTTATGGTCGAGGCCCTGCTTGCTACGCACGAACACTTCCCAGATCGGCCATTCCTTGTTCATCTCAGATCTCCTTCCTTCCTGATTCCAATGTCGGTTGCGCTTATGCGGCGTGCTTTTCGGCGCGCTGACGCTGCTTTTCGGCATGCGCGAGGGCGGCTTCACGCACCCATGCGCCTTCGTTGTGCGCCTTCACTCGCGTGCCGAGACGCTCGCGGTTGCACGGGCCGTCGCCGTTCACGACGCGCCAGAATTCTTCCCAGTCGATCGTGCCGTAGTCGTAGTGGCCGCGCGCTTCGTTCCATTTCAGATCGGGGTCGGGGAGCGTCACGCCCAGCACCTTCGCCTGCTCGACAGTCGCGTCGACGAACTTCTGGCGCAGGTCGTCGTTCGAGATGCGCTTGATGCCCCATTTGGCCGACTGGTTGCTGTGGACCGAATCGGCGTCGCTCGGGCCGAACATCATCAGCACCGGCCACCACCAGCGGTTCACGGCTTGTTGAACCAGTTCGCGCTGCGCTTCGGTGCCGCTCATCATGGCGAGCAGGGCGTCGAAGCCCTGACGCTGGTGGAACGACTCTTCCTTGCAGATGCGGATCATGGCGCGCGCGTATGGGCCGTACGTGCAGCGGCACAGCGGGATCTGGTTCATGATCGCGGCGCCGTCCACGAGCCAGCCAATCACGCCGACGTCCGCCCAGGTGGGCGTCGGGTAATTGAAGATGCTCGAGTATTTGGCCTTGCCCGCATGCAGTGCGTCGACCAGCTGGTCGCGCGAAACGCCGAGCGTTTCCGCCGAGCTATAGAGATAGAGGCCGTGGCCTGCTTCGTCCTGCACCTTGGCGAGCAGGATCGCCTTGCGCTTGAGGCTCGGCGCGCGCGAGATCCAGTTGCCTTCCGGCAGCATGCCGACGATTTCCGAGTGCGCATGCTGCGAGATCTGGCGCACGAGCGTCTTGCGATAGGCATCGGGCATCCAGTCCTGCGGCTCGATCTTGCCGTCGGCGGCCATGATCGCGTCGAACTGTGTCTGCTCCGGCGAGGCTGCGTCCGCGTCGAGCGGAGCCACGTTGCCGGGGATGTCGAGGGATTGCGTGTACATGGAGACGCTCTCGTCGAAGTTGGGTATCGGGTTTGGTACGGTGAGCAGTATAAGCCAACCGACCGGTCGGTAAATGAATTTTTTGAGGTAGGGCAAAGAAATTCGGTTCGCGACAGTTCTGTTTTAGTGGGGCGGCAGCGGGAATGCCTGAGTTTTGTGTGGGTCGGAGGCTCGTGAGCGGGTTTGTGCGCTGGACTGTCAGGCGGATGGAAGGCTGCGCGCCGGACCATGGGGCACAATGCCCCTTTGCCTGCGCACTCGTTCACGGATGAAGATTTCTTTTGCTCCTCTCGCGGCTGCGGCCGCTGTTTTCATTTCACTTGGCGCCGCGTCGCCGGTGTTCGCGGATCAGCCCCAGGGCCCCTGGGTCACAACCTGGGCGACGGCGCTGCAGTCGATTCCCGAGCGCGACGCGCTCCCGGGGCTGTACCGCGCGCCCGAGGTCGCCGGGCGTACCGTTCGGCAAATCGTGTATCCGACGCTGGGCGGCTCGGTTGCGCGAGTGCATGTCAGCAACCTCTATGGGCGCACCCCGCTCGTGATCGAAGCGATGGCGATTGCGCCATCTGTGGGAGGCGCGGCGGCGAGCGAGGCGGGCACGGCGCATGTGACCTTTGGCGGTCGGGCGGCGGTGTCGGTGCCCCCCGGCGCTGCGCTCGATAGCGATCCGGTGCAGATCGATCTAAAGGCGCACGCGCCATACGCCATCAGTTCTTATATGGGACCCGAGCAAAAGATGGTCGCCTGGCACCGCGTAGCGAGCCAGGTGAACTACGTCTCGCGGCCGGGCAATCATGCCGCCGACCCGTCGATCGGCGCGTTCACCGAGCGCTTTACCCAGTTCGCGTGGGTAACGGGGCTGGCGGTCGAGGCGCCGGGGGCTTCGACGGTCGCCGCGATCGGCGATTCCATTACCGATGGCATGCGCTCCTCGCTCAATCAGAACCGTCGCTGGCCGGACGCTTTGGCGCGCCGCGTCGCACAGTCGCAGCGCACGGATCTCGCCGTGATCGATCTCGGCATTAGCGGCAACCGGCTGCTGAGCGATTCACCTTGCTACGGCGAGGCGCTCGAGCGGCGCTTCGGACGCGATGCGCTCGGCCATCCGGGCGTGAAGACGGTGGTGCTGCTCATCGGCATCAACGACATCAACTTCCAGGCGATGCCGGCACGATCTGGCCTCGACTGCGATTTTCCTCATACGCATGTGGATGCGAACGACCTGATCGCAGGTTATCGCCGCGTGATCGCGCAGGCGCATGGGCGCGGCGTACGCATTTTCGGCGCGACGCTCACGCCGGCTTCGCTGCCGCCGGAGCGCGAGGCGATCCGTACGGCGGTGAACCAGTGGATCCGGACGAGCGGAGCATTCGACGGCGTCGTCGACTTCGATGTGGCGCTGCGCGACCCGGCGGAACCGTCGCGCCTGCGTTACGGCTATGACAGCGGCGACCACATCCACCCGAGCGATGCGGGCTACGCCGCGATGGCGAATGCGGTGCCGCTGGAGGGGCTTACCCGGAAGTAAGGAATATTCGCGCCACCCCCTTGCGCAGTGCCTGCGGGGGCGATAAGATTCGCCCCCTTCGCAGTTCGATGTCTCTGACGTCGGTGCAGCGAAGGCCGCCGCGGAAACCGGTGGTTGGCGAAGTCGGCAGCTTTTTTAAGCGGTAAGCGAAAAAAAGCAGTTGACGAAGCGAAAAAGATTCTTCATAATCTCGTTTCTCTGCTGCTGACGCAGCAACGCAGAAAGAAGCCGGTAGTTGAGCGGGTTTAACGGCAACTTCGCGATCGATCTTTAAAAATTTACAGCCGATAAGTGTGGGCGCTTGATGCGGTGGCGACCTGACCTTGTTCTTAGGAATAAAGTCGGGAGCAGCAAAAGTATCAAGAGTCTCACACTAAAGTAAGTCAGGTTTTTGAAGTAATTCAAATTCCTGTCAGCTTTGAGTGAGCGACCGGTTCTTGAGCAGGAAACTGCGACGAACCGAAAACAGTAACAGGTTTAAACTGAAGAGTTTGATCCTGGCTCAGATTGAACGCTGGCGGCATGCCTTACACATGCAAGTCGAACGGCAGCACGGGTGCTTGCACCTGGTGGCGAGTGGCGAACGGGTGAGTAATACATCGGAACATGTCCAGTAGTGGGGGATAGCCCGGCGAAAGCCGGATTAATACCGCATACGATCTTTGGATGAAAGCGGGGGACCTTCGGGCCTCGCGCTATTGGGGTGGCCGATGGCGGATTAGCTAGTTGGTGGGGTAAAGGCCTACCAAGGCGACGATCCGTAGCTGGTCTGAGAGGACGACCAGCCACA
>NZ_JAYMSC010000039.1:0-73070 GCF_038900775.1 Paraburkholderia sp. JHI869
ACCCGTCATGCCTGATGACCATAGCGAGCTGGTCCCACCCCTTCCCATCCCGAACAGGACCGTGAAACAGCTCCACGCCGATGATAGTGCGGATTGCCCGTGTGAAAGTAGGTAATCGTCAGGCTCCCTATGCTGTAACGTCCAGAACCCCGGTCTCTCCGAAAGAGAACCGGGGTTCTGGCGTTTACGCTTCGTAAATCATGGCATTCGTGCTTCCGCACGCGGTAGTTCCACGCACGCTTCGTCACACGGTATAGATTTTTTTCGGTTCATTGAGGAATGCCAGGCAAATGTGGCGCAGATTTCGAGATCCTGACGCGACGCCGGCAGCCTCAAACGACTCCGGAGTAGTCACTGGAACGACCTGCGATGTAAGCAGCAACTGCCCTGGCAGGTTGCGATGCGGGGATACGTCATCGGGAGCATCTTGCGCAAGACATGATCGCGGTCCCGATAGGGCCGCCTTTTCAGCAGCTGGCATTGGCGGCGTCGCCGTCCTGCTTGCGCGTCGTTTGCCGACGTCCGGGCGTCTCGGGTGAATGGCCGCTAGCTGCTCGCCGATGCAAGCTCCAGTTTCTTGCGCTGCAGGAACCGGCGCACGGCCGGATCGCGCTCGAGGCCGATCGCAAGATCGTACGCATCAAGCGCTTCGGTCGTAGCGCCGGCACGCGCGAGCAGATTGGCGCGTGCGGCCCAGTATGGCTGGTAGTCAGTCAGCCGCGGATCATCCACATACGGCGCGAGCGCGTCGAGCGCCGCCTGTGCGCCGTCGCGTTCCGCCAGTGCTAGTGCGCGGTTCACCGCGATCACGGGCGAAGCTGCTATGGCGAGCAGCCCATCGTAGAGTTGCACGATCTCGTCCCAGTTCGGGCAATGCGATCGGCAGCGATGCACATGCGCCGACTGCAACGCGGCCTCGAGTTGAAAGCGACCGATTGAATTAAACGCGTTCGCGCGCCGCAGCAGTGCGTTGGCCGCGTCGATCATCGGTGCGTTCCATGTTGACGGGTCCTGAGCCGACAATGGCACGTAATCGCCGGCCGCATCGCGTCGGGCATCGCGCCGCGCCTGCGCAAACAGCATCAGCGCAAGGAGACCCAGCGTCTCCGGTTCCTCGGGCAGCAGTTCGACGAGCAATTGTGCGAGATACAGCGCCTCGTCGGCTAGATCGCGCCGTTCGGTATCGCCGCCGACCGGGTCCGTCCAACCCTCCGCATATGCCGCATAGACAGCTTCAAGCACTGAGTCGAGCCGGCTGGGCAGTTCCTCACGCTCGGGCACGCTGAACGGAATGCCCGCTTCGCGGATCTTGGTCTTCGCGCGCACGAGGCGCTTGCTCATGGCGGCGGGAGACATCAGAAACGCGGATGCGATCGTCTTCGCTTCCAGGCCCAGCACGACCTGCAGCATCAGCGGCGTGCGAATCGCGGCCTCGAGTGCAGGGTGCGTGCATGCAAAGAGCAGCGCGAGCCGCCGGTCGGGCAACGCGCCGGGTTCACACTCGTCGATCTCATCCGCGAGGATCGCGAGCTGGTTCACCACTACGTCGCCGACATGGCGATGGCGTGCGCCATCTATCGCCCGGCGGCGCGCGACGGTCATCAGCCAGGCTTCGGGGCTCGCGGGGCAGCCGTGCACCGGCCAGTCCGTGAGCGCCGCCGCAAACGCGTCGGCGAGTGCGTCCTCGGCCGCGGCGACGTCGCGCGTGCGCATCGCCAACAGCGCGACGAGCTTGCCATAACTGCGGCGCGCGACTGCCTCGGCAACGGAATGTGCGGCGGCGTCAGCGTGACGGCCGCCGCCGGACTGGCTCATGCAGCAGATGGCGCATCGTACGGAGCGGTCCAGACCGGGCGCACTTCCATGATGCCGTGAGCCGCGCCGGGACACCGCGACGCCCACGCCATCGCCGCATCCAGGTTGGGCACGTCGATCAGGTAGTAGCCCGCGAGCTGCTCCTTCGAATCGGAATACGGTCCGTCGAGTACTTGCGGCTTGCCGTCGACCAGCCGCACGGTCGTAGCCGTATTCGTGTGCTGCAACCGGTTGGCACCCACCAGCGCGCCCGCTTTCTGCAGCGATTCGGTGTACGCGTGATAGGCGGCGACGCCTTGCTGTCGCTCACTGTCGGTCATCTGGTTCCAGCCGTTTTCTTGCGAATAGATCATCAAGAGGTATTCCATTTGAGCCTCCGTCATGGGGTTGAGGCGGATGAATTACATCGTGCCGCCATCATAATGACGCTCGCACGTCATGCTGACGGACAAGGCGCATCAAAAAATTATCGCGGAGGGCAGATGGCGAGCGGAAGCGGCAAAAGTCGACAATTCAACGCAACTAACGGCCTGTCAGAGTTCGCATGCACGCAGCGTCATTCGGCGAAACGCGCTCTGGCAACGAGCGAAGGTGCGGCGCACGCGCATGAACGGAGCTTTCCGAACGTATCTGCAGGAACACCTCTCGGAGAACGCCAGGTGATTTCTCGGTGCGTCATGCCCTGAACAGATCGATTGGCGGGAATGTCGCACGACGTGCCGCTGCGCGAAACGAAGCGCAGAGAGCGAATCTCTGCGCAGTTTATATGCAGTATCAACTGAGAATCGGCGGCAATTCCCGTCGTGGCGAGTTCGGCAGCACCTTCGGTTGCATCGGCTTCGTCTCGACGACGAGGCGATGATGCGGCACCGGATGACCGGCGGCAGTTGAGAGCGAACGTCGCGAGCCGTCACCGTGCGGCGGTATCTTTGCCGCCAGGCGCGCGCCAGCGACCGGCTTGTGCCGGGTGTTGTCCTTGCTGTTGCCGGCTGACGTGCGATGCGGCGGCGCGTCCGTTGTCGTTCGCGCGACAGTACTCGGCGCATGCCAAACGTTTGCGCGACGGTCATAGCTAAACGCGTGATGCGATCCACTCTCCGGCGCGTGTGCGGCAGCAACCGGCTCGTGCCGAACGTTGCGGACAATCTGCCCGGTCACGACGTGACCGGTATGGTTCCCCGAGTCTTTCGGCCAAAGCCCGAGCATCGCTGCCCCCGCCTTGAGCGCTCCGTCGTCATCCTGGGCTTTATGATCGCCCGATGGCGGTGCAGGGCGGGCTGCCGCGGCGCGCGGTCCGGCGCTCGCAGGCTGGCAAACACACGCGTTGCCCGCAGCCGCGCCGACCGCGATCTGACCTGTTGCCTCGGTCCGTTTCGCGACCGCGCCGTGACACACATCCGGCGGCGTCGATTGTTCTCGATACTCGACGGCGGCCGCGGCCGCCGTCGTCACACTCATTGCCGCAACTGCCATTACCGCTGCCATTGTCGCGCGCACGACATGTCCCCTTGTTTGATTTTTGCGCCACCCGGGCGGCGATTATACCTATTAGGCATCAGAGACCGGCAAGCGCTTTTGAAGCAAAAAAAGGGGTGCATTCCCTGTCGGCTTACCAGAGCCAGATGATCTTCGCGCCGGCGATGTGCAGCTCGACCCGGCTCTGTGTATCGTTGGCCAGTAGCTCGACGACCGCGCAGGTGAAGCGCAGCGTCAGTCCGCCGGTGGGAACCACGGACTTCAGGTAAGCAACGAGCGCTGCATCTGCCTCAAGTTGATCGCGCCGCTGCATTCAAGACCTCATAGATCTGTTTATATAGTTATCCTGAGTGTTGTGCTGGTTGGCTTGATATTAAGCGCGCAAGGACGTTCAACGCTTTACGGCCCGATGAAGCGGAATTGTGTCCACTTGGGCCGATGAGGTACTGGTATCGGCGAAGTGCGGCTTGCCAGGCAGCAACTCTCCTGACAGCGACCTTCCTGAACGGGGGCATTCCGGAAATTCAGGAGCGTTGGAAAGGTGTTTGCTGGCTCAGTTCGGAAGGACGGGGAAGTGCGATGGAGCCACGCTTGATGACACCAGAAGAAGGGTGCAAACGCCGCGGAGAAAGAAAAATCCGTGCCAGAAATAGTGTATTCCGATAACGACCTTTCACCGGCAACAGCAAGCGATTGATTAAAACAATTCGTATACATATTGACCAGATGGCGGGGAGCGGACTAGTCTGGAAATAACCAACATCGACTAAACGCTTGATTCATCGGTATACGACTGTGCCAATCAGGCCGCATCAAATGCGATGTTTGCCGGTGAAGCGAGATTGGCGTCTAGCGTAGTCGCTGCTGTTCAGCGATCAAGGCTCATATCCATGAATACTCTCGACATTCAGGAAAGCATTCGCGAAGTCAATCTCTCTTATCTCGTGCTGGCGCAGCGCATGTTGCGCGAGGACCGGGCAATCGGCATGTTCCGCCTCGGCTTGTCTGCCGAGGTTGCCGACCTTCTGATCGGCCTGTCGCTCGCCCAGGTCGTGAAGCTCGCCTCATCGGACCATTTGGTGTGCGCCTTCCGTTTCAACGATCGGATGCTGCTGTCCGCGCTCACGCAGCCCTCGAAGCACATCGAGGTCGTATCCACTCATGCCGCCATCGTGATGGCAGGCCACCCCGTCGAACTCTTGGTCTAAGATCGGTCCGTCATGAATACGATGACCAGAAAAAGCGTTACCGAAGACGCACAGGAAGTGTTTCGCGCCATCGCACTCATCGAACTCGGGGCACGCATGCAGGTGCTCGAGAGCGAGTTGACACTCCCGCGCGAGCGTTTGATTCGCCTTTACCGCGAAATGCGCGGCGCGTCGCCACCGAAGGGTATGCTGCCGTTCTCGGCGGACTGGTACATGCCGTGGCTTCCAAATATCCACGCGTCGCTGTTCTTCAACACGTATTTGTTTCTCCGGAAGGAAGCGAGCTGTTCGCACCTCGATGCGCTCACCAAAGGATATCGCCTGTATCTGCAGCACTGTACGCACAACGAAGCCGAACCGGTGCTGGATCTCACGCGCGCGTGGACCCTTGTGCGCTTCTTTGAAGCTGAGATGCTGCAACTGACGGCCTGCTGCCGCTGCACGGGCAAATTCGTCGCACACAAGCACGACTTGCAGAAGGGAGTGGTGTGCGGCGTGTGCCAACCGCCGTCGCGCGCGGGCAAGACGCGCAAAGCGGCGGCACGCGCGGCCGTGCAGGCTTTTGCAGCGGCCACGAACGACGAGGCGAGCGAAGCGGAAACCGAAGTCGTTGTCGAGGCAGCCTGAAGATTTATTCAGTAGTGTCAACACGACCGCGCTTTGGCACGTGGTCGCCAGGGTTGAGTAGTGACAATTTCACTACGGTCTACGGCGATCCAGCGAAGATTTCGAATCTTCGCAAGGCACGCCGCTATCATGACTGCCTCGGAGGAAACAGGAAGATTTCTGCACAACTGGGTACACAGCCGAGGACGTAGTTAGGCCATATAGGCACTACCTCGAGAACGATCCGCGCTTCTCGACCTCGACACCTGATTTTGAATCAGGGATCGAATTTACGGTCGTCGTTTCGTGAGTTGATGGAGAGCAGGCGCCGTCTGGCACCATCAACTAGCCGTGCGCTACAACTGGAACGTGTTCACGACGTCGCGAAGCATCCGCGCCTGTTCCTGCATCGACTGTGCGGCGGCCGCCGCTTGCTCGACCATTGCCGCGTTTTGCTGAGTGGTTTGGTCCATCTGCGCAATGGCAATATTGACTTGCTCTATGCCGCGACTCTGTTCGTCGGAGGCGGCTGAAATCTCGCTGATGATGTCGTTGACGCGCTTGACGGCCTCGACCAGCGAAAGCATCGTTCCGCCCGCCTGTTCGACGAGCTCCTTGCCCTGTCCCACGCGATCGACCGAATCTTCGATCAGGCTCTTGATCTCTTTCGCGGCATCCGCGCTGCGTCGCGCGAGATTGCGTACTTCGCCCGCGACGACGGCAAACCCGCGTCCCTCTTCCCCGGCGCGCGCTGCTTCGACAGCCGCATTCAATGCCAGGATGTTGGTTTGGAATGCGATGCTTTCGATAACCGAAATGATATCGACCACGCGTGCCGAACTCTGTGCGATGCTCTGCATATTCTCGACAACGCGTTGGACGACCTCTCCGCCCTGGCCCGCGAGCTGTGTCGCGTTACGCGCCATCTGGTTCGCCTGCAGTGCGTTGTCCGCGTTCTGTTTGACGGTGGCAGTCAACTGCTCCATGCTCGCCGCGGTTTCGCCGAGCGACGCCGCCTGTTCTTCGGTCCGCGAGGAAAGATCCAGATTGCCCGAAGCGATTTGCCCCGCCGCGACCGTGATTGTTTCGGTGCCACCTCGAATGCGGCGGATCGCGTCGGTCAGCCGGCTTTGCATGCGCTGCATCGCGAACAGCATGCTCGTCTGATCTTCACGACCCAGCGTGACGGGGCGCGAGAGATCGCCGGTCGCGATGGTTTCCGCCACGAGCGCCGCATAGGATGGTTCTCCGCCGAGACTGCGCTTCACATTGCGAATAATCAGCACGAGCGCGACCGTGCTAACGCTCCCGATCGCGAGAATGGTAATCAGATAGCGTAAGAGATTGGTGTGGAAAGCCTCGTCGATATCGTTTACATATACGCCCGATATCAGGTACCAGTCCCATGCATCGAAGCGCTTGACGAAGCTGATTTTAGGGACGTGTTCGGTTTTGCTGGGCAGCCGCCCCATGTAGTTGACGTAGCCTTCACCTTGCGACTGCGCGAGCTTCACCATTGCGACGAACAGGAGCTTGCCGTCGGGATCCGCGTAGTTGGAGACATCCTTGTTGCGCAGGTCCGGGAGCGTCGGGTGCATGATGACGACCGGCGTCGCGGTCGTGATGATCATATAGCCATTGCCGGAATAGCGCATCGCCGAGAGTCGCGCCATTGCCTGCTGCTTGGCCTGGTCGAGCGTCAGTTGGTGTTGTTCAACGAGTTTTGCGTAGTCGGCCACGATGCCATATGCACTGTCGACGACGTTCTGTACCGCCGCCTTTCGCTCCGCAAGCATGGTTGAACGAGACTGCCAGGCGGCCCAGCCGCCGAGGCCCACCAGACCAAGCCAGGTAATCAAAAGTGCGAGCCACAGTTTGGTGTTCAAGCTAAATCGGTTCACTCTGCCTTCTCCATCACTGGCCGCCCGGTGGTTCACGTGCAGAAGTGTCGCGATGGATGCGCGAGTTACCCGGCGGATACCTGTGGTTTACGGCGATGTGGAGCGTTACCTGAGCCGGGGCGCATCGGGGTAACTGCGTATTGCCGGCTTTGAAGTTGAACGGGCCAAACGGGAGGGGCGGCAAACTTTGCCTAAAAATCGGCGCGAGTGACGGGGGGCGATGAATGGCGGCGGTAATGGCGCTGGCTACGCTGGCTGGTGGAAGTCTTGCGGGCATCGTGGATCAAAACGCGATGACCGGTGCAACGGCGGCACAAAACGAGGCGCTGGTACGTTGGCGGCATCCCGGATTTTTCCGAGGAAGGAAACCATGGAATCTAGACACGCCAAAGTACTCACTCCCGCAAAGTTTCGGCACCTATTACGCATTACGGAGGCGACTAGCCGCTTCCCCGAGCGCGCACGTTGATCCTCCTGCTCGGCGTCACATGTGGCATGCGTGTGACAGAGATTGCGCGCGTCGAGGTACATCACATGCTCTCGCGCCGGGGCGCCCGGCAGGAGGAAGCTGCATTGCCGGGACGGGTGACAAAGGGATGTCGTCCGCGCTGTGTGTTCCTTTCTCATCCGAAGATGATCGAGGCTTTCGATCGTTATGTCGAACGGAGATACGCCGTGGTCATGGAGTGTCGTTGGATCGCAGCGAATACCGCGGCTTGATGCCTGCACCCGTTTCTTCCCTACTCAGAAGGGAAGTGCGTTCGAGCTGAGCGTGACGCGACGCGTGAACTGCGAGGGCAACATCGTTGAATACCTCGCTGCCGATAGTTGCAGAGCTACGTCACCAGCCTGTACCGCGCAGCCGGACTCGGAGCAGGCTATAGCAGCCACAGTGGCCGAAGGACGTTTGCCAGCCGCCTCGTAGCGCAAAGCCACACGCTGGAAACCGTTCAGATCCTTTTGGGCCATTCGCATCTCGATCACGTTGCTCCATACCTGGATGTATCGCAGCGAGAGCTACATGAGGCTGTCGCAGCAATCAACCTATCCTATGGAATGCGTTTTGCATAAACTTGGACCAGGTTCGTCGTTTGGATCTACAGACTCGCACGCAAATGCCGATAAAGAAGGGTTGGACAAGAGGCGACAACGGTTTTCGCAGATTGGCCAGTGGTACTTCTTGTATCGACCAACCGCGGAAATGGGGATATTGAGAAGAGGGGACTATGCCAATCGAAGAAAGTGGGTACAACGGTCGGGCTGGCAGCGGGAGCAATTCCCGGCGGCGCAGGAGCCGCTAAGACATCGGACAAACGCGCGCCAACGGAGTTTTCATCTAGTCTACCGACGATGCCGGGAGGGCCGATCGTCGCCGCTGCATTAGCAGGTGCGGCCGTTCTCGGACTCGCCGGCGCAAAAGCTGGGGAGTTTGTAGATCAGAACATCCTGGACAATCTTCACTGCCAGCTGAGAAGAAATTGCGTGGGCGCGCTGCTAATCCTTGTGACTCTCTGCCAGAGTCGGCATGGAATGAGGAAGTGAGTAAGGAGAAGGCGAGAATGGATCGGACGATTTTATCGCGGCTGCGTCAATCTATTGACGACCTCGAGGGCTTATTAGTGCCTCTTTCGCAAAAGAGTGAGGAATTCATATTCCTCGCTCGGATCATCCATCAGTTGCGGCTCCTTCAGGACACGGTGATTGCGGGGGACGCCCGAGAAACTGTGTTTGTGTGCTCAGAGCAGATTGCGTCGACTGGGCGCTCGCGCGAGACGTTCGCGCGTGTTGCTGGCCTCGTCCTGTATGCCCAGACCCTTGAGATCCTGATGGCGCTACAGAAAGAGGCGCACGTATTCGCCGCCATTCAGCCGCAACATCACGGCCCTCGCAAGATGATTCACGGGTAGTTGTCGCAGGTGCGGTTCTAATACACGGACAGGTTCGGGCTCGTTCTCGAAACTTTCCTCGGTCTTATCTTTGATCTTATTCACGACCTTACGCTTGACGTGCGGCACGAAGCAGCGAATTGCCGCATCGTATTGCGCTTCTGTATCGCCATTTCGTGCTATGCCGAGCCGCGAAAACGCCATGTCCGCGTGCTGTTGATGCCCGGTACGCCGGGCGGGACGATACTGGTTGGCAAGTACGGCTATATCGGGTTGCGTCCAGTCGGAAGTCAAAGGTGCGAGCGAGTAGAGATAGTTTTCGATCAGCTCGATATTTTTCAGACTGACGCCGGTATCGGGCGAGGAACATTCCGAGAGCGCGAGCAGGTGATAAAGCAGGCTGCACGCTCTTCCACGGGGCGGATATTCCGGCAAGCAGCGCATGGATTTCAGCGATCAGCATTTACCACCTGCCAGTGAGTGGCTTGCTCAAGGCTGCGCGAGGAGAGTTTTTCTCCTGTTTGCATACCTTCACTTGATCTCCTGCTGAGTATTCCGTTTTCAGCGATCGCTACAAATTCATACCGTACTTCGGATTCGCAATCGCCACGCCCAGTGACTAATATAGGTGATTCAACAAGGAGAGAAGTGCAGGTTTTTATGCAGCTTCTCGCAACTCGTATCGCAACCGATAACGGTGCAAGATGCAGGGAGAATTCCGGGCTTCGGCCCTCGCCGACCTCAATGCGCGGTAAGAACATTCGGTGGACGATGCCATGTTGACGCGGAGAACCTTTCTTGTCGGCGGTGCGAGTTTGGCGGGGATGAGCGTGCTCGCGATCGGATGGTCGGTATCGCAAGCGCGTGACGAAATATGCACCGGGAGCACGATCGGGACGTCCGGTACCAACGTGAAGCTCAACGGCTGGCTAATGATCGATCGCGCCAACAACGTCACGATAGTCATGAGCAAGGCCGAGATGGGGCAGGGCATCCACACCGGCGCTGCGATGCTGCTGGCAGATGAACTCGGAGCGGACTGGTCCCAGGTCCGGCTCGCCGATGCTCCCATAGAGTCGCTTTATAAAAACCGCGTAAGCCTCGCGCGCGCGCTTCCTCTTCGCCCCGAGGATCACAGCTGGCAGGCGAAGGGCGAAGAGGATCTTGCGCGGCTTCTAACGCTTTTAGGCGGCACGATGGTGACGGGCGGTTCGACGAGCATTGCCGATCTATGGGAACCGATGCGCGAGGCTGGCGCTTCCGCTCGCGCGATGCTTTGCAGCGCGGCGGCGAAGGCGTGGGGGGCGCCGGTTGACGAATGCGATGCACGCGCGGGCCATATTGTCTGGGGTTCGAAAAATTCGGCTACATTTGGCGAGCTTATCGACAAGGCGAAGCTCGAGCATCCGCCCACGCACGTCACGCTCAAGGATAGATCGAAGTTCACGATTATCGGCCAGCGGCGCAACCGGATAGAGGCGCCTTCGAAAATCGACGGATCGGCGCGGTTCGGAATCGACGCGCTGCCAGAAGGCCTGCTATACGCGAGCGTCAAGATGTGTCCAACACTCGGCGGAATCGCAACCGGACACGATAGTTCGAACGTGAAGAACACCGAGGGTATTCACGACATCTTCACAGTTGATCCCTACCACGGCGGTACCGGCGGAGTCGCAGTCATTGCCGACAACCCGTACATCGCCATGCGCACGCTCTGCCAGTTGTCGTACACGTGGGACCATGGTCCGTCAAAATACCTCAGCGATGCAGACATCAGCGTAGCCTTGGTCAAGGCGATCGAAGGTGGCGCTCAGCCCCAGTACTTCTATTCGACCGGCGACGTCGAAACGACATTGAAGCAGTCAAAGCCGCTGAAAATGCAGTATGAGGCGCCGTACCTCGCGCATGCAGCGCTGGAACCCATCAACTGTACTGCCCAGGTGAACGACTGCGAAGCGTCGGTTTGGGTATCCACGCAGATCCCGATGGCGGCGCGCAAGGCTGTGGCAAAGTTCCTCGGTCTGAAAGAAGACAATGTGCAGGTGCATCAGTGCTTGATCGGCGGCGGATTTGGCCGTCGACTCGAGGTTGACTATATCGTGCAGGCGGTGGCAATCGCGCGCCATGCCAACGGACGTCCCGTGCAGACAATCTGGCCACGCGCACAAGATACGACGCACGACTTCTATCGCCCCGCGTGCGTGTCGCAATTCTCCGGGGCGCTCGATAAAGACGGCAAACTGATTGCGTGGAAGAACCAGTCGGCCAGCCAGTCGATCAGTGCACAAGCGCTGCCTCGAGCGTTCGGCATCCCAGCGTTGGCCGCAGAGGTGCTCACCGACACCACGAACGCAGAAGGCGCGTTCGATCAGCCGTACGAGTGCCCGAACATTGCGGTCACGCACAACACGGTGACGCTGCCGATACCCGTGGGTAACTGGCGCTCGGTTGGGCATTCGCTTCATGCGTTCTTTGTCGAGAGCTTTATCGACGAGATGGCGGTAGCCGCACACAAGGATCCCTTTCAGTTTCGGCTTGACATGCTGACGAAGCCGGAACACAAGCGACACGCCTATGTACTGCGAACACTCATGGATTTTTCCAGTTGGCAGAGCCCAACGAAGGGTGATGGAACAACGGCCAGAGGCATGGCAATGCACGAAGCGTTTGGCAGCGTGGTGGCGCAGGTTGCGGAGGTGGAGCGGCTTGGCGACACATTTCGGGTGACGCGCGTCTACTGCGTGATCGATTGCGGCGTCGCAATCAATCCGAATCTCGTCGAGCAACAAATGGAGAGCGGCATTATTTTCGGGCTTTCCGCCGCCTTGCATCAACGTATCAGCATCGTGAACGGCCAGGTTCAGCAGAAGTATTTTTCCGAATTTCCACTCATCAATATGTCGACCTGTCCTGAGATCTGCACAAAAGTGCTTCAATGTGGTACTGAACCACAAGGCGTTGGCGAAGCGGGTACGCCGCCCATTGCGCCTGCCGTAGCGAATGCACTTTTCGCACTCACCGGGAACCGGGTTCGGCAGCTCCCGCTTCTTGATCCGCCAGCGCCTTCCGGAGGTGATGCATGGTGTCAGTCCGTATCAACGGAAAAACCGTTGTCATGCATTCTGCCCCCGAAACTCCCCTGCTCTGGGCACTCCGATGCGAAATCGAACCAAAACTGACGGGAACCAAATTCGGCTGCGGTATTGGCGTTTGCGGTGCCTGCACGGTCTTGATCGATAACGTAGCTTTTCGGTCTTGCCAGATACCCATATGCGCCATCGACAAGGCGGAAGTCGTCACGATTGAAGGACTGGAGAGTCCGGAAGCTCGTGCATTAAAGAAGGCATGGATCGAATGCGATGTCGTGCAGTGCGGCTATTGTCAAAGCGCGCAACTGGTTGCCGCAACGGCGTTGCTTTATTGTCATCGTCATCCGACTGACCGCGAAATCAACGATGCGATGCAGGGCATCGAATGCCGCTGCGGCACGTTTCCCCGGATTCGCAGGGCAATCCACCGGGCGGCCGAGTCGCTGCAGCCGTGAGTGGGCGCGTAAGAAAGCGCCGGGGATGAATCTCGCTGAATCACCGGCGCTCCCGTATTCGCAAGGCAATTCGAGGTACCTGGTCGCTGCGGCTGCAATTGGCCGGGCGAACAGATTGCCCTGGTGTCTCAACAACGAATATGCTTTGCGCATTGGCGTAAATGTTGGGTTTTCAGCGATAGTGCGTGGATTTGATGAGAATTGATTAATGAGAAGGATTCCAAACCAGTGGAACATAATTGACATTCGATAGGCGTCGCCTATATTCTCCTTCACGGTCGGACAACGTATCTAGGTGACGCCAGTACACGAGCGAGCCAGACTGTCCGCCATCGGGCTGCGGTATTGAGCGTTTCGAGAGTGCGGCCGGAGGGTGCCGGCCGCGCCGCGCCACGGCACCTCGCTTTGCGGGAGCAACACTGAAGCCATCGCGCCTTGGGTTTCGCACCTGCAGGGGAGGCGCGTTCATGCGTTCACTATGCAGTTCCCGAAGCGAACGACCTGTGCTGGCGAAGCAGCATCGTGTTTTGCAGCCCGCGCTAGTGGGTGCGCTAATGGTCGCTTCTTGCCTTTTGGCATGGAGAGCGGTGCATGCCGCTGGAACGTCTGCATCGGCTCCGGCGGCGTGCGCGGCGTCGAGCTGCGCGCCAGCGGCGACAAAGCCGGCGGCGTGCAAACACGTTGCATCTGCGGCTAACGCAACGTGTGAGGCTGATACGACCGGGCTGGAGAATGCGATCAAACGCTATCCGGCTGCGTCGATCGCACCAACGCTCGACAAAAATGCCCCGCCCGAGGGCGAGGTCGAAAAGGGCGCTCCACCCGACGAAGCCAGGGCCACGAAAACGGCAGGCGGCGTACTTCTGTTTCCGCGTAACGAACAGTGCTTCCCGACAGAAACGCGAAACATTTTCAGCGAGGTCGACAAGGTCGTCGTCGGTGACGACCCCAAGCCGCGACCAATGGACTGGTTCGACGGGCACACCGTTCCGAAGGGCGCTCGCTCAGCCATCATGGGGCAGAACACCTGGATGCTGTGGGGCGAGGGCAATGAAGCGTTTTGGGGCTGGGTCCAGGAGAACGGGTACGGCATCGCGGACTTTCTTGTCCTGCTGAATTCGAAGAACAGGGCACATCGTTTCAGGGACGGCGGGCTGATCAATCAGCCTGGCATGGTGGAGCGCGACGCGCCGATGACCGGGCTGGGTCTTTATATCGACGGACCCGACGGCGACAAGATCAAAATGCGCTCGCCGGAGAATGACGTCGGCGCGGACGGAAAACCTGTCGAGCGTGTGATCATGCCCAAGGACGCGGCGCACGATCACCAGACATTTTTCGACGTCGGCGACCCGGCGCTGTATGACCAGGCAATCGCTCAACTCGGCGACGATGGCGTCGACCCGCTCGTCTACGGCTATCCTTCCGGCGTCGTGGGGCTGCGGCTATTTCCGAATCCGGACTTCTTTGGCAAGTCGCCAGCCGCCGAGAAAGCACGCGAGCACTGGAAGGAGCAGGTCGTCAGCGATAAGGGCGCGAGATACTACTCGACCGATCCCAAGGACGCCGACTTTCACGCGGACCCTTTGCTCGTAAGGCCATTTCGCGTGAGCATGGCGTGCTCGTTCTGTCATGTCGGTCCGCATCCGCTCGTGTCGCCGCAAAGTACGGAGCATCCCGAGTGGGGGGAGATGTCGAGCATGATTGGTAACCAGTACTGGCTACCCTCGAATGCCTTCACGAACCTGAAGACGCCGGATAGTTTCCTCTGGCAGTTCGTCGCGAGCCAGCAGCCGGGGACCATCGACACGTCGCTCGTGGCTACGGACCACATCAACAATCCGAACACGATCAACGCGATCTTTGAAGTGAACGCGCGCCTTGCCCGCGCTGCCGCCAATCCGCCGGAGGAGCAAAGCAAGAGCAACCTGATGATGCGCGGGATCGAGGACAAACCGCTTTTCACGCTGGATCCGCGGCACACGCCGCGTGTGTTGCTCGACGGCGCGGACAGCATCGGCATCGAAGGCGCGCTATTGCGGGTGTATCTCAACATCGGTGCTTATTCGGAGCAATGGCGCAGGGTGCAGAACACGATCGTCGGATTCGCGCCGCAGCGGCCGTTCGATATTGCGACCATCCGGGCCAGGTCGGTCTACTGGAATACGACCGAGCACTTTCGCGTGCAAGAGTTGGAGGACTTCTTCACTCATGTCACGCAATCCGGCGCCACGATATCCCAGCCGATGAAACTGGCCTCGACCGCGGAGGGGCTCGCACGGATCAATGCCAACAAGGAAGATAGCGGCAAAGGCCGCGAGGTGTTCATCCGCAATTGCGCGATCTGCCATTCGAGCAGGCAGCCGCCAGACCTGCAAATCACATTTTCGCGCGAATGGCGCACCGCGAGCGCGGACAACCAGGGCGGAATTACGCTGCCCATGGACTTTGCCGACTGGGAAGCGTTCAAGCTGAGCAAGCCGTGGCTCGCCTATGTGGACCGGCTTCAGAAGTACATCGTGGCACAGCCGGACGGAGGGCAGGACTTCTTCGAGAAGAATAACTATCTCTCGACGGATGTGCGTGTGCCAATCACCCTCGTCGGCAGCAATTCGCAGCGCGCCGTGGGCACCAATGGCATGCGCGGCCAGGTTTGGGACAACTTCTCTTCGGAAACGTACAAGTCCCTGCCTGCGGTGGGGCTGGTTCACTTCTTCAATCCGTTCAGCAAGACGAGCGCCGTCGACAAGTGGGGGAACAACGACGAATATGCGCCGCCTGGCGGCGGTCCGGGCTATTACCGGCCGGCCTCGCTCGTGAGCGTCTGGGCGACCGCGCCATTGCTACATAACAATGCACTCGGCATCTATAACCGCGATCCTTCGGTGGAGGGCCGGCTGGAGGCGTACGACGACGCCATCGACAAGCTGCTTAACAATGGCAAGCGCGCTGTCATTGGCACGCTCGCGCATGGCGCGGCGCAGCGCGTGAACTTCTATCCCGCGCAAAAGGAGGCGTTCTGTCGCGACAACCCTGCTGACCAGAGCCTGGAATGCAGCGCGCTGCGCGGGGACTTTCGCCGGTCGTTCGCGGCGGCAGGCGTAGCCGATCAACCGGGCTTCAGGGACGTCGGCTTTATTTACAGGACGACGAAGGATTCATATATCGACTTTGCGCCGAGGTTCATCAAGCCGCTTATCACGGGTGTTCTCGGCGAGCGCTTGACGCCTTTCCTGTTCATTTACGTTTGGGGAGTGCTGGCACTGATCGCCGTCGTGCTGATTTTCGTGGGGCAACCGCGCCTCGCAGGTGGTCTGCTCGCGTTGCTCGTGGCGGTGCTCGCGACGCTGCTGCACGTCTCGGGCGTGGCCGCGATCTACCCATGGCTATGGGTCATTCCTCTCGTCGTGTTGGGGCTTGCGGCCGCGTTCTTCCGCTTCCCCAATGCGCGGCGTTGGGCGCGTGCGTTCTTCGCAGTGAGTGCCGTGGTTTTCGTCGTTATTGGCGGCGTGGGGAAGGCCTTCCTCGACGGCCGCCTGATTGGCATTAACGTCGGTCCCATTCCGCGCGGCACGCCGGTGAATCTCCTCATGAACATCAACCCCGACGCGCCCACGCTCGATCTCCTCGATGCGGTGGCCGGGCTCACGCGCGGGGTGCTGCGGGTGCGTCGCGACGACCCGAAGGATGGCAGCTTCAAGGCGCTCGACGAATTCCAGCAGGAGGCCGGCCCGGCGCTGCTCAAAGCGAGCAAGTGTCCCGACTTCGTGCTGGACCGGGGGCACTGGTTCGGCGAGTCGCTTACCGACGACGAAAAGCGGCAATTGAAGGCTTTCCTCGAAACGCTCTGACTTGTCAATTTCGTCCACGGGAGCCGCGATGAACCCCGATGACCCGCTGTGGCAAGCCAGGAATCCGCAAACCACGCCGTTCGATTACGTGATCGTGGGATCGGGCGCGGGCGGCGGCCCGCTCGCCGCGCGGCTTGCGCTCAACGGGCGCCGCGTTCTGCTGATCGAAGCAGGCAACGACCCCGCCGTCGCGCAGCCCGATGCGCGGGCTCAGCCGATGACGCGGGGCGCTCCCGATCTCGCGCAGCAGCAGATGCGCCAGGTGTACGCGGTGCCCGCCTTCCATGCCAGCGCGACCGAAGACCCGGACATGAGCTGGGAATTCTCGGTGCGCCACTACACGAGTACGGCGCGACAGCAAGTCGATCCGAAATATGACGTCGCGAAGGACCCTTGCGCGGCAACGGATGGGCAAGGGCAGGGCGGCATCTTCTACCCGCGCGCGGCGGCCATTGGCGGTTGCACGTCGCACCACGCAATGATCATCATTCGCCCGAACGATGCCGATTGGGATCGCATCGCCGAATACACCGGCGACGATTCGTGGCGTTCGCAGAACATGCAGGGCTACTTCGCCAAGATCGAGAATTGTCTTTACTACTCGGTCTACCGGACCTTCGCTGGCAAAACGCTGGGGCTCCTGTTCAGGTTTCTGGAATGGACCGCGCGCTGGCTCGATCCGCGCGGCCAGCTCGATCCCGGCGGCCACGGTTCCGCGGGCTGGCAAAAGACGAGTTTCATCGACCCGTTCGTGATCGCCGCCATCGTTCGAGGCGACCGCACCTTTGTCGGCGTGCTCAAGGACGTGCTGTTCGCCTCGCTGGCGAATCGCAACGCGGCCTCGATGTTCGGTCGCGCGCTCGCCCGGTTTCAGATTCTGCAGTTCCTCGACCCCAATGTCCGCTCGCCGGACATCCAGAGCCGCGCCCACGTTTCGCTGATCTCGATCGGCACCGACGGCAAGCGCCGTTGCGGTCTGCGCGACCATCTGCTCAACGTCATGGCCGAATTCCCCGACCGGCTCGTGATCCTGAACCCCGCGCATGCTACGCGGATCGTGTTCGAGAAGAGCGAGAGCGGCATACCGCGCGCGATTGGCGTGGAAGTCCGCATCGGTCCTTACCTCTATGCGGCCAGCCCGAAGTACGCCGGCAAGGACGGGACGCCCGTCACGCAACAAGTGTTCGCCCGGCGCGAAGTGATTGTGTGCGGTGGCGCATTCAACACGCCGCAACTGCTCATGCTGAGCGGGATTGGTGACTCGGAGGATTTGAAGGGCAAAGTTGACGGACCGCGCGACCGCGACGGAGCGCTTCTCGGGCCGGTCGTCCATCTCCCGGGCGTCGGCCGCAATCTTCAGGACCGCTATGAAGTCAGCGTGATCAGCGAGGCGAGCGAGCCGTTTTCCACGCTTGACGGCGTGACCTTCGACCCAGGCGACGCCAAAGACCCCATGCTGCTCCAGTGGCTCGCCGACCAGACTGGCCTTTACTCGACCAACGGCGGCGCGCTCGCGATGATGATGTCGTCCGCGAACGGTGCCCGTTTGCGCAGCGACCCGGATCTGTTCATCTTCGGGCTGCCGGTCGCGTTTCGGGGCTACTACTGGGACTATTCGCAGCAGTTGTTGTGCCGGAGCATGACGTCGAGCGAAAGGACGCGTAATTTATGGAGCTGGGTCATTCTCAAGGCTTACACGAACAACAACAACGGCACGGTTCGCTTGCTCAGTGGTGATCCGTTCCAGACGCCGGAAATCAACTTTCACTCGTTCGACGACACAAGCGAGGGCGCGCAAGACTGCACGAGCGACGTGGATTCCCTGTGCGACGCGATCAAGCGCATCCGCGAGATCAATGGCCACGTTAGCGCGTTCAGCTGCGAGGTCCAGCCGGGCGTGGATAAACCCGATTGCTCGCCAACGCTGCGTCAGTGGATCAAGGACGAAGCGTGGGGGCATCACGCATGCGGCACCTGCCGGATTGGCTACGATCCGTGGTGCAAGAATCCACGCGACCTCCAGGACCGGTATGCCGTGGTGGACAGCAAGTTCCGCGTGCATGGGGTGGAGGGTCTGCGCATCGTCGACACATCGGTCTTTCCGACCATTCCGGGCTACTTCATCGTGACTCCTACCTTCATGATCAGCGAGAAGGCCGCCGACGTGCTGCTGGCCGACTCGGAGAACTACCCGAGCGAGTTCGAGAGCGTCGAAGCGAAGGCGGTGCGCAAGCGCCGGGACTCTGCCCGGCCTGCATGGGAGGAGCCGGCCAATGCGGATCGCGCGCGATTGCCGGAGGACACGGTCGGACTCGCGTTGTCGGGCGGCGGCGTGCGCAGCGCCACCTTCTGTCTAGGCGTTCTTCAGGCGCTCGCGAGCCGGCGACGCCTGCGCGACATCGACTTCATGTCCTCTGTTTCGGGGGGCGGCTATATAGCGTCATTTCTCGGCAAGCTGTTTACGGAGATGCCGGACCAGGAGCGCCAGATACCCGCGGACCGCGTCGAGCGCACGCTCACGAATCTGGGCTCATCGACCATCCAGTGGCTGCGTTACAACGCGCAATATCTCGTGGGTGGCGGCCGTCACGACGTGTTGTTCGACATCGTAGTCATCCTGCGCAACCTCGCGGCGGTGCATGTATGGATCGGTGCGCTGTTGTTTGGCGTGCTGGGCGCGCTGCACTGGTTCGCGCTCGACTGTTCGAAGGTCAGCGTCGTTTCGCTTGTGTGCGAGAGCGCGCCGCCGCAATGGTACGGCGTTACGCTGTCGGCCTGGTGGCGGTTGCCGCTGTGGTTCCTCGTGATCGGCATATTGCCGCCTTCCATCGGCTATTGGCTCACCATGAGGCGGCGCCCGAAATGGGAGTGGCGCTCGTGGTTGCCCTTCGCCCTGTGGCTCGCGATGATCGGGTGTGCGATCTATGGACTGACACTGCCCGACATCGGAGGCTGGAGCGCCCTCGCGCTCGGTGTGCTTCTGCTCGCGTGGTTCGAGCAGCAGGCGGCCGGATTGCTAGTCGCCAAACCCGTGTCATCCGGCGCCAGTGCGCCGCCGCTTGATCCCGGCACGGCGCAGCCCGAGGGCGGAACCATCGTGATACGCAACCGGCTGACCCGGCTGCTCGGCGTGGCGCTGTTCGGTTTCGTCGTGACCGCGCTATTCGTGGTGGTCGATACGCTCGCGCAATTCCTTCCGGCATGCGGGTTTCGTGCGATGACCTGGTCCCTTGCTGGCGTCGCGCCGCTTTTGGTTCTGCTACGCGGGATTGCGGCGAGCGTGTTGAAGCGTCAGGCGAAAACGGCCACGACGCCAGCGCCAGAAGCGGGAACGACTCTCGGCAGCGGCCTCGTGAAAGAGGTGCTGCTTGCGCTCTTCGCCTTTGCGCTGGCATTCGTGCTGTTCCTGTTCCTCGACGTGCTCGTTTATCTGGCCTTCGGCCTCGATCCGACGACTGCGCGCTACTGCGTGATTGCCGCGTTGTTCATTTCAGCGGTGAAGGGCCGCGTGCTGCTCTTTCTCAACTTGTCCTCCCTGCAGCAGAGCTACGCGCAGAAGCTGGTGCGGACCTATCTGGGGGCGTCCAACGATGCCCGCGTGAATCCGCCAGGCACCAGCAAGCCTGTTCCGGTGGGTGTGAGCGATCTGGGCGACGACGTCATGTTCGACGATTACCATCCCGAAAGACATGGTGGCCCGCTGCATTTGGTCTGCTCGTGCCTGAATAACACGGTCGACCCGCTCTCCGGCAATCAATTGCGCGACGACAAGGGTATGCCGATGTGTGTGGGGCCCGCCGGCATCAGCGCGGGCAGACGCTTTCACGCCCTCTGGGGCGCGCGCGACGCGACGACTCCCGCGCGCTTCGCGCCTGTCACCGCGGTGCGAGTGGAGCCCGATCCCAACGCGTTTCACGCCTTCGTAAAATCCAGCGGCGCGCAGGTCGATATCGAACGGCTCAGCCTTGGCCAGTGGATGGCGATTTCGGGCGCGGCAGCATCGACCGGTCTCGGCCGCAACACGAAGCTCGCGGAATCGCTGTTGCTTGGCCTGCTGAATGTCCGGATCGGCTACTGGTGGAACAGCGGTATTCCAGCAGGCGGACGGCCGGGACAATATCGGCGCGGCGGCTGGCGCGTGATCAAGTCACTGCCCTCGATCATCTTCACACTGCAGGCCAAGCTGCTTGACGAATGGCGTGCCTATTTCGAGGGACCTTCCGCGAAGCTGTGGTATCTGAGCGATGGCGGCCACTTCGACAACACGGGCATCTACGAGCTGATTCGCCGCAGACTGCCCTTCATCGTCGCTGTCGACGCAGCCGCGGACCCGGACTACCGCTGTGAATCGCTCGCACTGCTGACGAGGCAGGTGCGCTACGACTTCTGCGCGACGATCACCTGGCTCGATCCGCGCCCGGTGCGTGCGAGTCATCAATCAGGCGAAGCTGGATGGAGTGCCTTTGAGCGCGGGACGGATGAGCCGCACGTGCCAGACTGGGTCAAGGCATCGTTTGATCCAGAAGCCATTGGAGCGTTTTCCGAGCTGAAGCGCGATGGATCTCGTGGCGCCGCGCTCGCCTGTATCACCTATTCCAACGAGCCCGACCGCCGCCCAAGCTGGATGTTGTACGTCAAGCCGAGCGTTGGCATCGGCGCGCCCACCGATGTGTGCACCTACGCAAAAAACTACAGTGATTTTCCCCAGCAAACCACTGCGGACCAGTTCTTTACCGATAGCCAGTGGGAAGCGTATCGCGAGTTGGGCTATTGCGCGGGCATGAACGTTTTCACTACTCGCGCTTGAAATCGACACGAACGCCAGGAGTTCACTGATGGCCGACGATCCGGGTGCGGTCAACACGATTTTCTCCGACCCGGGCGAATTAGACCGCTGGAGCGTTCGCGACGGTGGGAATCTCAACGCCGCGCCGCGCCATTTCCACGATCAGGAACGTGCGCCGCGACACGTTGAAGCGGCTCAGCAGATAGCTGATGTACTCCTCCGCGGTGTTCTCCGTGATATCCATCTTTCGCGCGATGGCCTTGTTTGACATGCATTGCAGGAGAAAACCCAAGGCTTGCGCGAGGCGCGGCGTCAGGTTCAGCGAGTCGATCGGAATTCCCTTGCTCGGGCCCGGGGAATGCGGGGTATGGCCGCCTTTGCCGAGCACGCTGTTCGGCAGAAAAAGCCGTCCATTCAGGATCGTCTGCAGTGCATCCCTGAACACGGCACCGCCTTTCTCGCTGGCCTTCGAGATGAAGCCGCCGGCGCCATTCTTGATGCAGTCCAGTACGGTCTCGCGGTCGTCCTGCGCGGACAGCATGACCACATGCGCAGCACGCTCGTTTTCCTGCAGCCAGCGCATCAAGTCTAGCCCGGTGTGATCGCCGCCGATCTGGTAGTCGAGAAAAACCAGGTCGTAAGCCTTGTTCTGCAGCCGCTCGATAGCGGCGGCATATGAGCCGGCCTCGTCGATGTCGAGCGTCGGTTCTGAGGTCAGAATCAGGCTCTTCATCGCGATTCGTCTCAAACCTTCGTCCTCTACAAGCAGTACGTGGCGGAAATACAGGTTGTCCATGGGCGCCTCTCCAGTCGATTGCATCGTATCCGTATCCCTCCAGATTGCTAGCCCCCCAAATCGAGGGACGCTTCTGATGCCGCCTTCTGGGCGCTTATCCCCCGCCATGGCGGGGTTTGCGCGAGTCCCGGGACGCGCAGGATGGAGCCGCCGCAGTTCGGACGATGAGGGACACCGTCATGCGCACGCGACATCCCGACTCGAGAGGTTTGCCGAACACTTTGTGCTTCGCGTCGGATGGCGAAACACGTTCACGCTCGTGCGAGCCAGAGCGAGAACCCGCAACGCAGCAGTGGCGCGCGCCGGGGCGGTCCAGGTTGTTCGGCGCTGTGAGCTCAGTCGTTAGACCGCGAACCGAGAAATGTCGCCACCTTCGCCTTGCTGGTTTTCTGCAATTGAGCCATGAGGGCGTGATCGATTCGCTTGAGCCCGTAAGTTTGAGCGATGTCGTGCTGCAATCGGCACCAGAGATGGCCGGCGACCTCAGCGTCAACCATCGCGCGGTGAGCACGACCCGATTTCGGTAACCGGAGCATCTCCGCCAAGCTAGCCAGGCGGTGACTCTGGGCGCCTGGGTAGATCCGCCTGGCGACGAGCATCGTGCAAGCAAATGAATGCTCCGCTGGCACTCCAAGAAGCCCCAGTTCTGCCTGCCAAAACCGCTTGTCGAAACCGGCGTTGTGGGCAACGACGGGATGGTTTCCAACAAACGCTGCAGATTCCCTCATGACTTTCGATACAGGAGGAGCCGATGCGATCATGTCGTTCGTGATGCCGGTGAGAGCAACGACATCGGACGGGATGCGCCGCCCTGCGTTCATCAAGCTCTGGTAACGATCCACAATCTGGCCGTCACGCAGGAGGATGACGGCAATCTCGGTAGCGCGGTCGCCCAGATTCGGCGAAAGCCCGGTTGTTTCGAAGTCGAGTACCGCAACGGTTTGCATGTTTCTTTCGTTCACTAATCAGTTGAAGCCGTACTCCGCACGCTTCCCCAAGCCTGGCGTAGAACTCGATAATTCTGTCGCCGGCTCAGCCTTGCGGCGACGTGCTCAGTGCCGTATGTGTTGACACATTTATTGTCGCTGAAAACACAATAAAAATGTCAACCTGAATGTGACCGCATTAAATGTGTCAACTTGCCTGCTACACGGCGAACAATTTTTGAAGGTCCGAAGCCTAACGTAGATGCCGTTTGACGGCGCGGAGATGGTTCGTCTCGTCCATCTACCCGTCCATGGCTCTCCGAGTCGTGTCGCCAATTTCGGCTGCTGCGGTGACAACCGAAATGTATTCCCAAACCGCCGAGGCGCCGTCCAGAGTCGTACAAAAGTGATCATGCTCAATGTTTGTGACGGACGTGACCGGATCGAAAATCCCCAAAATTTTAAGCATAGAACTCCTTACCTTCCAGTCCGTGACCGACTTTGCGGTCAGCACAGCCCGCTGTGATGTCGTCGCTATATGAATGCCTGCAGAGAATGGCAGTGAAATCGTGCTGTTCGACGTGAACCGCAGCGTACGCTTCAGGACCTTCCTGCTGTACATTTGTGCAAGCGGAATACAATGTCCGCAGCGTCATCGGTCGTGCCTGCAGAGTGGTCCTGTTGTATTGATCCGTTTCCCCGATGAGACGAACCGGCTTCGTGAACTTGAACGGGGCCAATGCGGGCATGTCGGTCTGCACGACGTTAGCGTTCATTGAGCGCTTCGCCGATTATGGAATCAGGCACCGTGAAGATTTCCCGCTTGCTGCTTGGTAGTGTCGTGCTTTTCCTGTTGGGCGCAGCGTTTCAGCTGGTATGGCCACTTGCGCAGCCGCTGTCCTATCATCACTTCGCCGACGAACGCTCGCTCGGGTCGCTACCCAATGCGTCAGACGTGCTGTCGAATCTCAGTATTCTGGCCGCTGGCATTCTCAATCTCGGCTGGGTGAGACGGCATTCGCGGTGCCCGCCGGCGCAATTTCCCGGCATGTTCGTTGCCGCGCTCGGCCTGGTGCTGACGGCGTTTGGCTCGGCGTGGTATCACGCGGCGCCGTCCGATGCGACGCTAGTCTGGGATCGCTTTCCGATGACGATTGTCTTCGCCGGCATTCTCGCGATGCTGTGGACCTCGGCGACCGCCCAGCGCGTCGGCTGGGCGCAGATGCTGATCATGGTCGTCGTGTCACTCGGCACAATCGGCTACTGGCTCGCCTTCAATAGCTTGTGGCCTTACGCGATTCTGCAATTCGGCGGGCTCGCGGCAATCGTCGGCATGACGCTCGGGCGCAAAGTGGATGGCGTTTTTGCCTGGACGCTCGTGGTTGTCTTCTACGGGATCGCGAAGATTTTCGAAACCCTGGACTGGCAGGTGTGGGAGTTGTCGCATCACATGATTGCCGGTCATGCGCTCAAACATGTGGCAAGTGGATTGGCTGGCGCGGCACTGGTTCTGGTCGCGAACGCAGCGCCGCGTCGAGTCGTGGGGATTGGGCCGTTACGGACGAGCGGCGGCTCCGATCGTTCCGGTGCGCCGCGTTGATGCGGCGGCCCAGTCAACTCGTCGAGGACAGTCCCCAACGAGCCACGATGGGCGGGCGCCGAACGCAGTCGCTGGGATGCTTGCAGCACTCGGGACCACTACGCAAGTTCATTCTGCCGGTAGCATCGGTCGGTGACCGCCTGCCGGCAATGTCGCTCATTGTCCTTGCGTTTCTCCCACGACGAGCGGCGGTAGAGGGCAGTCGAGCGTATCGCAAATGGCGCGAAGCAGCTCCGCTTCACGGACGGTGACTTGCTGGTCCGCCACGATGCAGGCCGCGCAGGCGACGACGATCCGGCGCTTGATGGCCGGGACGGATTGATTGAGCGTTTGCAGCGCCACGTCGAACCCAGTGAGGGAGCATTCCGCGCGGGGCGGCAAGCGGTAGGTGTGGTTGCCGCCAAGATAGCTGCGCATGGCCGTATCGAAGGCAACGGTGGCCTGGTCGGGTTCCGGCTGGCCTTCCCAGGCCAGTAGCGCCAACACCGTCGCGAGCGGCCGCGCCAGTTTTTGCGGTGAGCCGTTCACTGGTCGCGCCTGACGCTGAGGCAGGAACTGGGCGTCGAGATGGCGATGCAGCACGCAGCGGAGCGTGTACTCGAACAGGCTCAGCCACTGGTCGGCAACTATGAGCATCTCAACCTGGGCGCGGAAGGCCCGGTGCTGCTGGGGCGACATCTGCCGCAGGGCTGGCAGGGCCAGGTCCATGAGGGGTAGCCGATGCGTGTCCGGCAGAGCCTGGGCAGGGGCGACCAGCCGCAAGGTTTCGGCGAAGTCCTGCGGCTCAGCACCGGCCTTCAGCCGGGTCAGCTGGAGTTCCCGCAGGTTCGCCCGCCGATCCATGAGAAGGGCGTAGACCAGGGCGCGAGCACTAAACGGCTCCCGGGCTGCGATCCGGAGCACGTCGGGCATGCCATCGTGCAGCGCCTGGGCGTAGCTGATCGCTTCCGGATCGACCTGTCCGACCCGGGACGCCGCATCGTCGGCGAACCCCAGGACCGGCAACGGAACCTGCGGCAGCCCCGGTAAGGTCGGCATCCCGGCGAACGGCGGGACGCGGCTGGAGCGGGGACCTTCGAGTTCTTCCCGATCGACGCTGACCGGCCGGACCTCCTGGAACTGGCCATCGAACTGGGGATCGAGCCGGCGGATGCGCTCGACGAGGGGCGGATGGGTGGCCAGCAGTCCGGCGAACCCCTTGCCGGCGAAGGCGTTGGCGAAAAACATGTGACCGGCCTCGGCAGCCTGAGGGTTCTCAATGCGCGATCCCTCGGCCAGCCCGCCGATCTTCTTGAGCGCGCCGCCAATGCCGTCGGGGTTGCGCGTGAACTGGACGGCGCTGGCGTCGGCCAGGTACTCGCGCTGCCGGGACACCGCCGCCATGATCAGCCGGCCGAAGAACGCTCCCACCAGGCCCAGCACGAACACGCCCAGGCCCAGCAGGACCATGCCACCTCGGGAATCCTGCCTGCCCGATGAGCGCCCGCGGGATGCGAACATCAGGCTGCGTCCGATGATGGACAACACCATGATCCCGAAGATCAGGCCGATCAGCCGGATGTTGAGCCGCATGTCGCCGTTGAGTATGTGACTGAACTCGTGCGCCACGACGCCCTGCAGTTCGTCGCGCGTCAGGTAGTCGAGGCAGCCCTGGGAGACGGCGACCACGGCATCGCCCGGGGCGTAGCCGGCCGCGAAGGCATTGATGCCGGGCTCATTCAGAACATAAACGGGCGGCACCGGCACGCCCGCGGCGAGGGCCATCTCCTCGACGACGTTGAGCAGCCGCTTCTGCCGCGCGTCGGTGGTCATGCCGGGCACCTCTACGCCGCCCAGCATCAGGGCCACGGCCTGGCCGCCGGACGCGAGCTGTTTCACCTTGAACGCGCTGGCACCGCCGACCACGACGCCCACCCCCGGCGCCGCAAGCAGGAGCAACTCCGGCTGCCACCAGGACACTGGTTCGTGGGCGTCATACATGCTGAACACCACCAGCAGCGCGTACACCAGGGCGATCAGGATCACGATCGCCAGGACAAAATAGACCACCAGCTCGAAGGTCTTGCGTCGTGCCGAATCCTGCTGCTGAAAGAAGTGGGTGGCCATGGTCGGCGTGGCTTTGGGAGCATGAAGCGCGCAGAGCCGTGGCGATTCCGGGTTACCGGAACGACACCTTGGGCACTGCGCGTTCGGCCTCTGCGGTTTCGAGCAACGCGGCCTCCCTGAAACCGAACATGCCGGCCACCATGACAGCCGGGAAGACCTCGCGCCGGATGTTGTACTCGGTAGCGGCGTCGTTGAACGCTTGCCGGGCGAATCCCAGCTTGTTCTCGGTCGAGGTCAGCTCCTCCTGCAGGGCGAGCATGTTCTGGTTGGCCTTGAGGTCCGGGTACGCCTCGGACAGGGCAAAAAGCCGGCCCAAGGTGCCGCCCAGCTGGGCCTCGGCCTGGTTGAGCCCACTTATGGCTGCCGGGTCGCTGGGGTTGGCGGCGACTTTCTGCTCGGCCGCCATCGCGCTGTTGCGCGCCTTGATGACGGCGTCGAGCGTCTCCCTCTCGTGGCTCATGTAGCCCTTGACGGCTTCGACCAGGTTCGGAATCAGGTCGTAGCGGCGTTTGAGTTGCACGTCGATCTGGGCGAAGGCGTTCGCGAAGCGGTTCCGGGCGACCACCAATCCGTTGTAGGTGCCCATGAGCCAGAGCGCGAGCAGCAACCCGATGCCAAGGAGCACAAGCAGGGTGATGATGACGGGACTCATTCGCCGTGACCTCCGCCGAGAGGACTGCAGGTTTGGTCCATCGCGCGACGACTGACACAAGACTTGTCCAGCCGTGGTCGCGTGCGATTTGCCGGACTCGGCGTTTACCCAGTTCGTCGGGATCCGTGACGCGAATCTACCACCTCCTGGAAACTTCTGATGGATGCATGCACATTCACTGCAGGAGCAGCAATTCCTCGTGGCTCCGCTGATCGTGGCCGACGCGGAGCGGGCAGGGCGACTTTCGCGTCGCACGACAGCAGTCACACACCGGCTTCAACCTGTCCACGGATCCCATCGAACCTATACTTGCTATTTATAGCCGAGTCCTGCCATGGCTAATTCAGATACTGCGAACGTAATTATCCGGCGATCGCGGTGCTCGCCGGGATCGTGCTCGACCGGAATCAGAGAACCAAACTCTGTCGACAAGTCTTGGCGATCATGTTCGTCTGCGAGGGACGCAATCGATGTGTGTACTGTAATGAACTCATTGATTAGGAATACGAACATTGGTTTCGTTAGAATATTTTAGTCAAGAAGACCGGAAAATAAGAACTTTTGTGAGACCGGACTTTCGCAGTAAAGCGTCACAGTCAATCTGTCGATCGACGTCGGCCGCATTCCCCGCTCAAAGCGAAAGTCAAAAAAACAACAAGTTGCCGGGCTTCGCATGCATTTTCATACGCAACTTCTACGCTCGCCGAAGCGCCACTCTTCATCCGATACATCCGTTGGGTACGACTTGCGTTTTGTCATCCAGCCGGGATACCAGGTCCGTCCCGAAGTGCCTAACATTCTCTAGAATGACGAGGCATGGTATTGCGCAATTCGTTTGAAAACGTCGCAATTCCTCCCCATTAGCCGGTGCGGAGCCACGATGATCTGGATGATCGACCTCGTCGCGCAGCTTCCCGATTTCGCCATCGTCGCCACCGCGGCGATTTCAACCGCGCTGGTCGCGCTCGCCATCGCGGCCATCGTGAGATTGATGCTCAAGCGGTCGGGCCGCGAAGATCTGCGGGGCACCGTGGCCGACGTCGTGCATGGCAGCCTGCTCGCACTCATCGTGTTCGTGCTCGCTCATGTGCTTTCCGATGTTCGCTCGAACGTCGACAAGGCCGAGGACCAGACGCTGCGCGAAGCGTCTTTCGTCTCGCGGCTCGACCGGCAGTTGCGCACGATCGGCGGCGCCAATTCCGATGCCGCGCGCGAGGCGTTGCGGCGCTATGTGAGCAGCGTGACCGGCGACGACTGGCGCGCGCTCGCCGCAGCGCGCCCCGAGCTTTCGCCGCGCACGGGCGCGGCGCTCAACCAGTTGATCGAAGCGACGGAGCGCGTGGCGGCCCAGGTGCCCGTGAGGGCCGAACTGCTCGAAACGTCGCTGCGCGAGATCGAGGACATGCGCCAGTTGCGGCTCGAAAGCGCCACGCACACTGTGCCGCGAATCTTCTGGTGGGTCATTTGGGCGGTCATCGCGGGCGCCATGGCCATGAACGGCCGCTTCGCGCTCACGCCGGTCACCATGGCGATCATCGCGCTTCATATGGCGGTCATCGGCATGGTTGTCGCGCTGATCGTGATTCTCGACGAGCCCTATCGTGGGCAGAGCGCCGTCTCGCCCGCTCCGCTGGAAAAGGCGGTCGGGCTGCGGGTGTCGACGTCCGGCGCTCAAGTCTGGCCCCAAGCTGCCGCAATAGAAGGCCTCGGAATATTCTCGATGCCGTCCTGATTCTCGCTCACGCACGGCGGGGCTTCTGGCTTTTCTTGCCTTTGCGTGAGACGGAGCGCTGCCCGGCAGTCTTCGGGCCGCGCTGAGGATTGCCAAGAAGCTCAACAAGCAGTATCTCGCATTCGGAAAGCGAGTACCCGCGCCGCTGCGAGATCATGAACGTGAGAGGACGCATGTGCCATGCGCGCCTTTGGAGTTCGACAAGTGTTCCATTCTCGAGGTCTTCCGCAACCAAATGACGCGGCATGTGCCCCCAGCATAAGCCTCCCCTGAGCAGATCGTGTTTCGCTCCAAGGTCATTCACCCACCACTGGCGTTCACCGACAACCCCCTGCTGCGTTTTTTCTGCATCGGGCTGATTGTCGGTCACGACAAGCTGGATATGCCGGCCAAATTCCTCCCGCGAAATCGGTCCCGTAATGGCGGCAAGCGCATGAGATGGCGCACAGACAGTCACCATTTGTGCTTCACATAAATGCTGCCGCTCGATGGTCCCCGTGCTCTGCTCCGGCACGTCGGTGATCGTCACTGCCAATGCGCACGTGCCTTCGAGAACCAGGCGCTCGCCGCCCTGCATGGTCGTCATGCGCAGGTTAATTGCAACCGTTGGAAAGTCCGCTTGCAGGCTGCGCAGGCATTCAATGAGGTGTGCGCGCGGAAAGTAGGTATCCACGGCAATCGAGGCTTGTGGTACGCCGGCTTCAGCAATCGACGCTGCGCGCGTCTTCATCTCCTCGGTGCGTGAGATCACCCCACGAGCATCAGGCAGGAGGCTGCGGCCCGCCGCCGTTAGCGTCGCTTTTCGGGTATTGCGCTCGAACAGCACAACATCAAAAGCGCTCTCCAGCGCCTTGATCGCATGACTGATCGCCGACTGCGCACGTCTGAGCTCCTGTGCGGCTCCGGAAAAGCTTCCGTAGTCGCACACGGCAACGAAGGTCCGAAGCTGGTTGATGGTGACGTTATCGAGCATGGGTATCTAAAGAGTAGATGGTATATATGCATATTTCGTCAATTGTCTTCATAAATCAAGCGCGCCAGAATCGGGTTTCTTGTTTTCGTTTCGAAGGATGCATGACATGAACAGATTGAATGGAAAGACTGCTGTGATTACCGGCGGCGCCACCGGCATCGGCCGCGCTGCGGCAATGCGCTTTATCCAAGAAGGCGCCTTCGTCTTCATCTTTGGCCGCCGGCAGGAAGCGCTCGACGCCGTTTTGGCCGAACTTGGGCCCAATGCCCGCGCGGTGAAGGGCTCGGTCACCGATCAGACCGACCTCGATCGACTCTACGCGGCGGTGAAGGCCGAGCGCGGAACCCTCGACATCGTCTTCGCCAACGCTGGAACGGGAAGCCCGCTTCCGCTCGGCGAGATCACCGCTGGGCACATTGACGAAGCCTTCGATACCAATGTGAAGGGTACGATTTTCACGGTCCAGAAGGCACTACCGCTGATGGGCGAAGGCGGTTCGATCATTTTGACCGGATCGAGCGCCGGTTCCACCGGAGCCCCGGCAATGAGCGCTTACAGCGCGAGCAAGGCCGCCGTGCGCAACCTCGCGCGGACCTGGGCGGAAGATCTGAAGGGCACCGGCATCCGGGTGAACGTGCTGTCGCCTGGGGCAACAGCGACCGACCTCGCGAAGCAAGCACTTGGCGAGGAGGGCCAGAAAATCTTCGCCTCGATGACGCCGCTCCAGCGCATGGCTGATCCGGCGGAGATTGGAGCGGCGGCTGCCTTTCTCGCGTCGCCGGACAGCAGCTTCATGACCGCCAGCGAACTTGCCGTTGACGGCGGCCTTGCGCAACTTTGACCCGCTGCGCCCTATGGCGCTCCATCCGATTATTAGGGGCGCTGTAGTGGTGCTCAACTAAAGGAAAACATATGAGTTACGCAATGATCGGCTTCGGCAAGATTGGCCAGGCCCTTGCTAGGGCGTTCGCCCGAAGCGGCATCGAGATTTCCGTGGCAACCACTCGCGACCCGGAAAGCTTTGCATCCGATGCCGCAGCGATCGGACCGCAGATCATTCCCACCACACTGGCGGAAGCCGTCAAGGCAGACGTCATCTTACTGGCTGTCCGTTTCGAGTCGCACCCGGATGTCGCGAAGACGCTTCCCACCTGGCAGGGAAAGACCATTGTCGATGTGACCAATGCCTACGGCGTGATCCCGGAGGAATTGGGAGGACTGCCTCCTTCCAGGTTCGTTGCGCAGGCCTTCAGAGGCGGTAGACTGGTTAAGGGCTTCAATCATTTGGCCGCTGCCATCCTTGCCGGGAATCCGGCCGTAAATGGCGGCCGAAGAGTCGTGTTCCTGGCGAGCGACGATGACGGCGCCGCGGCAGAGATTGGTATGCTTGCGGAAAAGCTCGGTTTCTCGCCGATCCAACTTGGCGGCCTTTCCGAAGGTGGGTTGCTCGTCCAGGCACGCGGGAATAGCTGGGGTCAACTGATCTTCAAGGACTTGGTCAACTTCGGCTGATGAATGGCCGGAATCGTGCAGAGGACAGAGGGCGCCAGCGTCGGCGCGAACTGTTCGCCGGGAAAGTTGGCTGCCGAGATCGCCAACGCAATAGGTGGAAGGCGCGAGGCCGTGGAAATCAAATTTCGGCTTCGCCCGCGGTTGCCGGGTTGCCACGCTGCGCACGACGCATTACTCGACGTGGGAACTGCATCGCGTGAGCTTGCGATAGATCTCAAACGCGAGCCCACCGGTCGCCACGATCAATGCGCCACCGATACCCGAGTCGGCGCGCGCCATGACCTCGGTGAGATAGATCGCGGCTCCGGCTATCAGGGGATGAAAGAGCGCCTTATGGTGAAGTTCACCCGCTTGAACTCTCCAATGTATAGACCGTAGTCGGACAGCCCGCGCAATACCTTTCCACTTGATACCGAGGGCGATTTTCTCGCTGATGCGTTGCAATGTTTCGCATATCTGATTTCGTTTTTCCATGATCGACCGATCGTCCTGTCTAGCTAATGCATCGTCCGTTTTCCTCTTTGCCGAGGATGTAGGCGAAGCATAGCGATCGCATGAGCGCGATTCAATTACTTCACGGGTAATCGAAAATCTTCGATGCTACGTGTGCGACGCTGATTTGTCGAAGGCGCGAGCGCGGTTTGACTCAGTCGGCCATCACTCCGACATGCACCGAATCTTCGTAAGCCTGTGATAGCAGATCCTCAGTTCCGAAGAAATCGTTGGCACTTTCGTTCAGCCGGGTGCGGTCCAGCCCTCCATCGCGGTTACACGAAAAGATGGATTTGTAGGAGAACGAAGATTCGCCGTTCATGACTGAGTCCTATCCTTTAACGATCGCCTCTGCCGCCTGGCATCGGAGCGCACGATTACCCCACGCGAATCGCGTGAGGTCTTCCGCCACGTGCCACGAGCCTGCGCACATGGTTGGTCGGTCTATGCCCTGGTTTAGAGAAACCGGAAGATCAAAGACCCTTTCCCAACGGGGAAAGGGCTTGAACAAGGCATTCTGCGGCGGCGGGTCTAGGTGGTACTCCCGCCGCTCAAACTCACTTCAAGCCTTCCACGCGTAGGGCTGGAAGAGTTCTTCGAGAGGCGGCTGGGTGACGCTTGCGGTGTAGTTTGTGATCGTCGAGGCGGCAATCACGAGGATGACGTCGAGCACGAGCGCCTGATCGAAGCCAGCCTCGGTGAACGCAGCGATGTCGTGATCGTCGACCTGGCCGCGCTTTTCGATCAGCGTGCGTGCGAGTCGCGACAGCGCCGCAAGCTCGGGGTCCTGCGGGAGGCGGCGTTCGCGGATCGCCTGCACGTCGGCCTCGCCCAGACCTTCCTTGAGCCCGAGGAACGAGTGGAATGCGACCGGCCAGGTGGCGCCATTGGTCACCGCATTGGTGAGCAGCAGCGTCTGGACGTGCGCTTCGGAAAGGTTGCCGCCATGCGCCTGCTGAAACAGGCCGACGAGGCCATTGATCAGTTTCGGCGAGCCGGCAATTGCGCCAGCGATATTGGGCACCATGCCGAAGGCGTGGGCGAGCCCGTTGAGCGCGGGCTTCGATTGTTCAGGGGCGGAGTCGAGTGTATAGATGGGGAAGTGAGCCACGATATTTCCTGGAGAGTTGGCGGTATCGCCGAGATCGATCAGGCGACAAGCACACCTTAGTGAGAGACATGAGCCTCGCCAATTACATGGCAGGTAATAAGCGAGACCAGTCATGCGCGGGCCGCGTCGAGCAGGGCGATGTGCCGAGCCTCGGATTCGTCGTCTGCGGGAAGCAGCGGAAATTATCGATACGTGGCGATTTCGAGCAATTACGTCGCATGCAATGCATCATTGCAGCGCGCCAACTGGCGACCGTTCACGAGAAAGCGTGCGGTCATCAACTTGAAAAGTGGCGGATAGGGGAAAGGCGCACTCCGAGATACGTTAGCGAACGGTTTGTTGGCGTGTGGCCCGCCCTGATCGTGGATCACCCAGGCTGATCTCCACGCCGTAGTTCACTGCGCAATGGGACCGAACGCCTTCTTTGGACGTCGTTTTCATGACTGGATCTTAACGTCGCTTCCATTTTTCGCCGTCGAAGCGCAAGGTGCAGGCAGCGTTGTTTTCGGTCGGCAGCTGGAAGGGCCGGATCTTGGTGGACACGACCAACCGCGTTGCCAGCATTCCGCCTCTGTCGCCTAAGCCGTCACCTGGTCAACAACCTGTGGAGGCAGGTCTAGGTCTGCATGGCATCTTTATAGATGCGCCCATCCTTCATGATCAGCTTCAGGTTCTTGTCGGGATCGGCGAGCAGTCCCACATTGTCGAGCGGGTTGCCACCGACGACCAGCAAATCGGCCCATGCGCCCCGCTCAAGCACCCCCAGTTTGGCGGGATAGGGGTTGCGCTCGCCGGAGAGCGCAAGCAACTCCCCGTTTCGCCCCGTTACCATCTGCAAAATTTCGGAGCCGTTATACCAGCGCGTCATATTGCCAATCATCAAACCCTGGCGTGCCGCCACCGCCGGCGAGAAGATCAGGTCGGTCCCGAACGCCACCTTGAGTCCATGCTTGCGTGCGAGGTTGTACATGTTGTTGGTCCCCACGATGACCTCCCGGAACTTGTCGAGGATCGGTCCCGCCAGCGGCCCGACGTCGTCTTCGTTCACGAATGGCTGGGTACTTAACCATGTCCCGTTCTTCGCCATGATCTCGGCTGCATGATCGTCCATCAGATGACCATGTTCGATACATTGCGCGCCTGCTGCCACCGCTCGCTTCACGGCTTCTGACGTGTACGCATGGACGGCCACATAGGTCCCCCAATCGCTCGCGGTTTCGACGGCTGCTCGCAGTTGCTGCTCTGTGAAGGTCAGCATGTCGAGCGGACTGCGCGGCGTGGATACGCCGCCGGCTCCCACGATCTTGATCTGCGTTGCGCCCTGCAGGAACTGCTCGCGCACGCGTAACCGCACCTCGTCCGCAGAATCGGCGATCGCATTCGCGCCAGTCCTTTCCTGCGCACTGACTTCGCCCGTCGTACGCGGGATGTCCGTGAGCGGGCGAAAATCGCCATGACCACCTGTCGTCGTGATCATCGCGCCGGACGGATAAATGCGCGGGCCAGGAATCATCCCTGCGTCGATAGCCTGTTTCAGCGCGAATGCCGGGCCGCCCACATCGCGTATCGTCGTGAAACCACGCAGCAACGTACGCTGGGCTTCCGCACTCGCAGCCAGATACACCAGGCCCAGGTCGGCCTGCAAGATCGTCTGGATCGGAAGTGAGGCGAGCATGGCATGCCAGTGCATCTCGATCAACCCTGGCATGATCACCTTGCCGCCACAATCGATTGTGCGGTTCGCGCTGGCAGCGGGCGGCTGGCCTTGCCCCAGCTGTGAGATGCGGCTTCCTTCGACGACGAGAAACATCCCATCGCGCAGGCCGGCAGACTTGCCGTCGAACAGTCGGAAGTTTGTAAACGTGACGGGCTGCGGCGCAGCGGCGGCGGGACTCGCACCCTGCGCCCGAACGAGTTCCGGGAGCACGGCACTTAGCATGGTTGCGCCCATGCCGATCAGGAATCCGCGTCGCGCCAGGTCGGCGTCGATGCGGCGATTCGCATACTGGGCAAGCGCCTTGCTACAGAAGCAGGAATACGTTTGGCTCGCTCGGTTAACGCCGCTGTACTTTCCGGAAGCCATATCCGCCCCCACTTGAGTTGAACACCATGCAAGGAAGTGCTGCTTGCGGCCTTTGAACAGGTAACGGGAACAACCAGCGGACAGTAATGACATTCGTACGGAAGTATGGCAAACAACTAACGCTCGTGCGTTCAAAGCGTCGAACCATCGCTTGCGTAAAAGGTAGCGGCCTGGCGGGTTGAGACGCATCTGAGAAGCGAAACGAGTCCCCACAAATTGCTGTCCTGCGTGCGATGACGGATTTCGCCGCTCCCCCCGGGTGAGTGGCCGATGAAGTAGTGAAAACGGTCCTCGCCGTCCTTATGGACCGGGTGGCGGCAAAGGGTAGGGAGTGTGAGTTCGCAGATGCAGGAAGCCGCCTTTCGGCTGCTCAGTGCCTTCCGTCGGCAAGCCGCTACCTTGCTGACGCAGCAACTAAAGTGTCCCAATGTCCGCTATGGCCGATGAAGGGGCGCTCGTCTTCGACAATTGGATGGCAGCTTACGGAGCTGAGCCGACGCCTGAATGTCCGAGCGGCGACGCTTGCGAGCGACGGTTTGTGGCCGACTTTTGCCAGACGTGTACGCCCGCAACCGCCCCTCAGACGTCGTTCGGTTCCTCGACGCCTCGATGCTCGCATTTGGGGTGCTTCAGACTGTCACGCCGGGCTTGGGTGCCGGGAATATCCGGGCAGGCATGTCGGGTCTGTGCTGCACTGCAATCGCAACCTGTTTTCCCGGGCGCCGCGAAAATCCGGCAGTCTTCGGCGACCGTCAACTTCGGTGTCAAGGGCTATCGCCGCCATAGCGCATCTCAATAAGCTTGTCGAAAGAATGGACTATGCTGGGCTGGCGGGTTGTGCCCGCCTGCATGTCGTGGTGCTGGCATGGCCTTTGAACAACCGTGACCTAGAGAGAGAACGATGCCATCTGAAGCTCAATGCCCGTTCTCGGGCGATGCATCCGTTGCCACACGCGTCGTCGCTGGCACCATGACCAATCAGGATTGGTGGCCCAACCAGCTACGCGTTGACCTTCTGAATCAACATTCCGACAGATCTGATCCGCTTGGTCGGAAATTCAACTACCGCGAGGAGTTCAAGACACTCGATTATGCAGCGCTCAAAGCCGACCTGCGCAAGCTCATGACCGACTCGCAGGAATGGTGGCCGGCCGACTTCGGTCACTACGGCCCGCAATTTATCCGTATGGCCTGGCATGCCGCCGGTACCTATCGCACGGTCGACGGGCGCGGTGGCGCAGGCCGCGGCCAGCAGCGCTTCGCGCCACTGAACTCGTGGCCCGACAACGTCAACATCGACAAGTCGCGACGCCTGCTGTGGCCGATCAAGCAGAAGTACGGCCAGAAAATTTCGTGGGCCGACCTGCTGGTTCTGACGGGTAACGTCGCGCTCGAAACCATGGGCTTCCGCACCTTCGGTTTCGGCGGCGGCCGCGAAGATACCTGGGAGCCGGACAACGACGTGTACTGGGGCGGTGAAACGGCCTGGCTCGCGCTCAGCAACGATCCGGACAATAAGCAGAGCCGTTACTCGGGCAAGCGCGATCTCGATAATCCGCTCGCCGCTGTACAGATGGGGCTGATCTACGTGAACCCCGAAGGCCCGGACGGCAATGGCGACCCGGTTTCGGCTGCGGTCGACATCCGCGAGACCTTCGCCCGCATGGCAATGAACGACGAAGAGACCGTCGCGCTGATCGCCGGCGGTCACTCGTTCGGCAAGACCCACGGCGCGGGACCGGCGGACCACGTGGGCCCCGCTCCGGAAGCGGCTCCGGTCGAACTTCAGGGCCTTGGCTGGGCGAGTACCTACAAGTCGGGCACGGGCGGCGACGCGATCGGCAGCGGCATCGAGGTCACATGGACACAAACGCCCGCGCAATGGAGCAATGCCTTCTTCGAAAATCTCTTCAAGTACGAGTGGGAACAGGAAAGGAGCCCGGCGGGCGCCATCCAGTGGGTCGCCAAGGATGCCGACGCGGTCATCCCCGGGCCGAGGCCCGATTCGCCCAAGCGCAAGCCGACCATGCTCACAACCGACCTGTCGCTGCGCTTCGACCCTGCGTACGAGAAGATCTCGCGGCGCTTTCTCGACGATCCGCAGGCGCTTGCCGAGGCGTTCGCGCGCGCCTGGTTCAAGCTGACTCACCGCGACATGGGCCCAAAGGCACGCTACCTCGGCCCGGAAGTGCCGCGTGAAGACCTGCTCTGGCAAGACCCGCTGCCCGCGGCGACGCACCATCCGGGCGAGGCCGACATCGCCGATCTCAAGGCAAAGATCGCGGCTTCGGGCTTGTCGGCTTCGGAGCTTGTCGCGGCTGCGTGGGCTTCGGCCTCGACCTTCCGTGGCTCGGACAAGCGCGGCGGGGCCAACGGCGCGCGTATCCGGCTCGCGCCTCAGAACGAGTGGGCCGTCAACCAGCCCGTTGCCGGCACGCTGGCGAAGCTGGAAGAGATCCAGAAGGCTTCGGGCAAGGCGTCGCTCGCCGACGTGATCGTGCTGGCCGGTAGCGTCGGCATCGAAATGGCTGCAAAGGCAGGGGGGCTTACGCTCACGGTGCCGTTCGCGCCGGGCCGCGTCGACGCCACCGCCGAGCAGACCGATGCAGTCGCGATGGCTGTTCTTGAACCCGTGGCCGATGGCTTCCGCAACTTCCAGAAGACCAGGTCGCCGGTTCCGGCCGATGCATTGCTGATCGACAAGGCCCAGCTGCTGACCCTGACGGCTCCGGAGATGACCGCGCTGATCGGTGGCCTGCGCGCTATCAACATCAACGCCGACGACAGCAAACACGGTGTCTTCACGAAAACACCGGGCGCGCTCACTAACGACTTCTTTGTCAATCTGCTCGACATGGGTACTGAGTGGAAGCAGGCCGGCGAGATCTACGAAGGCTATGACCGCAAGACGGGCCAGCTCAAGTGGACGGGCACCCGCGTGGACCTCGTGTTCGGCTCGAACTCGATCCTGCGCGCGCTGGCCGAGGTGTACGGCAGTGCCGACAGCAAGGACCGTTTCGTCAGCGACTTCGTGTCCGCGTGGGTCAAGGTGATGAACCTTGACCGCTTTGACCTGGCCTGACAGGAGACGCCAGCGGGCGGCTGCCAGACATGAGCCGCGCGAGCAGTATGCAAAGCCGGAGGTTTGCGCCTCCGGCTTTTTTCAGGTGCGTCCAAAACGCGATCAGCCGGCCGCGCAGCCCCCCATACGCGCAGTCTCTTCAGCGTGCGGTATCGGTACGCGAGCGTTGGGCAACGGGAGAAGCCGCCGGCCAAATGTCCGACTTCAGACCGGCGCGAATGGCGCTTCATGGCAGAGAGCACCAGTTCGACGAGTCTCGACAGACGGACGTTGAAATTGTCGAAGGCAGGCCCGACGCGAGCGGCTGCCCCTGCACGGAGCACCAACCTTACAGGGGCGAAATATCGCCCCTGGCAGTTCGAGTCGCCTCACGTAGGGCCGGCCGTCGCTTAGCGCCCTGAGCCCTGAAGCTGCTGGAAAGTTGTTCGCATGCACATCTTCATCATATTGCGACGCGATCGGTTCGTGCCAGGTGGTCCTCGAGCCTGCGAAGGCCCATTGTCAGTGCCAATGTCATCAGCCAGTACGCCGCGGCGATGGCCAGGTATGGCTCCCAGTAACGGCCGTAGGCGCCCGCCACTGTGCGCGCGGCATAGGCCATCTCACCCAGACCAATCGCCGAGATCAGCGACGTGTCCTTGAGCAGCGAGATCACGTTGTTGCCCAGCGGCGGCAGCATGCGCCGGAACGCCTGTGGGATCACGACGTAACGCATCATCTGTCCATGCGTCATGCCCAGTGACTGTGCCGCCTGCCTCTGGCCGATCGCAATCGACTGAATGCCTGCGCGAAACACTTCCGAGATATACGCGCTGGAGTTCAGGGTTAGCGCCGCTACGCCCGAGATCAGCGCCCCGTGATTCTGCTTCAAGGTACGAGCGAGATCGCCGCTGATCAGCAGCCCATGCACGGGATGGATGAACACCGGCATCACCGCGAAATGCATCAGGAGGATCTGCACGAACAGAGGCGTGCCACGGAAGAAGCTCACATAGGCCGTCGATGGCCAGCGCAGCAGATACTTGCTCGCCGTCCGCCATGGCTCATGTCTCGCATCAGCCAGCCGCGCCAGTGCAAGTACGAGGCCGAGCGCGCACCCCATAACAACGCAGGCGACGGTCGTACCGACCGTGACCAACGCGCCCTCCCAGAAGAGTTGCCTGTACTCCACCAGGATGTCCGGGCGGAACCACCCAAACCACAAGACCGGATTGCTGTCGTCCATGCTTGCTTTCAAAAGATGGGAGGCCGAAGAGCGGCCTGGGGCTATTCTGCGCCGCGGCGCGGGCGGCGCCCGGCGCCCGGCGCACGCGAGCCGATCAGGCGATCACTGCGGCTTGAATTCCTGGTTGAACCACTTCTTATAGATCACGTTGTAGGTGCCGTCGGCGCGGATCGCGGCCAACCCGGCGTTGATCTTGTCAAGCAAGGCCTTGTCGCCCTTTCGCACTACGATTCCGTAGTATTCCTTGGGGAAATTCGCGTCTTCCACAGTCTTGAGGCCCGGAGTCTGCGATACACGGTAAGCAATCACACCGTTGTCGCCAATTGCCGCATCCACACCACCCGAAGCCAGTTCGGAAATTATGAGCGGCGTGCTCTCGAAACGGCGGATATTCGGGTTGGTCTTTCCAACCTCACGGCTCATGACATCGTCAGCTGTGGAACCGCTCACCACCGAGACCTTCTTTCCATCCAGGTCCTTCAGTGACTTCACCGAACTGCTCTTGGGCACCGCAATCAACTGGCGTGCGTCGAAATATGGTGCCGAGAAGTCAAAACTCTGCTTACGCTTATCGTTGATCGTGACACCGGAGATCACCAGGTCCACATCCCCGTTGTTGAGCGAGGCAAAGATACTCGTGAACGGCGTGTTCACGATGCGCAACTTCATATGCTCCTGCTTGGCGATCGCATCGATGATGTCGATGTCAAAGCCGACGATCTGGTTGTCCTTGTTTTGAAACGCGAACGGCGTATAGGTGGCGCTCGAAGCCACAACCAGTTCGCGGTCTTCTGCGTGGGCAGTGGCGGACCACATGGCGCAGGCTGCAACCGAGGCAGCAAGGGTGAGAATGATTTTTTTCACAGCGGCGTCGCCCCGAGTCAAGAAAAGTTGCAAAAGTATATATAGCGACCCCAAAAAAACCTACCAGGCAAAAAGCTGGTCGCTCACGCGTTGTTCGCCCACACCAGGCGCATTGACGTCGCGCCGCAAGTTTGCGAGGCGGCGTCAATGCCCGCCGCCTAGCCTCCGTAACCGCCGGTTCCCGGCGCCTAGCCTGCTTTCACGGCGTGATCGTTTGTTGACGGTTATTGTCTCAACGTTGGCAGAATAATTGCGGTCTACGCCACAGCGGCAACGCCGCGCATGACCTATGCTGGCAGCACGACACACGTTGCAGCCTGCGCGGAGCGCCTCGTCATGCATCGTCCGCCTCTTGTTCTGGAGGTTAGCGTCTACACCGACGCCGATCACTGGTGTTGGCATCTCAAGGATGCCCAGGGCGCTACGCTAGCTTCGCACGCCGTGATCCTCGTGCACGGCGACTGGCGGCGCGAGGCGCTGTTTAACCTGCCCGCGTGGCTTCACTACTATCGCGCGCCGGACACCGCCGACGAAGACGAGCAGCGTCATCTACATGCATTCGGCGCATGGCTAGGCGAGATCGTTCTCGGGCCGGCAATCGCAGGGCATATCGTTGCGCATGGCGAACCGGACGCGGTGGTCCGGGTCGTCTTGCCGCTCGCGGCCGCGCCATTGCTTGCGTTGCCGCTCGAGTTTGCGCATGCGAACGGGCGACCCCTCGGCCAGCGTGGCGTGAGCTTCGTTTTCGACGTCGCGCGCGAGGGGGGCGTGCACGGGCCGGCGGTTGGCGAGTCGCTGCGCATTCTCGCGCTGTTCAGCGTGCCGCCCGCGGGCAGTCCGCTCAACCTCCGCGGCGAGCGGCAATACCTGCAGTCACTCGTGAGCCGGCTCGCTGCGCAAGGCCGCGCAATCGAACTGCGGGCGCTACAGTACGGTGTCACGCGCAAACGGCTGGAACAACTGCTGGGCGAGGATGGAGGCTGGGATATCGTCCACTTTGCCGGCCACGGAACGAGCGGCGCGCTGCTCCTCGAGCTGCCCGATGGGGCGCCGGACCCCGTGCCGCCCGACGAAATCGTGCGCATGCTGAGCGTGGCCAGCGCGCGTTTGAAGCTGGTCGTGCTCGTTGCATGCCATTCGGCATCGGCGAGCGTGGGGGCGACGCTGAGCTGGCTTGGCGCACCCGACACGCCTGGCGAATCCGACGCCGATGCACAGGCCGCCGGCCGCGTCGATCAGGGTCTCGCGCAAATGCCCGCGTGGGTGCTGGAGCGCGGCCTCAACTGCGCCGTGCTCGCCACGCGTTACGCGGTCGACGATCAATACGCCGCATTGTTGACCAACGCGCTCTATCAGCGCCTCCTCGAACGCGGCGACGCGCTGCCGCGCGCCGCGCGTATCGCTTCGGAACACGCGCTGCGTGCGCTCGGCCGGAGCGGCTCTGCGCCGGACCGTCCGTTATCCATGACCATGCCGATGTTGCTCGGCAGGCACGCTGCCGACTTGAGGTTTGCCATGCACCCGCACGCGAGTCCGGAGGCTCGCGATGCGGTGCCTGCGGTGCCGCCGTTTGCGGCGGAGCCCCGGCACTTCGTTGGCCGCGTGCGGGCGATGACGCAAGCGAGCGAAGCGCTCGCGGAGCATGCCGCCAGCCGGGGCGTGCTGTTTCACGGCATGGCGGGAGCGGGAAAGACCGCCTGCGTGGTGGAGCTGGCCTGGCATCATCTCCGGGCGGCTCGCTTCGAACGGGTCGTCTGGTACAGGGCGCCCGAATTGAACGCCGACGCTTCGATGACCTTGAGCGCGCTCGCGCTCGCGATGGAAACGCAGTTGCCCGGCATCGCCATGCTTCATGCCGTCGCGGGCGAGGCCGCGCTGGCCCAATGGCTGCCGGTGCTTCGGCAAACGCTGGAGACGAGCGCCGTTCTGATCGTGATCGACAACGTGGAAACGCTATTGACGGCCAGTGGTCATTGGTGTGACCAGCGTTGGTCGATGCTGATGCGCGCCTTCCACGATCACGGCGGTACGTCGCGCGTGGCGATGTCGAGCCGCATCGTCCCCGCCGGCATGCCCGCTTCCTTCGTTCTGCTGACCGTGCATGCCTTGCCGCTCGACGAAACCTTGCTGCTGATCCGCGAGCTACCCAATCTGGGGGCGCTGCTCGAAGGCCGTTCGCCCACTGTCCGTGCCGCGCGCGGCCGCGAATTGTTGCGCGATACCTTGCGGGCGGTCCAGGGCCACCCGAAGCTGATCGAGTTCGCGGAGCGGCTCGCCGCCGAGCCGGAACGCCTCGCACGGCGGTTGCGAGACATCGGCGGTCCCGGGCAGGCCGATGCGGACGCAGCCGACGCTTACCTGGTTCGCGGCGAACCCCACCGCGACGTTCAGGCGTTCCTCGATCAGCTCGATAGCTGGACGCGCGCGCTGTCTCGCGCGCTCTCGAAGTCCGTGAGAACGGTGTTCCATCTGCTTTGCGCAATGGAGCCGGACGACCGGCGCAGCGCGGTCGTCGAAGCCAATTGGCCGGCGCTCTGGCGCGAGACATCGCTCGGCGCACAGCATGTGGACATGCGCGCGGCGATCGCACGGCTAGTAAGCTGCGGGCTCGTCGAACTGCGGGCCGCCGCGCGGCAACGCGCCACCGCCGCCTTCGCGATTCACCCGGAGGTGGCGCGCGCCGGGCGGGCCGAGGCGGGCGTGCAATTCCAGACACGCGTTGACGAGGTGATGGTGAATTACTGGTATCACCTCATGCGCGTGACCATGGACAAAGCGGCGCGGGTGGCGAATGCAGGCGCCACGGTCGCGCTTGCAGGCTGGTCCGCGTTTCCCTATCTGCTGCGCAATGGCGAATGGGATCTTGCCTCGCAGATGATCGAGCGGGTGATGCGCGTGGACGACTCGCCGCGCGCGACCGCGATGTTGCTTCCCGTCGTCACGCGCATGGCGGCCGCCACCGCGCAAACACCGAAGGCGTTGATCACCCAGACTCTGCTGGCAAGCGTGCTGGATCGGGCCGGCTTTTGGCGCGAAGCCGTGGAGCGCTGGGAGGCCGTGCTCGATGCGGCCGAGCGCGCGGACAACTTCGCGGTGGCGGCGTCGGTGTGCAAAGATCTTGCGAATGCCTGGCAGTCCGTAGACATGGAGAAAGCGCGGGCTTATGCGAAGCTGCATCACCGCTATGCGAGCCTGGCCGGGGCCGGCACGTGGAGCGAGTTGTCCGCGCTCGGGCAGCAGCTTCAGTTGCTCGCGCAAAAGGCACAGTACGGCGAGGTGTTGACGCACCTGCCCGAATTGCGCCGGCGAATGATCGCGGCGGGCAAGCCGGGGCCGCTGGAAGTCATGCTGGACTGGAACGTGCGCAACGTGATCTTCGATACGGCGAGCGACGCCGCGTCTCAATACGGCAGAGCTTGCCTCGCTGCGGCAATGAGCCACGAGGGCACCGAAGCGCTCGACTGGGAGACCCGCGCGCGCGCCGCGTGGCGCGCTTCCCTGAAGTACAACGGCAAGGCGCGCGCCGCCCATCGCCGGCGTGGCGCCTTGCCGCTCGAATTGGCGCGCAACCGATTCAACGACAATGGCCCGCTGATCGATCTGGGGCGCTACGCCGAGGCGTACGCGATGCTTCTCGAATGCAAGAACGTGTTCGAGTCGGAAAATGCAGTTGCCGAACTCGGTGACCTTTATTCGGCGCTCGGCACCCTCGAACAGAAGCGTAGGCACATGAAGCAGGCGCGCGAATTCGAGGCCAGGGCGCTGCGCTACAAATACCAGGGTGGCGACGCGCGGCATATCGCCATCAGCCATTTCAATCTCGCCAACCGCTATCTCCCCGCGGACGCGGAGTTCGAGATCGGCGTGGCGCATCGCCTGGCCGCGGCGCTCATCCGGGCCGCCAACGATCCCGATCGTGCCGGGTACTACGCGGCGACGCTGAAAGAGCACCTCGCCCAAGGCGGTGGACAGGCGAGCGCCGTACTGGCCAGCGATTTCGACGCGCTGTGCGCGATCGTCGAGTCGATAGACGGCGTGACTTTTCGTGCGTTGATGGCGCGCCTCGCACTGGGGCGCGAGGGCATCCTCATGAAGTCGATCATCGCGGCCGCGCTCGCAGGATGATGGCGTGCGCTTATGCCGTCGTTGCCACCGTGCACCGCAGATCTTTGCCGGTGACGCTGCCATGCGCGATTATGTTGTCGCTCGACGCCAGGAGTTCGAGCGGCGGCGAACCGGCTTCGAGTTCCCAGCCGAAGAAGGCGCCGATGGGCACCGCGCGCCGGCTTCGGGTGGTCCAAAGCCGGCGTTCTTCGCGCCACGCCTTGGCGTCGGCTTCCCGCGTGGCGTTCATCGCCATGGAGGCGAGCATCTGAAGCGCCAGCGTATTGCTGGCCGCGAGGCAGGGTGGTCCGATTCTGCGCGCATGCGCGAGCAGCGAGAGGCAGTGCGCCGCGATGCCGGGGTCGTCGCTCCCTTGATCAGCGTCGCTAGCCGAGTCACCATCCGCGTCGTTATCCGCGGCGGCAGCGAAGGCCCACGCCGCGGCAATAAAGGCGTCGGCGATCCAGTCGTACTCGGAACCCAGCGCTTGCGCGATCGGCGCCGCGTCGGCGATCTGACCGGTGCGCACCATGAGCAACGCCGCCGCGACACTTGCCCACGGCGCGGCGCCGTGCGTCATCAACGCCTCGAGTGCGGCCGCCGTGTCCGCGCTGCCGCTGTGCCAATCGTTGCCGGCGATTGCCCTCGCGGACGCAACGAGCAGCGAATCGACCTCGCTCGGTAACGCGCGCTGCACGGCGCCGATCAGCGTGGCCGTGAGTTCGTTCACGGGGCGCATCGTTACGACGAGATCGGGGCGCGCCGCAGCAATGGCGGGTCGCAGCGTCAGCCAGACGCCTTCGTCCACCACGGGCACGCCGACACGCCAGGGCGTACGGCCTTCCACGGCGATCGTCAGACGCAGCGCCGCGCGGCTCGGCCAGTGGCCGTCCACGAGCTTCAACATGAATTCGCTGTCGCAGGACTGCACGACTTCGATCTGCGCTTGCGCCGCACGCCATTCGGCCATGTCGGGCTGCGCCATGTCCGCGAGATCTGCGCTTGACAGGCTGACCGTGAAGGCGCGCTGTTCCAGATCCGCTTGCGGCAGGAACGCGAAGTCGGCCGGCGACGGCGCGGGCGTCTGAAAAAATCGCGTTGGGCGATCCGGCGAGGAGAGCGGCAAGTCGCCTTCCGGCAAGCCGCGGCTGGGCGCACTCTCCGGCGAGGCGCCCGGGAGCCCGGCCCAATTCTGTTCCGCTGTCAAATCGCCCAGCGCGCCCAGTACGCTCGGTAGCCCGCTCCGGTGCGGTCTTGGCAGCGAGGCCAGCGCGCTGCTCGGCGCAAAGTCCGGGTCGGCGCCAAGCTGGACCGAGGCGGACGCGCCGTCGTCGTCCGCCGGCTCCACCGTAAACGCTTGGGAGGTGGTTCCGCCGCTGCTGGCGCTTTCGATGGTGGCGTTGTAACTGTCCGGCCCGAGCGCGATCTCGACGGGCTCGCCCGCCGCGGAAAAAACGCGGTTCACCGTTTGCGACTGCGCGCCGACGACGGTGATGCGGTAAGCGCCCTGGCCCGGCGGCTGGATCACGACGGTGCGCGCCGATTCATCGTTCATGGCAGTAACCTGACTATCTGGGCACAGGGATTGGCGTGAAACTTCGCCGGGCGATAGGCCTGTGCACCACTGAAGGTGGGCGTTGCCTCGAACTCGGCGCCGGTTGGCGCGACTTCGAGAAAGCAGTTCGTTTGCAGTGGCGTGGACTTTATGGACGTGAAGCCATCCGACGCCTCGATCAGCGTGAGATACGCCATGTCGGCGAGATTGTCGGTGCGCACGACTACGGGAATGCGGGCGTTCGGCACGGTGACGAGCGTTGCCTGGTTCGCAAATTTCGCGAGCGCCTCCACGGCCAGCGTCGAATAGCCGAAGGCCGCGTCCGCGACGATTGGCACGTTGCTGAGCAACCGTTCGCCGGTAACGACCCATGCGCCGGTACTGTCACGGTCGACGCACGCTTCGAAGCTGCGCAGCAAGGCCTGCGTGAAGTAGGGCGGGTCGCGGCTGTCCGGGCCCCAGGCGAGCTGGCCGAAACGCGAACCCGCAAGCGCGAGCGACCTCACACGCGTTGCCATGATCTTCTTGATGCTCGCCTTGATCAGTACGACGCCGTCGAGACCGTCGTACTCGTCCATCACGCTATCGACCAGTTCCTGGCACGCGTCGAGAAAGATCCAGCACGCGCCCGCGCCGATCACCGGCAGATTGGTCGCGAGGCCGGCAACGTTCAGCGAGGCGTCCCACTGGTTGAACGGATTGGTGAGCACGTCTTCGAGCAGTGCGGACGCGGTGAGATCGCGCTCGGCGACGCCGTGCGACGACATGTAAAAGAACATGGTGTCGCCGGGGTGGCAACGGGCAAGCCACGCCTTGCCGGCGGCTTCGACGTTGGTGCGCGTGGCGGCGCCCACGCCGTCATCGGCGCGTGGATCGTTGGCGAACTTGCCGATGTCCAGTTGATCGGCGCCGGCGTCGGCATCCGGATCGGACAGCAAGCATTCGATCGAGCCGAGCGGCGCGGTCAACTCGTCCTGATGATCGAGCAGATAGCGGACCACCGCGCGCGCGCCGGCCACGGTCGATTGCCGTGTTGCGGCATCGCCGAGCTTGGGGAATCGGCCGCAGCCGATCACGAAAGCGTGCGTCGCGACCGGCGTCGTGGGCACGCGCTGGAAGATCTGGGTCATGGCAGCAGCCCCGCTGCTTTCATGCGCGCGTTGAGCCGCTTGTAGAAAACGAGGTTCGTGAAGTAGGCGCTGTGGGCGTCAGCTATGCCGGCCGTGGTGTTCGCTTCGAGATCGTCGACGTCTTCGAAGACCGGCTTTGCCAGGAACGACAGCACGTCGAGTCGGTTATAGACGTTCCACCAACGTTCCGCGCAGCCGGGCTTCGGCACCTTGTTGCCCTGACTGGCGCTATAGCCGGCGCTCGACGCCGTGAAGACCTTCAGTTCTTCGAACAATGCCACCTGGGAACCGACGGTGACAAAGAGATCGATCTTGAAGGGTGCGCCCAGCTCGTCGGTGAGCCCCTGCACGAAGGGCACGTCCGTCAAAAGATCGTACAAAATGACCCCGCCCATGCTGTGCCCGCACACGACGAGCCGGCTGTGCACGGCGTTCGCGGCGCTCGCCGCCGCGATCAGATACCCGCGGATTTCCGCACGGATAGCGTCGCGCGCCATGCCCGCCTTGAGATACGTAAACACGTCGCCAATGAAGATGGCCAGTTCCGGGGTGAGCTTGCCGCGTACCGCGAGTACGGCCGGACTGTTCACGAGGTCCGTGGTCGCGCCCTTGATCTGCGTGGCCGCGCTGCGCAGGCTGTCGAAGAACGAGAGCGACTGGTTCTGCAGGTAGGGATGCGCGGCAACCTGCAAGCGGTCGAGAAATTCCTTGTCGTCGGCCGCGGTGGTCAGGCTTCTGCGCGCGTCGGGATTATCGAGCGCCGTTGCCGCCGCGCTCCAGAAACGCACGGCGTTTTCCACGGCGGCGGGGTCGACGCCTTGAGCTTGCTCGATGGCGATGGATGAGAGCGAGCCCACGACGGCGTCCAGATCGCTCCTGGCGGCCTGGGCGAGCGCATCGCCGGGGGGCTCGAGCGGGGACGCCGCGGCCGTACCGCCCAGGATGCCGCCGATGGAGAGCGGCGCGCTGCCCGCTTCGGCCTTCAGCACATGTCCCGGAACGCAGGCGAGATTCCACGCGGGATGGGCGGCATGGACACTCCAGAGCGGATTGCTGATCGTCACCGCTTTTTCGAACGCCTCGTTCTGGAACAATCGGTTGCGGGCCAGGCGCGCCATTTCATACTGGATGAATTGCGCGTCGTCCGCGGCGGCGGAACGCGGACCATCGACGCCATGCACATAGACCAGTTGGTTCATCTTCGCTATTCCCCTGCAGATCGGTTGAACAGTGGAAACGGTGCACGATTTGGGCGCAATGGGGCTGAACGCTTGAGCCCAGTCTAGGCAATCGCGGCTCGAAATATAAGGGCTCACATGTGCTGTGATAACGGGTGGCGACGCTACGAACAGCGATGACAGTCTTCATCGATACGATGCGCGACTGTGGCCTTGAGTTCGTGGCGGCATGTGAGATGCCGGGGCGTGGTGAGCGGATTCTTGTGATCTTTGCGAGTGATTTAATCTATGAGCACTGCGCTCGTCTGTGGTCTTCCGCACGTACCGGTTCATGTTCCGCCGCCATCACGCTTGTCCGTTGCCATGTGACAGGGGCATCGCGTCCTATGCGGTGCCGCGCGGATGCATCAGGGCAGATAACAGGCGCGAGAACGTAGACAGGAGCAGACATCATTTATTATCAAAACGTCGGAATATCAAAACGCGCCCAGACCCCTCTGCTCTGAACTCCGCTCATTTTTCACGCGTTCTTTCGCAAACGTTGCGATTGCAAAGTGAAAGCACGTTGTCAGCGGGATGACGGACGTCGACGCTTGTGCGTTCGACGGCGCGGTCAACCTCATCTCATTCTCGCGGACCACACAACACGCCGGGAATATTCGAAGCCCTATTTCGTTTTATCACGACGCGAGTCGTACGAAGCAAGGCTACGCTGTGGCTGCGTGACCTCGTCATTGAGGATCTGGTTGATTGTTCTCGCATGAGGTGTCGACTGGATATGCCAGGCAATGTGCACGATTCATCACAAACCTCCACGCCGGCGAACGAATTAATAAGGACTTCACGCAGTTCGATAAGCCAGCGGAACAGGGCGCCGGGAATGCGTAGGGCATCTACGGACGAACGAGCGTGCAAGCAGACTGCCATTGAACGGTCACATTGCGTCGTCCTGAAGAAATCATGCCGCTCGATGTTACGTACAAGCGACGAACAGTCATTCCGCTGCACCGCGACACCTGGCGAGGCACCTACCTCAAATAGAGGAGGTTGACCCATCGTGATTCTGATTGCGCGTTTGCACAATGAAGAGGACAGCCGTACCGACGAGACACGGTGAATCAACCGCTTTTGCGCGCGCGAGCGGCAATTTGCGCCACAGCCGCAAGGAGTAGTGGTACATAGCGGACTGTTCAGAGTGGACGGTATGGAACCCGATCTCGGCAACTCGGCATAGTCCCGGCGCGTGCCATCGCATGCATATATGTCGGCGCGGGTGAGGTGGGGTGGTACGCCTGCAACCACCACTCAACGATGGAAGGAGGCCACATGTCACTCATCGTCGCAGCACGCTTTACGACATTCCCCGCCGCTGAAGATGCGGCACAACGGCTCATCACTGCCGGTTTCGTCGAGGAGGACGTCACACTGTTCTTCGTCAATCCGTCCGGCCAGCATGGATTCGAAACCATTACCGATGCAAACGCGAGGGAGGCGCCGGCGGGTGCCGAGATAGGCGTCACGATTGGCGCAGTGGTTGGCGCCCTGGTCGGCGTCGGGGTCTTCGCAGTGTTTTCGCCGCCACTTATCGTGTCGCTGATCGCGATTGGGGTGAGTGCGTATGTCGGCTCATTGGTCGGCGCGATGGTGCGCACGCGCGAAGCCAGCAACGAAGAAACCCGTGAATCCGGCGTGCTGGTGGCCGTACACGTGTCGCCGGACAGCCTGTTGAGCGCCGCACGGGTGCTGCGCGATGCGGGAGGCGCAGCGATCGAACGCGCGACCGGCAACTGGCAACAAGGGCGGTGGGCCGACTTCGATCCGCTCAAGCAGCCTGTGCCGCTCAACGAATTCAGTGAGAAGCACGCCTGATTTGAGGGTGTTTTTCGCTGAAATTTTCTCCGAATCAATCGGGAGACAAATTGTGCAACTTCACATGGATTTCCATCATTTCACACACGGCCAACTCGACTGTCGGGCCGCCGTGCTGGCAGGCGTCATTGCCGGCACCGTGTTCCTGGTGTTAGGGGTCGTCCTGATGGCACTGACGACTGGCGGCAGTCTGCTGGAGCCCCCACGCATGGTCGCCGCGATCATTCTGGGACGAGGCGCATTGCAATCGGCGCAAGCATTCTCGCCTGGCATCGTGCTCGCGGCCTTTGTGGTGCATTTTGGCCTTGCCATCGTATTCGCGCTTGCCCTCGGTCTGGTCATGGCGTCGTTCGACCTGGACTGGAGCATGGGGATGGCTTCACTGGCGGGTGGCGCATTCGCTGTAGCCGTTTACCTTATTAATTTCTACGGCATGACACGGCTTTTTCCGTGGTTCGCAGAAGCGCGCAATTTGGCGAGCGTGTTCGTTCACATCGTCTTCGGTATCGTGGCAGCGAACCTGTACATGAGACTGGAGCGCACCACATCACGCAGGGCCAAAGCGGTCGCGGGCGGCCCGTCGTAGTCCAGTGCCGTACTGATCGACCGGTCTCCAGGGCAAAAGGCTCGCCGCGCAACTGGCAAGGTGACGGCGACCGAAGTCGTCGTCTTTTCCGAAGCCGCACGCGGCACGGGGGAGGGAGGGCCAGTGGCAGTTAGTCGTGCGAGCGGGCCAGACCCGGAGTCACCATACAACTCGAGTATTTGGTAACGCCGCTTTGAGATCATCGACGTTCCGGGCCTTGGTGCCATAGAGAACGAGCTCCCGCAGCCCGGTCAGGCCTTTCAGTACGTCGACGTCTCTGACTGGTGTGTTCGCGAGATAGAGCTCTTGCAGCCCCTTCAGTTTCTTCAGCGCGTCGATGTCTTGAACGTCGGTGCGAAAGAGATTGAGTGTTCGAAGGGCAGTAAGATCGCTCAGCGCATCAATGTTCTCGACGCGGGTGTCGGAGAGATTGAGCCTTTGCAGGCCAGTCAGGCCTTTCAGTGCGTCGATGTTCGTGACTTGCGTGCGGGCAAGAACGAGTGTTTCCAACTCGCGCAATCCCCGTATCGCCTCGATATTCTCGACTTTGGAACCGTCGAGCACGAGCGTCTTCAGGTGTGGCATGCCCATCAGCACATCGATGTCCCGAACAGACGTGTTCGCGAGATAGAGCGCCTGAAGATCGTGAAGATTCTTCAAAGGATCGAGGCGCTCGACTTGCGTCTCGTTGAGATCGAGTGTTGTCAACGTGGTCAATTGACCGAGTGGCTCAATGTCCCTGACATTTCTCGCGCCACCCAGTTTGAGTGCTTCCAGACGAGGTAGCTTCGCCAGCGCTTCGAGGTCCCGAACCTGCGTATCCCGAAGATCGAGTTGGCGCAACTCAGTCAAGTCCCTCAGCGCTTCGAGATTCGAAACGCGGGTGTCCCAGAGATTGAGCAATTGGAGACCGGTCGATTCTTGAAGCGCATCGATGTTCTGGACCTGGGTGCGGTGTATCACGAGTCTTTTCAGGGAACGTTTTCCCTTCAGCACGTCGATGTTCCAGACCGGAGTGCCCGTGAGGTCGAGTGATTGCACATCATCCAGCTCTTTCAGCGAGTCGATGTTATCAACAGAACTGCCCGCCAGACTCAATTCGAGTTTCAGATGAAGTTTGGCTAGGTGGGTGACCGCGGCGGCGAGCTGAGACGTTGTCACTGTCGGTTTTGCCCGCAATGCCAGGCATCCCGACGCGGGTGTGGCAGTTGAATCGCCACCGTCATCGCACGCGGCCGTGAAAAATCCCAGACCGCTCAGCGCCCGTTCATCCAGTTTTTCCCGATCAGGGGCGAAGACCACCAACAGGCTCACGAGCAAAAGGCCGATGCCGCCGCAGAGGGCCCAAAGCCTGACGGGACGCGAGACCGAAGTGCGCGCGCCTTCGGTAACCGGCTTTGAGTTGGACGGTGGGGTTTCGGCCACGGTGGCCTCCGTTTGTCTTGAGTAGCCTCATTTATACACGAAGACCGAGGGCGCGATTCCCCGTCAATTGCGACCCCACGCCATGGCACAAGATCGCAACGAAGGCTGGCGAGCGCCAAACGCGCATCCATCCGTAAGCGATGTCCATCGCTGCAGCTTTATCACTCAATTGAGTGACTGCTTACGCGCTACCGCGATGTTGCGAACTGCGATCATCAGGGGGACTCCCAGGCTGCATCCATGACGTCGAGTGATCTTCAGTGAGCAGCAAGAGGCACCCATGCCTTCCATCTCCAGCGACGAGTGAGAGACCTATGAGTATCGACGCGGCCTGGAGGTATCCAGTGTACCCAGGGTCTAGAAAGAGCAGCATGGTTGACTTTCGCGCTCATGTTCCGGCGACGTAGAACTCAATAATATTGGCACAGGCCCAGCCCCGTGGTGATGCGATCAGAGCCCGTACGTGTTGACAAATTTATTGCCACTGAAAACGGGACGCAAAGCACCCTTGATAGGGCAAAAGGCTATCTATCGCCAGGCGATTGATCCGCGCGCAAGCGACGGAGACGGGGCGCCGTGGTGGAATCAGGTTGCAGACGACGTTCGCAATGTGGTCGCCAGCTCGCTCGGAGAGCGAGGCAGCTATAGCGATCGAATGGTGGCATCACGACGGGACTGTCGTATCCGACACGCCCCGCGAAGCGGCTAAGCGATGGTGTCGCTGAGTATTCAGTTCCGGGCCGAAACTGTCACTGATTGACCAGGGCAAATTGTCCGGTTGGGAGCACCAACAGAAACCCGCCGGTCCTCGCGGGAGGGCGTGGCGGGCGGGTGTTGCAGGTGGATATTACAGGCCCACGCCAAGCGACGGAGCCTCGCGCCAACGCTCCCACATCAACGCTTTCTGGTTCTCGCTGTAGTAGAACCGGCGCCTCTGTTTCATTTGCAACACTCCCGCTGCTCATGCAGCGCTCATTGTGTTGCATCGACCGGTTGAATCCGCCGGCCAGTGCAGACGTTCAGATGTCGCCGTTCGTCAGGCAGCTTCAGGGCACTCTTCAGCCATCCACACTCGCTCGACCACGAATGGCAGCTGTCGCCGCGGTCGTATGAGTGCTCTCGACCGAGCCTGTGTGGAAACACGAAACGCGGAGTCGGCGGACGCAGATTCCGTGCTGCATTGTCGCAGCCCGTCAGCAGGCCAGGAGCAGTGGCGTAATTTCGATGCCCCGTTGCGGACCGAGTCTAGCTTTTACAGGGAACCTTGGGTGCTTCACGCACCCACCAGCCTCATGGCCCTCATCATTTTCGAGAACCCCAGTATCGCTATTACGCGCTTGAGGTTGTATGCCAGCACATGCAAGCTCATTTCGGTACTCACATTGGCGAACCGGCGAGTCAGGAAGTGCGTGTAGCCCATCCAGTGTTTGAACGTTCCAAACACGTGCTCAACAGTCCGCCTTCGCGTCGTCATCGCATCCGGCATTCTGTCCAGCCTTCGCTGCGCGGCTTCCAATACTGATTCGTGTTCCCAGCGCGTATCCGCCGGTAATCGCTTGGCGTACATTGCGGTTTCATTGCGCAACCAATGCAGGCACTGCTCCAATAGCGGCGCAGATACATGCCATGTTCCAGACCGGTAAAGCGGTAAATAGCGCGTTGTCCGGCAGGGCACAGGTATTCGTCATCCCGGGCAATGTAGATGAAGTCCGCCCTGTCAAAGCGACCATGAGCCTTTGCATTTGACGTCGTGGTCCTGGGCAGGATGGCTGCAATGCCTGCATCCTCGCACGCCTTGATCTGCGGACCGCTGTAATACCCTCGATCAGCGATAGCCTTCAATCTGGTTCTGCCCATGGCATCACGAGCAGCTTGTGCCATCGGGCTGAGCTGTGCACGATCACTACCTGCATTTGTGACCTCATGGGCAACGATGAGGTGGTGTTTGGCATCTACGGCTACCTGCACGTTGTAGCCCACCATCCCCGAGCCACGGCCGCTCGTCGCCATGGAGCGAGCATCGGGATCAGTCAATGAGATCTGTCCATCAGGTAGTGTCTTCAACTCTTCCTTGACCTGCTCGAGGTGGCGCATTTGCCCTTGCAATTGAGCAATCTTCTCTCGCAGTCGAGTGGTCTTTGCTTCCACCTCGGGCGGTTGGGTCCGGTCCGCCGTTTCCAGCGCGCTCAAATAGCGTTGGATACTTTCCTCAATTTGCTGCTGACGCTTATCGATCTTGCCAGTCGTAAAGTTGCGGTCACGCGTATTGGATGCCTTGAACTTGCTTCCGTCGATGGCGACTAGCGCTTGAGAGAACAGCTTGAGATCCCGGCATAAGACGACAAACCTGCTACAGACGTTGCGAATGCCCGCGCCGTTGTTCCGTCGAAAGTCGGCTATCGTCTTGAAGTCCGGTGCCAGACGGCCAGTCAGCCACATCAACTCGATATTGCGTTGGCATTCGCGTTCCAGGCGCCGGCTCGATTAAATCCGGTTCAAGTAGCCGTAGATGTATATCTTCAGCAGCACTGCCGGATGGTAAGAGGGGCGGCCCGTTGACGATGGCGTAACGCCAACGAATCCAAGCGCTTCTAGCGCCAGTTCTTCGACAAAGGCCTCGACGATTCTGACCGGGTTGTCCTCGGCAACGAAATCGTCCAGGCATTCGGGCAACAACGTCACCTGCTTCCGGTCGTCACCTTCAACGAATCGCTTCAATTGTTCCTCCGCCCTTGAAGTGCTGACCGAAGTTTAGGAGATCACGTGAGAGAATGAAGGCTCATTTTCATCGACGAGAACGCACGTGGATGTCCATGTGATCTATACACGAGGTGATCGAATTCTTCTCTCGCGCCGCCGATATGAATCGTGGCGACAGATCCAAGACGAGATCGCTGATTACGTGACCTCGCTGGGCCCTTGGTCGCCCGAGGATACGGTTGCATACCTCGGCTGCGAGCATCTTGGGCTCGACCCGAGTGCGGCCGAACAGGTCGCCACACTATTGGCCTCTGCCGATCCCATCATCGAACTCAAATTCGGGCCGAGCGCCTAGCTCGTGTTTTCACACAGCCTCGACCCTGAGCGGTCGTTACCGCTTCTCGACACCGGACATTCAACCACATGGATCGCTCGCCTTGAATGCTGGACTGTGCCTCCGGCAACTTCTTTTCGCTGGCCGCTATGGCCGGATCAGGCCATAGCCGTTTCGATTGTTCACTAAATTTCCGCCGCCACATCTAACCAAATCGAAGTGAGACGGCTGCAAGTGCCGGCTGAATAAAGCACCCGTCTCATCCAGACGAGACCGACTCGCCAAGCTGACGAGTCGACGTCGCTTCGGACGATGCGCTGCCGCTCAAGCGTCTCCAGACGCGAAAAGCGATTCCCAGCCAGCGAACGCGCCGAGCGGAATAACCTGCCAGTCAATCAGGCCAACCTTGGAGAATGGAAGCTCGGCTAGGATCCGCCTGGCGGTATCGACCGAATCACTCTCTGCCATGATGGCGACACCGGGACGATCGTGGCGGAAGTAAATGTCGCGCACAAAGCCAGATTTGTAGAGTTCCCAGGCATGACGCGTCTCTTCCTGAAGATGCGGTTGGTACGTTTCCAGAGTGGTACCCGGCAACGGAATGTCGAGGCAAAGCAATCTCATCGCCCGGCTCCGGCCTTGAACTGGCTTGCCACTTCGGCCACACGCTGGCCAAGGTGGGCGGCAGTCAGCAAATCGCTTTCGATGGGGGTCACGTCAGGCGACTCGTTATCCGATTGGGCCATGGCACCGAGCCAGCCTCCAATCCGGTTCATGTCGTTCTTGTTGTTGCTGGCGAAGAGATCCAGGCCAACCCAGATCATGCCGTGCTGGGCGGCAAACAAGGCCATGGAGATGAGCGAGCCGAGCTTGTCGCCGTGCATTGCGCCGGAATTCGTGAAACCGGCTGCGATCTTGTTGCGCCAGGTTTGCGGAAGCCATGCGGGGCGCGTGGAGTCTTCCATAAACTTCTTAAGTCTGGACGAGAGCGAGCCATTGTAGGTCGGCGAGCCGAAGATGATGGCATCACTCGCCGCCAGTGTTTCCCAAGGGGTGTCGCCGTCGGCAACCGCGATCAACGTTGCTTCGACTCCGGGCACGCGCCGAACGCCGTCAGCGACCGCCTGAGCCTGTTTTGCTGTGTGGCCGTAGCCACTGTCGTAAATGATGGTGATGAGCATCTGGATTCTCCTGGCAGGTTGAATAATCGACGACCCAACTCTAGGAGGACCGCGACAATCGATCCAATGGCATCTACACATCATGTCGATGCACGAGATTCATGATCCCGCGCCGCTCTGGCCGAGGCAGGCCGCAGTCGATGCTTAGCCGGAGATCATCATGTTTGTGATCCACTCGACGGCCGGCTCGTTCGCGCGCCCTCTGGCCCGGATAACTAGTACCTCCCAGGTCGGTAGCGCCAGGGGCAATTCAAACAGGCTCAACTGCGCGGTCTCCTGCATCCGCAATGCGATTCGCTCGGCAACCACGGCAATCGAGTGTGAAGCACCGACCATGAACGGAACAGCCAGAAAGTTAGCGCAGGTGACGCTTACGCTGCGGGTACGTCCGAGGCTCTCCAGCGCATCGTCGACAGCACCCCGTGTGTCGCCGCGCGGCGAAACCAGAATGTGGGGCAGTCGAGCGAAGTCATCCAGATTCATGTGCAGTTTCTTGCCCCGCTTGATCAGGGCCGGGTGACCCTTGCGCGCGATGCCGACGAAACGCTCCTTGTGGACAAGCTGGCAATCGAAGCGCTGCGGGATCTGGGCGAACGAGCCGGACCCCAGCACGATGTCGAGTTCGCCAGCGTCCAGCATGCGCAAAGAGGATTCGATATCGGCCGGCCTGAGCTTCAGCACGACGTCCGGTGCAGCGGCCTGGATCCTCGCTAGAACTGGGGCGATGACGGTCAATATGGCGTGATCGGTGGCCGCCACCGAGAGTGTCGCCTGCAAACGGCCTGGATCGAACGGGCCACGTGGGCTGGCAACGAGCCTCACCGACTCGAGCACCGCAGCCACTCTCGGCATTAACTCCGCGGTCAGCGGCGTCGGCACGATCCCGCGGGGGTTACGAATGAAAAGCTGATCATCAAAGGCTGTACGCAGCCTCGACAAGGCGTGGCTGGTTGCGGACTGGGACAAATGCAATCTTTCGGCCGCGCGGCCGACGTGCCTTTCGGCCCAAAGCGCCTCAAGGACAACCAGAAGGTTGAGATCGAAGCGCGTCAGATCCAGTGGCTTCATTTTGTATTGGACTCTTCATTCATGGCTCGACGCGGGGAACTTTCGCACCGTCCTTTTCGGGCGGCTAGCTGTTGGGCACTTTCGGATTTCCAGCCCTGATCAAAAACCCGTCCCCCATCGCCCATACTGGCACGCTGAACGCGACCAGATTGGGACGTACAGGCGTAACGAACAACGGAACATTCATATCCTAGCGGCCTGCTTCAACGCCGCGCAAAAGTTCACTGAACGTCGTCAGGCGATGCTCGATCCGGGTGACTCCGATTGCCCGCAGAACCACTTCCGCGAGGTCAATGTCCACGCTAGTTGCGCCACGGTTGCTTTCGTCCATCCGAACGGAAGTTCCTTGATGTACGCAATCGTTGCCTTCATCACTGCTTCTTGCGAAATGGGAACGGCCATTAAGGCAGGAGCCGATTGTTGACGATTCTACTTGCAGGCGCGAGCGTCCCTTCATGGCCGAGGCTGTGTCAAAACGTGCGACTTCGACATCGAGCGCGAAAGTCGGCCTGCCAGAACGCTCTGCATCGGCTCCGCGGCACTTCGGGAAGGGTAAAGCGACACCCGAAAACCGGGCAGTTTTGAGTTTTGACACGGCCTCGGCCGCACAGAGTCCTAAAGCCTAGTCGCTGCGGAGGCTTGGAGCGCGCACGTTATGCGAGAGGCATAAGTCGACCCAAAGCGGCCGCTGAATTATTCCGGTAACGCCCATTCAAGATGTCGAGGGATACGCATCAAAATAGGCGCTAGCATGAGTCATATTCATGTCGGTGTAGAGATTGTAAATCTCCCACCAATCTAAACCACGCATGGCGCCTTGGTCACGCGTGGTCCTAATGAAAAAATTTATCGCTTGTGGATGCGATGGAACATTTAGAAACGACCATATCAAGGTAAGATTAAAGTTGCTCAGATTAATGGTTTTTAAGTTGCTTGGATGTTCCTCGTGGAATGTGAACTCTTTACCCTTCTGACTCACAACCACCATCAATCGCAGTTGATCACGACTAGGCCGAAGTTCGCCGATATCAATAATTTCATCCTCACAGTCAACTGGAAGTGTATATCTATCGCGAGAAAGATCGCCGCAAACCATAAAGAACGCGGGTACGAACAAATTATCTTTTTTTATTCCAGTCGTAATTTGCACGTGTGAATCGGTGCTCTTGTCGCCGAAAATAAGCGATTTCTTTATCGTATTGGTCGAGTCACTTTTTGTGTTGCAATGAACACTTATATGTTGATCGCACTCTCGAAAGTTTTCTTCATCTACGGTCGCAACCAACTCGCCGACAGTGCTCGCTTTATACGACCGACCTCCAGATGTGGTGTGGATGTTTAAATCGAATAATTCTTTACTACCCGAATTTTTGACTTGACGAACGGCAATCACGGTTTTTTGGACGCCATCGACTTTGATAACAAATCTTATTTTTTTATTGCTCATGCACTAAGTTCCAAATCCAAAAGATTGATGCTTGCCCGCTGTTTGGCGAGCTAGCACATCGCCGGTAGCAACATTCGATGATCCAGTCTGGATGTCAACGATTTACACGTGCTTGTCGAAGGTCCACCACTGGCCAGGCTGAGTCGGATGACGATCGCCTCCGTTTGACCCAGAGCGGCCTATCAGATTTCGTAAAAGCGGTCGTTCTCCGTGCGAAATTAGATGTCGTAGATGCAGGCCTAATAGGAGACGATAGACTATAGACATCAAGTATCTAACCCTATCGCCAAGCTCCCTTTTTTTTGCGCCGATTTGGCTCTGACTAAATTAATGATATAGCCAATCGGTATAGTAAGTACGGCAATGGCAAAGAATGACAAAGGATGGTCTTTGAGGTAGGAAAATTGGCCGCACCTCATGGTACATGCTGATTCGACGTACTCGCACCAGAATCCAAAACTTGTAACCAATACCGCCAAAATATAGATCAGACTAAAAATTATTAGCCCCGCAGTATTGTTCGTATAATCGGAGTATGGAACGCGATAGCATATGTATGCAATCGTCGACAACACCATCGCGTAGATAACCGCGGCTTCTGCAATTGTGATAAGCAGTGTCGTTATGTCGCGACCGGTCAAGTCGCCGCTTCCTACAGCGAAGAAAAAGGCGCAAACCAGAGTTGTCGACAAGAGAGCTATTGATGTCGCAATCGGTCGGACAAGCATTAAATCAAGTAATGTCTTGACTACCTCTGTCGCGACGGGGCGTTTCCGCATTAGCAGCGCTGCCCAACCAAGAATCAGTACGATGAAAAGGCAATAAAGCAAGATAAGGGACGATGTGTTCTGGAGAAATCGCTCGCCAACGGATTTTTCAACAAGGTCATGCCAAGAAGAGTTGCCGAATCTGGACAAAATCCCAAGCAGCATAGAAGGGAGGATTCCTTGCCATGCAGGGCTCAAAAGGTGGTTAATTGCAGCGCAAAAACTGAATTTCCCATTCCGATCGAGTATTCGGGTTTTATGTTTGTATCTCCAGCTAATTGATGTTTCTTGGTCCGTAATCGATATTTTCATCTTTTTCACTTTTTGGCTCTTTTTACGCCGTCTGTCCACCCATGCCTGCCCGTAGCGTCATTCATCCCCGGTTCTTCAGACAAATTGTCGACGATTTGGAGCACAAAGTCGAATGACTGAAAGTGGCCGAACGCGGAAGCATCCCGTCTGTGGTCGCGGTTCAAAATACTTCGAACGAACACCAGTCGGGCACAAACCCCTCGAAGATAAAAAAATCGTCGACGTGCGCAAGACCGAGCCGTTCCAAAGATCTCATACATTCGTCGGCTGCATCGCCCCCAAAAAACGGACCAAGCGATATCAGACTGTCAGATTCGTCAAAGTATGTCCGCAAATTGAATTCGGCCATGACCGTTGATAGGTCGACATTTTTGGCCGCAAGCGCAGCCCGTCGGACAACAATTCCGAAATCTCGGGATACTTTCATCGATATGGGGCTAGAGCGAATGAGTAGCCACGATTGTCAGCGATCTATGTACCGAGGTCGAGTGTCCGCACCTGGCCGACCTGTGCCCGACGCTTTTATCGGGCGAGTCTTTCTCGATCTCGAAGGACTTACGGTGAAGTAGAGAACTCGAAACCAACCTTTCCCTCGAAAATCTTCCTCAGTGCTGACTCTATTTCCTGCTCGCGCCCTTCGATCGACACGAGTTTGATTTCGTATTGCTGCTTCCCGTCCAATTTTTCAGCCACCGGTACGGGTAGTTCGACGTATATTGTGTTCCCATTGAACCTGACGCAAACATCTGCAACCTTAGTGTTCAGTTGGTCGCTGACCATGACCTCGATCTCGTTCTCATTTGGAAATCGCGATAGCGAGAAACAATACCCGGTCGTTACATCTCGACAATAAACGTATGCCATTTGATAGTGCTCGTCGAAGGGCGAGGCAGAAATGCTGGCTAGTAGTTGCATGACAACAAATACGGTTAGTAATGACAGACTGCCCGATTGTCGACGATTCACATCGTGATGTCGACCGTCCGCTTGTGGCCGACCAGAGCCCGACGACCGAGCGCGCGGATGGTCTCCGGTGTGCGTTCGATGCAAAAGGCATAACCCGACCCGATGGGGACGTACGAGTTTCTCGGCAGCGGACATTCGAAACCCGGTGTGACATGCGTAGTTTCAGCTCAGATATCAGTTCGATCGGGTATCTGAATATCGAAATTCGGGTCCGCGTTGACGTTCAGCGTGAGACGTCCCCCACCTCGTAAGAATTCGAAGGCTTCCGACCCAATCCAATATGCGCCTATCTTTTGTTTGAAGGCACTTTTGAATGCGGACATGAAGAGCCGCATGAGACGCTGCGCCTCTTTGCTGTCCGACCATGTTTCAACCAATCCGTTGACGAGCACCTGTCCTTCCCAAAGCCCACCTGCGTTGAACTCGACGCAATCTGGGCAATTTCCCACCTCGAAGAAAGTCTCCGGATTTCCACCGATGAGCCTCGTCACAGGAACAATCGGGGCAGTCGATGGCGCAACGATATACCGCTCACACGATCCGGTTTGTTTGGCGGTTGCAATTCCAAGATGTGGGAATCTCGAGACGCTTGGATAAGTGGGTGCTGTCGGACCATACGCAGGATGGAGTCTGTGATGGGCAAGTATGTACTGCAGTGGAGTCTTCTCCTCTACCGTATTTGCGACCGTCAAGATATCGATCTTCGTCGCGAAGAAATAGATGCGTTTCATGAATCTCGTACCCTTCGGAAGTCGATGCGAGTCCGGAGCTTGCTATTGCGTGATCGCGAAGAAATCGCCGCGCAATCGGCCGCCGCATCGCAGACACGAGATTGTCGACGATTTTGGTCATGGCGTCGAACGTCCGAAGCTGGCCGCACAGAGTCCTACAGCCTAGTCGCTGAGGAGGCTTGGAGCGCGCACGTTATGCGAGAGGCATAAGCCGACCCATGGCGGCCATTCAGGTTTCTACTAAGCGGTCGTTCCCTGTAAAGGAAACGCGTTGCTTCGTCCACTTAGCAAATGATCGCGCACTTGCGCAGTGGCGGCGCCATCATCCATCGTGCTACATTCATCCGACAAATTCCGTGAGAATTATGCAATATGGGTTTTGCGTTTATTCGGGAGGGCGACACCACCTCCCATGGAGGCCGCGTTCTCGCGTGCTCGCCCGCGAACACGGTCGACGGAAAAGCGCTTGCGTTGCTCGGGGACAAGGTGTCGTGCCCGAAATGCGGTGGGGTGTACCCGATCGTGTCGGTCAAGCAACTGGGCATGACCTTCGGCGAGCGCCCGGTTGCTTCCGAGGGTGACAAGACGGCATGCGGAGCCACACTCATCGCCACCCAATCCACAGCGACGGCGTCCCCGACGGCGGGTCTCGGCGGGTCCGTTGGAGGTGGGAAGAGCGTTGCTTCGCAAGTGAACGATAATCCGCAGGATGGTCCGCACCGTGGTCGCTTTCAGGTGCTGGACGACACCACGGGCCAGCCCATCCCGAACCACTCCTACACGGTTACCTCCTCAACGGGCCAAACGGTTCACGGTACGACGGATGCGAATGGCTACACTTTGTGGCTGGAAAGTCATGAGACTTCGTCCCTGACGTTCGACCACCCTGGTTCGATAGTTGACGCATGACGGACTACGCAAAGGGGTCCTCGTCCGGCTCAATGGGTCCCGGTCAGGGGCAAACAAACACGGTGCGCTTGCGCCCGAACTCAATGGATCCGCAAGACCGTCGGGCTATCTGTTCAGCGATCTGCAAGTGCAACGCGATGCCAACAATCGGCGCCCAGGGTCAAACGCTGAAGCAGCAGTGCGTAAGTGGCCGGCTGAAAGCGATGGATGCACTGACCGACCATCAAAGCCCGTATAAGGCGGAGGTCAACTACGATATGAGCAAGGATCCACCAGCGCCGATCATGGACAGCAGTATCGGCACGAAGACCCATGATTATCTGCCGGGCTGGATCCAGAAGTATTGGCCCGGCGGGCTGGGCGGATACACTTCCGGTGTGGGCAACATTCGCCGTCCGGACGTGGTGGTCGTCAACGACCCGTTGTTGCCGCCAACTCAGGACAACCTGAAGAACGTGGTGGAAATCAAGTTCCCGCCGGACACCATTGATCTCAAGCAGCAGGCTGCGTACGAGGAAATCGCTGGCGAACCGGACAAGGTGGTCACAATGGGGCCGTCAGACTGCGGGTGCTCCGATGGAGACGAGCAGTCAGAAAGCTCCACGTCATCCTCCACCGCGTCCCAGTTCGGGAAACTGTTCAGCCAGGGGTTGAACAGTTACCTGCACGGGGGACTTCCCCCGCCACCTGTGCCGCTCCCCGCCCCATGATCAACGAACGAACTTAACGATGAGCAACGAGCTTGAGCAATGGGCGAAGGACCCAACAAAGGCTGGAACACTGCCTTACGCGGCCTTTGAACCGAAGCATCCACATGAGGGCGTCGGCGCCGCGCTGGTGGTGCGGGCCGCCCTGTATTTCACGGGCGGCTTTACCACGGACAAACGCGAAGCGTTGGCGTGGGTACTGGACGCTTATACAAAATTGGCAAAGGTGGCGGGGGGCTACGACAAAAATCCGCTCCGATGGCTGTGGTTCAACGGCAAGCCGGCCCGCCCGATCGCGAAGGCGCCCACCTTGTCCTCACTTGCGAAAAGCGTCGGCGACAACGAGGGGTTCGACGCGATTTACGTGGGCGGCGAAACTGCACGCGAGGCGTCGTTCTACGAGTTCAAGACGTTCTGCCTTGAGCGTTTCCAGGCAGAACTGGGCACGCGCGGTCTTGACGTGCTGGAGTTCAGTCTGCCGCTCCCCTTCGTACGCTCGAACCCGGAGCCCTTCGTGAAACTGTTCCAGGACAGTGCAGCGGCACTGGACGCTGTTCACGGGCACGCTGGTCTGGCGGTGAATCTATCGCCGACAGGTCGTAACGAAAACGAGAGCAGCGAGTATTTCATGGCGCAGCAACTCGGTCCTGGTCTCGATGTGGGAGACCCAATCGCAATGAAAGTTCGTAAGCTCACCGATCGCATAAAAACCGTCGATTGGCTCATGCTAATCAACGGTGAAATGGTGGATCGCGTGGGTCAGATTCCGACACTGCAATCTGAGCTTCCGAAAGCCTGGTTCAGCCTGGAGCCGTGTGCTCAAGGTTTGTTAATCCGTGCCGGCGTCGCCCCGCAGGCAGGTGTTCCGCAAGGCGAGGGGCAACCGATCGCACCGCCGCCCGCGTACATTGTGCTCAACGCAGCGCTGCGCGAGATCCTCACGAACAGCGTGAGCAGCCTGCAACGCGGCACGGTCAGTGGCGACGCGCCGGTGTACAACACGACACCGAGCAGCGATGCTTGGCTACGCCGCTTCGACGTCTCGCCGGACGACCTGCTGCAAGCGAAAGCGGCGATCCTTGACACGCCTAATCTGCCCGGCGGAACTTAACAGGGGGAACCGTCAGTGCGACGCGATCCCCATCAACTAGATGACTATGTTTGATTGAATCTGATGTCGACGCTGGCGAACGTTCGAGCATTCAATGATTGTCAGCAATTCACGCCGCAAATCGAACGGCTGAAACTGGCCGCCTAGCGCCCGACGGAAGAGCGCGACGAACATTTCCGCGCCGCCGTACGATGCAAGAGGCATGACACGGACCCTAAGCGGTCCGTCGCCTCCGTTCAATGCGGCCATTCACCTCATTCGAAGGCACGCTGTATCCGATTGATGAGGACTGCAAGCTCCGGCATATCGCCCCACATGTCAAATTCCCGAGTCGCAATCAGCCCCATCGTAAGTGGCCCCTGTCTAGGCTCCGACGGCTCGCCGGAAATTTGAGCGCGGCACCACATCAGTTGACGGTGAATGCTCTGCAAGTTTGGCCACGTTGCTGTCAGCATGGGGCCTATGGCCGACAATGCTTCGTCGACCTTGAGTAGCAGTTCGGTGTCTCGTAGTTGCATGGGGCTGTCGTCTATCTCATTCTTCGTCTGGTGACGAGTGCCTCCGAGCAATCGTCCATTGATACCGCTCGACCAGCTTTTCGGCAGCAGAGAGTGCCTGCTCACGCCATGATTTTTCGGCAGCCTCAATGCGAACGTCCTCGCGCTCTAGCGCATCCGCCGCCCAGTGCGCCCGAACGTCGCCGACTGGAAGATCGTCGGTTTCCGACGCAATCGCACGAAACAATAGAAACTCCGGCTCGTTTTGAACCTTGGTCCAATATGCCAATGGAAGCATCAACCGAGCTGTTTCGATGACGCCAAGACGACCTTCAAGCAAGTCCAGCGCTCTGGCGCGAATCCTTCGACAGTGTTTGCGCCAGAGGTCTGCGTTCCTGACTCCAGGAGGAATCTTCATCTCTTAACGGATCACGTTTGTTGACGCCAAATCTCGGTTTTCCAGTCGAGCAGCAATTCGCCGACGCGCCAGGAATGCGCGTGGCTGTCGACAGACCAGTACGGCAATTGTCCCCGATCTAGGCAACGTGGTCGACCGGCCGTTCTTTGCCGCACTGCGTCTCACGACAGCGCACTTTCTCCGGAGCAGTCACCTGCTGAGGGGTTGTGTGCGACGCATTTCCAACGCTTCAAGATACGACCCAGGTACCGGTTGAATCTCGCCTTCGGGCCCGGTTACTTGAATCTGACGATCATCGAGGCGGACGTGCAGGCCTGGCGGCAAGGCAAGAAATTTGATCAGGTCCGGCCTATCGACGCCCAACTGATAAAGCGAGATTCTGAGGTGCCGTGACGGGTACTGCGCATGGGCTTCGTCACACGGATCTGTGAGCGACCAGCCAGAGTCTGCTTCGTGAGGAGGATGTCGAGTTAGAAGCAGGCGACCGGCGCTTTTGTAATCGGAATGTACCACCGCACTCTGCTGCAGCGATGGGAAGTCGGGATTCCGGATATGCGCGATGCTCTCAACCACATCCTTCTGATTGCGCAGGTGCTTCAACGTGCAGTCAACCGAATCGACAAACCTGATTGGGATCGCCTTCATATCGGGCTCTGCGACGCACAGAAGGTCGTCCGCTCCAGCCTCAAGCTTCGTGAGCATCCAGCCGATCTGCACGGTCTCCCCGGCATGGAATCGTTCGCCATCTGCGACTCGTCGCTCAAAAAAGCGTAATAGCCAACTAATGTCCTGTATGGGGACAGCAGGATCGGAGACCCGAATTTGTATTTCCGGATGATCATGCCGTTTGCAATCGACGGTCCTATGAATAGATCCGGTTGGCTGCTGCGTGGTCTGCGTCGGGCTGGCCGAACGAAATAGCGAGCGAAAATTCATAGTTCGTATTCACGGGTGACGAGCGATTGTCGACGATCTAGAGTGCGCTGTCGAACGACTGCTCATGGCCGGCTACTGTCCGTTGCGGTCGCCAAAGATTGTCGCCATTGCGCACAGCGGCTTCGAGTTGTCGGGGGCATTGAGCGGTTCGGTGCGGAGCAAATTTGCGGATACGAGAGTCACCGAGACGTCGTCGGTTTGTTGCACGCCCGATAACTATGCGCCAACCAGTCAGGCTTCTGCATAGGACTTCTCACGTTTGGGCGAATGCGCAACGAGTGGCCGCGACTGAACCCTTTCTAGCCGTCCAGACAGCCGCGTAGCGTCCGCGCGAGTCGGCCCGCTTCACCGGCGTCGGCGATGTTTGCGAAGCCCATCACAAGGCCGCGTGGCGTGCGACGTGTGCGTGCATTCGCGTACCAGATCGAAAGCGGCAGCACGGCCAGCCCCGCCTCGCGTGCGCGCGCGGCGACCGCCACGTCGTCGACCGGAACATCGGGGCCATCGACGAACTGCGCCGCGAACTGGATTCCCCCTGGCGGCAATTCGACGATCAGCTGCTCGCCGAACGCCTGCTCGAGTGCGCGCACGATCAACACGCGCCGCTGCGCGTATAGCGTTCGCATGCGCTTCAGATGCCGCGCAAAATGTCCCTGCTCGATGAAGTCGGCCAGCGCGGCCTGCAACAGGGTTGGCGATCCGGCGTTCATGCTGCGCGCCACGCGTCCGACGCGTTCGACGGCCCGCTCAGGCACCACCGTATACGCGAGCCGCAAGCCCGGAAACATCACCTTGCTGAACGTGCCGCAATAGATCACCTGGTCGTGGCGGTCGAGACTTTTCAAGGCCGGCAATGGCCGACCCAGATAGCGGAACTCGCTGTCGTAATCGTCTTCGACGATCCAGCTCGATGCCTGCTCCGCCCAGTCCAGCAGCGCCATGCGTCGTGCGAGCGACAGCGTGTACCCGAGCGGACTCTGATGTGACGGTGTGACGAGAGCGAAGCGTGCCTGCGCATCGAGCTGGGTGCCGCGCTCGACGTCGATCCCTTCGTCATCGACGGGCACCGCGACGAGCTGCACGCCGGTTTCGGCCAGAAAGCCGCGCGCGAGCAGGTAGCCCGGGTCTTCGTACCACACGCCGTCGTTGGGGCGGGCGAGACTGCGCAGCAGGAGCTCGAGCGTCGCACGGTAGCCGCTGGTCACGAACACCTGTTCCGGGAGGCAGGTTACGCCGCGCGATAGCCCGAGATACGTGGCGATGTGTTCGCGCAGCGGCCGATAGCCGGCAGGATCGGGGTACGCGAGCAACGCGCGCTCGCCGCTGCGCGCGCGATGCGAAACGAGGCGATTCCATAGCTTGACGGGAAACGCGTCGAGCGCGGGCAACCCGGGTTGCAAGGGCCGCGGCTCGCCGCTCATGGCGGTCGCAATGCCAAGCTGGCGCGGCGCAGCGCGAGCGCCGTGCGATTCACCCGGTGTTTCCGGCGTGGCCGATCCTTTCGCGCCTTGCGCAAGCGCCGGGCGGATCACCGACGCCGGTAGCGAAGGCGAGACGAACGTGCCTGCTGCACCGCGCATCTGAAGGTAGCCCTCGTCGACCAGGATTGTGTAGGCCAGCTCAACCGTGCCTCGCGCCGTGCTCAGTTGCGTTGCGAGGCTGCGCAGCGCAGGCACGCGATCGCCGGGGCGCAGGTGTCCGGCGGCGATCGCGGTTCTGAAACGTTCGCAGATCTGCTGATAGATCGGCAGGTGATGCTGCCGGTCGATATCGATGGTGAATGGGTTGCGAGGCATGGTCCTGGGTCTTGCCGACAAGTGGGGCGAGAACGACTTGTCCTGGTCGAAACGGCAATTCTTGGCACTTTCGGATAGCCCATGATCTTCCCACAATAGCCCCATGCGATGCGACGGCGGCGCGCCCCTCGGTGCGATGCCTGCCACGCTTTCACGTGTTCACTGCCCGTCATTTGGAGAATGTGTCATGAAGATCGTCGTAATCGGTGGTTCCGGCCTGATCGGCTCGCGTGTCGTCACGCTGCTTCGCGAGGCGGGCCATGAGGCACTTGCTGCGTCGCCGCGTAACGGTGTGAACGCGGTGACGGGGGAAGGGCTGAGCAACGCGCTGGCAGGCGCGGACGTTGTCGTGGACGTGGCGAATGCGCCTTCGTGGGAGCCGCAGGCCGTGCTCGACTTTTTCCGCACTTCGACGCGCAATCTCGGCAAGGCAGAAGTGGCCGCGGGAGTCCGCCATCACGTCGCGCTTTCGATTGTTGGCTGCGAGCGCACCCCGGAAAACGCGTATTTCGTCGCGAAGGTCGCGCAGGAAGAGGCGATTGAAGCGGCGGGTGTGCCCTACACGATCGTGCGCGCGACGCAGTTCATGGAGTTCATCGGCGCGATTGCTGATTACGGCACGGAAGACGGGACGGTGCGCATTGGCGACGGGCTGTTCCAGCCGATAGCTGCCGATGACGTTGCAGCGATTCTCGCGCAGGTCGCGCTTGCTGCGCCGCTGAACGGCACGACCGATATCGCGGGCCCGGACCGCGAACCGTTCGCCGAGATCGTCAAACGCTACTTGAAGTCGGTCGGCGACTCGCGTCCTGTGGTGGTGGATCGAGAGGCAACGTACTACGGCGGTCGCGTCGAGGAACAGTCGCTCGTGCCGATCGGCGACGCGCGGATTGGCCGCACCAGCCTCGACCAATGGCTGACGCAAGCCAAACAAGGGTGAGCCGTCGATTCAGCGGGCGCTGAACCCAAGCCATCAATTTCCGGGGTAAAACATGAGCACACCACAAAAAGTTGTTGTCGTGACCGGCGCCTCGCGGGGCATAGGCGCCGAAGTCGTCAAGGCGTTTCGCAAGCTCGACTATCGCGTTGTCGCGACCGCGCGTTCGATCAAGCCGTCGGACGACGCGAACATTCTGAGCGTGGCGGGTGATATTGGTGAGCGCGCAACCGCCCAGCGCGTCATTTCCGAGGGCGTGGCCCGTTTCGGACGGATCGACACGCTGGTGAACAACGCTGGCATCTATATCGGCAAGCCCTTTACCGAACACACTGCCGAGGACTATGCCGCGGTGATGAACGTGAATCTGGCGGGGTTCTATCACATCACCCAACTCGCCATTGCCGAAATGGAAAGGCATTCGAGCGGCCATGTGGTCAGCGTGACCGCCAGCGCCGTCGATGCTGCGCATCGGGGCGTGTATTCGGTGCTGGCGGCGTTGACGAAGGGCGGACAGAACGCTGCCACAAAATCACTGGCGATCGAGTACGCGAGGAAAGGGATTCGCGTGAATGCCGTCGCGCCGGGGATTATCAAGTCGCCGATGCATGCACCCGAGACTCATGCAGCGCTGGGTGCCTTTCATCCGTTGGGGCGCATGGGGGAGATGAGCGATATTGCCGACGCGATTCTCTTCCTGGATTCCGCACCGTTCATCACGGGAGAAATTCTGCACGTCGACGGCGGCCAAAGCGCCGGTCACTGAATGTGCAAGGGCATCGCAAGTCGGTGCCCTTTAATGTCCGATTGCGCGCCGAGCGTCCTTTGGGAATTGCGGCTAGTGGTTCCGCCCGGCAAAGGGCCGCTATACGCGCTTGAACAGACGCCCCAATGGCTGCGAACGCTTTGAAATGACGGGCCGCGATTGGCCGAATTGATCTTACCCACGTTCAGTGGACACCTGGAGAGGGGCATACTAGCTCTGCGAGGTGTCTCATGGAACGCAAGGAATACAAACGGTATAGCCGGGAATTCAAGCCGGAGGCCGCCACAAACGCTCCCGATGCCTCATTGATGCAGAATCGGCGCAAAGGCCACAACGACACGATTTGAATACGATGGACGACCCAGAATCGCTTTCCCTGGCACTGCCCGACGGCACTGAGGTCTCTGCGCTCCTCCAAGTGCCGGAGGACGCGCGAGCCCTGTATGTCTTCGCGCACGGTGCCGGGGCGGGCATGCAGCACGCCGGCATGTCGTCACTGGCCGACGCGCTTGCGGCGGCCGATGTCGCCACATTGCGCTACCAGTTTCCGTACATGGAGCGGGGCTCCAAGCGGGTGGACTCGCCGGCCGTGGCACATGCTGCCGTGCGGGCAGCCGTCGCAGAGGCCCGCCGGCGGCTGCCAGCCCTGCCGCTCTTCGCGGGCGGCAGGTCGTTCGGCGGCCGCATGACGTCCCAGGCCCAAGCCATCTCCCCGCTCGACGGCGTGCGTGGCCTCGCTTTCGTCGCGTTCCCGCTGCACCCGGCGGGCGCGCCCGGTGTGGAGCGGGCACGGCACCTGGCGGACGTCACGGTGCCGATTCTCTTCCTGCAGGGCACGCGCGACAAGCTGGCCGAGCTTCACCTGCTTAGGTCGGTCGTCGAGACGCTGGGGCCACGCGCCACGCTGCATGTGGTGGACGACGCAGATCATTCGTTCCATGTGCGCGCGTCCTCCGGCCGGACCGACGCGGAGGTCGTGCTCGAACTGGCACGGACAATGTCGACGTGGTTCTTCGCCAAAGGAGAGTTCGTGCCCGTTACCTGAGCAAGCCAGGAATGCAGGAATGCTTGTAGCAGAGTCGGGACGGCGAGCGGGCGAATCCGCCGTGCTGCACTCGCCCGCTCAATCCCTTCGCTATCCGCAGATGGTCTGTCGCATAGTCACGATAAGCGACGCCTGTCGCGTCAGCGACGTTTTCCCAGTGCAGATTGAGTAAATTTGTCAGATCCGCTTGCGGTGATCCGCTGATTTGGCCGGCGTCGATCCGTGAGTAACCGCTTAGGGATGCGGGCGTAATCAGACTGGCGGAGCGTCGAACTGGCCGGTCACTGCCCGACGTGGTCGCCCGAGAACGACCCGAAGCGGTCCCTCGCATTCCTCAAAACCGGTCATTGGAAAGGCGTCATGATGCTACGTCAGGATACCCGTTAATTTTTTCCGCCCGACCCGATTTCCAAAACAGAAAATATGCTCCACAAACAAAATAGAATAGCAGCCAATGGCCTGAGAATCCCCTCAGTTCGTTGGCCTTGAATGCCGTGAACTCCGATGCGGTTAAATGTCGAATCAGTTTGCCGTGATTCAAGAGAACGTATCTACCATCCTGCACCGCGGGATTCCCGCCTTCGGTATGCAGCATGAACAGGAGAAAATTGGCGATCGTGTAGATGACAAGCATAGTTCCCACCACGACAACCCAGCTCGGGAGCCCTTTCCTTAGGAGCGAAAGTGCGCGTTCGCGCCCCAACTCCTTCCGGGATAGAAACAAAAAAGGAATAAAGACCACAAAGATGCCAACATGGAGCACCCAGATGGCCGGAATGAGCGCAGCGAGGTCCACGCCAAAGAGCGCAGTTATGTGGACAACAAGCGAAATCACAAAGCCAATCAGGGCGACGGCGCCCAAGATATGTCGCGTTGGTTGATTCATTAGATATAGAGGCACATCGCCGGAGAATCTGACTTCGCCAAAGACGTCGAAACATCGACCTACTGGAGCAAATTGTCGACGATTTGCGTGCCAATGTCGAACGGCGCGTTCTGGCCGATGGCGCCTAACTTAGTGCCCCGATTTTGGAGAATATTCGTTGAATTAAGATGCAACCCATTCAGCATTATCCGTATCGTAGGAGTATCCGGCGATCGGCATCACGCTCAGTTGGTAAAGTTCATCTTTCTCGTCGGGCATGGCTTGCCATGCAATCGGCTCGATACCAAACCCTTGCTCAGCATCTTGCTTGGCCTCGTCCAAATTTGAATACCAGTGATCCCCTTCAACATCGCGAGTTGCAAAAGAGAAGTACCGAATGAGTAGGACCCCGTCGGTCAGCCCAAGGATCAGAACCGATTCTATGTTTGGCCACTCCCGTGAGTTGGCTTTGGCCCACAAGCGCATGGTTTCCTCGCATTCTTTTACCCGCACACATTGTCGACGATCCAGCCCGCCGCGTCGACCGGCTGCTCTTGGCCGCACAGAGTCCTACAGCCTAGTCGCTGCGGAGGCTTGGAGCGCGCACGTTATGCGAGAGGCATAAGCCGACCCTGAGCGGACGTTAACCCCTCCCACAAGACCGGCCACTCGTCATGTTAGGCTAAGGCGCTTACATGACGAATCTGTAATAGACACCGACGACTGGAGCAAATGACTGACAGCGCATCCAAATTGGCACGATTTGCTGAGGTGTTCTTCGGCGGTCTAGCGAAAGGAGTGATGGTATTTGTTGGCATAGCCATACTGATCGTGGCCGTGCTCTCAGGAGGGGGAGCGGATATCATTGGTGGTACCTTGCCAACCACGCGAAAAGAATGGGGCTATTTTCTGTTCATCATTCTGATATCCATCACAGGCTTCATCACCTTCCTTTGGCTGCGACGTTCCTTGTAGTTCTGACATGGCAACGGCAAACCTTCCCACGTATTGGACGAGGCTATGAGTGGCCGTTCTTGGCCGGCCAGAGCCCGATGACCGAGCGCGACAATTGCGTCAGGCGCTCGTCTCATGCAAAAGGTATAGCCCGACCCGAAGCGGACCGACAGGTTTCCCTAAAGCGGTCGTTCAAAATCGGGCATCATTCAGTTTCTTTGAAACCAGCAAAAGCCGCGGTCCACAACCTCAGCCGGGCTAAATAAGAATCAATGAATCTTATCGCAAGGATTTTCGGGGCGCGCTCACCTTTGACGGTGCCGGCACAGATTGTCTATTTATTGCCGGGTGAATCGATGTCGCTTCGCGCCGCGCTTGAGACTATTGCCTGCAGCATCGACCGAGAATTCGTTGCGCTATGTTGTCATGGCCAGATACAGATGTCGTCCTGCCAGCCATTTACAGATGTCGCATCTTTCTCTGTTTCTGTGTTCACTCATTGTTGAAGGTCAGCGGTTGAAGCAGCAGGGCGCCTGCGTTCAGCGGACC
>NZ_JAYMSC010000040.1:0-72049 GCF_038900775.1 Paraburkholderia sp. JHI869
GCTCCTGGCGATGGGCACGGCGCTCGTCGGGCGGTTTGCCCCTGATACTTTCCTCAATCCTGTATAGCGCGCCGATACGCTCGAGCGCCTCAGTGTTCAGCGCATTGGGGCGCGCTGCGTGCAATTCGTAGAACTGTCGTCGAGCGTGTGCCCAGCAAGCTGCCTCCGTAACGCCCCCGGTTTCATAGATGGCCTGGTAGCCACCGTATGCATCGGCTTGCAGCGTACCCTTGAACGAATCGAGGTGTTGCTGTGGATGGATGCCTTTGCGATCCGGCGTATAGGCGAACCACACCGCCGGCGGCGTCATGTCGGCCGATGCACGATCGTCGCGCACGTACACCCACAGGCGACCGGTTTTCGTCTTGCCGTTGCCCGGAGCAAGCACTGGAACCGGCGTATCGTCGGCATGCACTTTCGTCGCCGACATCACGTGACGACGCAATGTTTCAACGAGCGGTTGCAGCAGCGTCGCCGCGTGACCGACCCACTTCGCCAGCAGCGAGCGATCAAGCTCGACGCCTTCTCGCGCGTACATGACCGATTGCCGGTAGAGCGGCACGTGGTCTGCGAACTTCGAGACGAGCACATGGGCCAGCAACCCTGGGCCGGCGAGACCGCGTTCGATGGGGCGGCTCGGCGCAGGCGCCTGAGCGATGTGGTCGCAACACGCGCACGCAAACTTCGGCCGCACATGACGGATGACACGGAAGCTGGCCGGCACGTACTCCAGTTGTTCGGCGACGTCTTCGCCCAGCGACTTCATCAGGCCACCGCACTGCGTGCACGTCCCAGCGGATTCGGGCAGGTGCGTCTGGATCTCGCGCGGCAGATGTTCCGGCAGTGGCCTGCGCGGTGGCTGTTCCACTGCCGTGCGCGGCGTCTTCGGGATTTCGACGGGGGCCGCGCCTTCGTCGGCCTCAAGCTCTTCGAGACGCAGTTCGAGTTGCTCGATCTGATGGTCCAGCTTCTCCGACTTGCGACCGAACTGCATACGGCGCAGCTTGGCAATGAGCAGCTTCAGGTGTTCGACTTCGGCGGCGCGCGAAGCCAACGCGGCTTGTTGCGAGTCGACCGTTTCCTGCAACTGGAGCACTTGCGCGTCGCGTTCGCGCAGCGCGGCCTCCTGGCTGAGCAGCATGGCCTTCAGCGTTTCGACATCGTCGGGAAGTGGGTTCGCACGCGTCATGCAGGCAGTTTACGCGCCGGCGACGACGTTTACAACGCTGAGATCGGTTGTGCCGTTCTCGTCGGTTGCCGCCAGTCGATGCCTTCCAGCAGCATCGCTAGTTGCGCCGGGCTCAGGCAGATGACGCCACCGTCGGCTTGAGGCCAGACGAAGCGCCCCTTCTCGAGTCGCTTCATCAGCAGGCACATGCCATCGCCGCTCCACCACAGCACCTTGAGCAGGTCGCCGCGTTTGCCACGAAACACGAAGACGTGCCCGCAGAAGGGATCGCGCTCCAGTACGGTCTGAACCTTCGCGGCGAGGCTGTTGAAGCCTGAGCGCATGTCGGTCACGCCAGCAGCCAGCCAGACGCGTGTGTGGCTGGGCAGACCGATCATGCGGCTGCTCCCGGCATACCGCGCAGCATGCGAAGCACCAGCATCAAGGTACTTTCGTCAGGTGCGCCTTCAATACGCACCCGGGAATTGCCGACACTGATTTCGATAGCCCCTGATGGTGCGGCGACCGGCGCTGGAATCGATGCCGGCGGCGCTACCTCGCTAAGCGCTGCATTGATCTTTATGGGGAGCAGATCAACGGGGTCGTATTCACCCGCGTGCAGCGCCCGGCGCCATTTGAACACGAGGTTCGTGTTCAGCCCGTGTTCCATCGCCAGGCGTGCGACCGAAACCCCGGGCTCGCTCGCCAGCCTGGCGATCTCGCGCCGGAATTCGAGCGGATGATTCGGTATGCCTTTGCGGCCAGATCTCTTCAGTGCTTCTGTTGTCAAAGTAGTCCCCACTACTCGATGTGGTGGGGACTACTCTGGCAACTTCTGGTCAGATCGTCGAGACGGTATGGTGGACTCGCTTACTGCCGAGCGGTGGGCGGAGGGATTTTAAATGAGCGATCAATTCAAGGGTAATAAGCTGCTTGTCGTCGGGGGCACGAGTGGAATGGGCCTCGAGACGGCCCGTATGGTGCTCGCCGAGGGCGGTAGCGTGGTCATCGTCGGGCACCGTGCAGATAAAGCCGAAGAGGCACGTAAGGAGCTCGCCGCGCTCGGCGCGGTAACAGCGTTGACGGCGGGACCTATCCAGCAACGACGGGCTGGCTGCGCTGCTCAAGACGATCGACGAGCAGCATGCGGACATCGACCTGCTCGTCAATGCTGCAGGCATCTTTCCCAAGCCGTTCCTCGAGCACCAGGATGCGGACTACGATCAGTACATGAAGCTGAACAAAGCGTTTTTCTTTATCACGCAGAAAGTCGCCGCTAATCTGGTCGCCAAGGCCCGCCCCGGTGCGATCGTCAATATCGGCTCGATGTGGGCGAAGCAAGCCATCGCGGCAACGCCGTCGTCGGCATACTCCATGGCGAATGCCGGTCGGCATTCGCTGACTCAGCACCTCGCGATGGAATTGGCTCCGAAGCACTTCCATGTCAACGGGGTATCGCCAGCAGTAGTCCAAACCCCGATCTACGAAGGGTTCATCCCGAAGGCGGAAGTGCACAGCGCTGCAGGGCTTCAATAGCTTCCACCCGATCGGCCGCGTAGGCACGCCGCGGGATGTCGCGGAAGTGGTCACGTTCCTACTCTCGGACAAGGCGAGCTGGGTTACCGGTGCGATATGGGATGTCGACGGTGGTGTGATGGCTGGCCGGAACTAATATCCAGCTGCATGGTACTGCCCCGTTTTTGGCGGGCTCCGATGTCGTCGACGAAAACGTTCGGCGGCGGAAGTTCAACGACCGGCGCCCGCCGCTGTACGAAATCTGCTTAAATGAGTAGCGCCTCTCCGCACTGCCCCGTTGTCGAACGTCGACGGGGGCATCACCTCACCGCGGGCGATAGCGACGCAACGTCGCCGCTGGTGGCTCCCCAAAAGCCAGCCGATAGTCCGCACTGAACCGGCCGACGTGGGCGAACCCCAGCCGCAAGGCAACATCAGTGACCGACGTATCGTCGGTTGCGGACGTGAGAATCCGATGTGCGGCGTCTAGACGCGACCTTCGCAGAAAAGCAGAAGGTGTTGTCTGATCGACCTTCTGAAACCCATTCTGCAGCGTTCGAATACTGACCCCGAGCTCGCGAGCCACAGCCGCAACCGTGGTTCCGGATTCCGCTCGTTCACTGAACAGTTGCTTGGCCGAAGCGACGACTCTCGGCGTCGCGGCGGGAACTGGGCGCTCGAGTTGCTCCGAAAAATTGTGTCGATGGCCGTGCAGAATCGTCGACAACAAGAAATTGTCCAGCGATTCGGCGGCAGTCGGCGTCAAGGCTATGCCTGACGATGTGATCGTGCATAGCACTCTCAACGCATCTTGCCAGACGGCTTCGAATGCTTTCGGCAGCGGACAAAGTTCGAATGCGATGGGCTTTTCAAGTGGGTAGCCGAGCAACGACGCACACGTGCGTTCGAGCTGTTCAACGTTGACGCGCAGCGAATTTTGGGCGAACGCGTGATCGAAACGGAAGATGGTCTCCCGCCCAGGCGACAGTGGAACAGTCTGGCCTGCGCGCCAAGAGATGCTATTGCCGTTTTGCTCGGCGCGAGCCGCGCCGGACGATGCAGACATCAAAAGCAGTAGATTCGGAAAACGCCCGGCATTGACGACTACCGGCGCCGAATAACGCAGGTGCACGACTGCTTGTTCCGTCGCCCCCGCGACACAAAATACAGTATTGATCCTCCGATCTGGCGCACTTGGTTCGATCCTGTGAGGACAATAGACCCGTCCCACCAAATCAATGGCCTCATCGAGATCACGGATCGTCACGGAACTACGGTCATTCCGAGCCGAAACGAGGCGACCCATTTGACCGGTAGAGTCTTCCGGGTGAGGTGTTGGCATCTCGGACACTCCGTAGCAGAAACAGCGTCATTGTGCGTCATTTGCCTGCCATACGGAAAGCATTGGATACAGAGCCTGCCGGACCCTGAGATGCAAGTTAGCGATGGCACTCTTGTGCCAGGGAAATCCCCGAGGTCCTGAATGCGCAATTCGGATATCGCTGCGCCTTTCGTCCTTTCGGGCATCCTCTGCGCCGGTGCAGTATGACGCAGGAGAGTGTTCGGGACCATGCACCGGCCCCCACTGCCTGAGCACCCTGGTTTCACATTGTGTTCGCAGCCTATCGGTGCAAAAAAAATGCAACCGTTGAAGAAAGCGATCACTGTCGCTCGACTAGCGCATTTAAGAATTTCCCGCCGAGTCCTCGTGCGGGACTGACCAGACCTTTAAATCATCAACGATCACTGAGAAGAAATCTATGGAACTGGGACTGAAGCAATCCTACGGTGCGTTTATCGCCGGCGCATTCACCCCTATCAAGGGAGAGACCTTTCCTGCAATCAATGCTTCGACGGGCGCACACCTGGCTGATATCGCGCGCTGCAACGCCGACGATGTCGCATTGGCCGTCGAAGCGGCAGAGGCAGCCTTCCATGCATGGCGCGCGACCGGCTTCGAGGAGCGTTCGTCGCTGCTACTGAAGCTGGCCGACGCCCTGGAAGCCGATGTCGAACGGTTGACTACGATCGACACAGCGGATATCGGCCGTGTTTACAGCGAAGTTATGCACGATTACCGGATCGCGATCGAGCAGTATCGCTACTTCGCTGGAGCCATCCTCACACATGAAGGCTATGGTCGGCCGATCCCGGATGGCTACTTGCTGGCAAAGCGCGAGCCGATCGGCGTCGTTGGGCAAATCATTCCGTGGAACGTACCGGCGATCATGGTCGCGCTGAAGGTTGCGCCGGCGTTGGCGGCGGGCAATACCGTCGTACTGAAGCCCGACGAGAACGCATCGCTTTCGACCCTCGAATTCGCCGAGATCGCCAGCAAGATCTTTCCGCCGGGAGTCGTGAATGTCGTGCCCGGCTTCGGCGAAGAAGTTGGTGCGGCGCTGACAGCACACCCCAAGGTGAAAAAAATCGCCTTCACCGGCAGCTCCGAAGTCGGACGCATCGTCGCACGCGCGGGCGCCGATCGGCTCGTACCGGTCTCGCTCGAACTTGGCGGCAAGAGCCCCAATATCGTCTTTCCCGACATCGAGGACATCGATGCGGTCGTCGACAATGTGCTGTTCGGCGGCACGTATTGTAACGGTCAATCTTGCCTCGCCGGTACACGAGTCTTTGTGCACGACGATATTTACGGAACGTTTTCCGACAAGCTAGCCAACGCCGCGAGCCGCATCAAGGTGGGCGACCCGATGGATGGCCGCACGCGAGTCAGCAATCTCGTGTCGTCGACTCAAGGTCAACGCGTCCTGGACTACATCGACATCGGCAAGGCGGAGGGTGCGAAGCTGATCGCCGGCGGTGATCGAGTCAAGGTTCAAGGCTGCGAACACGGATATTTCATTCAGCCCACTGTCTTCGAAGCAACGAACCGTATGCGCGTCGCGCAGGAAGAAATTTTTGGCCCTGTGCTGAGCCTGATTCGCTGGAGCGACTACGAAACGATGATTGGCCAAGCCAATGACGTGAGATATGGTCTGGCGTCGGGCATCTATACGTCGAACCTGGCAAACGCGATGCGGACTGCTGATCGCCTCGAAGCTGGCAACGTCTGGATCAACCACTACTTCAACCTAACTAGCGGCTCGCCATTCGGCGGCTTCAAGGAGAGCGGCATCGGCACCGAACATTGCCGCGAAACGCTCAATATGTATTCGCATGTCAAGGCGATCACCGTGCAAGATACCGTCGTCAAGCCCTGGTTCTCGATTTGAGAGCGAGCTGATCGAATTCTCATAGCGGATTAGTCACCACTGAAGACCGAGACGTTTCACAATTTTAGGTCTCGCCATGACGTCGCCGCCTGCAGCTCGTCATGGCAGTTATGCCATTCGATCACGCCTTCCCAAGACCCAGCAACCCCAAATTGCGCTCGAACCAGCCATCGCTGATCGACCGGTGTTTCAAGAGACGAAAGCAACCCGCCATTGGTATATCTGCTGTATCGGCGGACAGAATAATTCGATTAAGAATCAAGAAGGAGACTCTATGCCGAAGAAGTTTCATTGGCAAGCAGTTGCACTTTGCCTATGTGCGGCCCAAAACTGTCATGCGCAATCCAGCGTAACACTAAGTGGACTGATCGACGCCGGCGTCTCGTACGTCAGCAACGAGGGCGGAAGCGGAAATCTCAAATTTGACGATGGCATTTTTGTGCCAAACTTGTTGACACTTAGTGGTAGAGAAGACCTCGGAGGCGGGACACAGGCTGTCTTCAATCTCACAAATCAGTTCGTTTTGGGAAGTGGATCTACGCTGCCCGGCCAGGGATTTTTCGGCAGGACGGCATACGTTGGCCTGGACGATAATCGACTGGGTCGCCTCACGTTCGGCAATCAGTACGACTTCATGACCGATTCCCTATTCGGCGGGCTGACTGATGCCGCAAGCTTTACATCGGGCCTCTATCAATTTCGCAATGGGCCATTCGATAAATTAGGCTTACCTGGCAATCCCACCGGAGCATTCGACTGGGACCGGCTGGCCGGTGAGCGGATCACGAATTCCGTAAAGTATCAAAGCACTTCGTTTCACGGGCTATCCGTTGGTGCAATGTACGGCTTCGGGAATGTGGCAGGTTCGATCGGGACGGGCAACGCCTCCAGCTTCGGACTGAGCTATGTGAACGGTGCGTTCGGCGCGAACGCGGCATACACCCTGGTGAAAGACGCGACGGCGTCCGGGCAGGTCAGCGTTCGCAACTGGGGAGTCGGAAGCCACTACCGTCTTGGCACCGTGACGGCGACAGCATTGTTCACCACAGTACATAACGATGCGAATGGAGCCGCAGTCTGGCAAGCGGAACTCGGGGAACTCTGGGAAATGAATAGCAGTTGGTCGCTAAGCGGCGCATATTCATATATGAAGGGCAACTCAGTGGTTGACGACAACCACGCGCATCAGTTGAGCGCCATGCTGCAATACCTATTGTCGAAACGCACCAGCGTTTATGCATCCGCCGTGTACCAGCGAGCAACCCAGGGAAGCACCGCGCAGATCAACGCCGTATTCGTACCATCCAGTACACCGTCGCAAGCCATTGTGCGGGTCGGGATGACGACACGGTTCTGATAACGTACGCGCAAGTTCGCAGGCCGTAGCAAAGGCGGATAAGCGCCTTGCTTTCGACGCACAATCCGCGGACAAGGTCAGTCGAGCGATTGAGGGACGACTTTGGCCATGCCTATGAGGCGTCCGGCCGCGATCGATCGGAAGTGTAAATCTCCTGCCCCAATCGCTTGATGAGGTCGATGTACTCCGAGCGGTCGTTGACACGATGACTAAGGATCACGGGTGATGTGGTAGTGACGGCCTTGTGTCGCCATCCGTCGTCCATTCATAGCGACGACGCCTGATTTTCAGTAAGGGGCGCTCTTTCGAGGGCGAGTGCGTCCTAACGGTTCTTGCCCCCATACGTAGTGGAGACAATCATCATGAGCACCAAGGTGTTCGATACAAACGAAGTACAAGAGTTGCTGAAGGCTGCGGTCAACCTTGAGGGGGAAAACGGCAACCTCCGTTTCAAGGCGATTCTGCACCGGTTGTTGAGCGATCTGTTCAAGGCTATCGACGATCTCGACATCACGCCCGATGAGGTTTGGGCCGGCATCAACTACCTGAACGTGCTCGGCCAACAAGGCGAAGCGGCGTTGCTCGCTGCCGGCCTCGGGCTGGAGAAGTATCTCGACATTCGAATGGATGCAGCGGACAGGAACGCTGGCATCAACGGAGGCACGCCCCGTACGATCGAAGGCCCGCTTTACCTCGCGGGCGCGCCGGTGCGCGATGGCGTATCGAAGATCGATATCGACCCGGATCCGGATGCAGGCCCGCTGGTGATCCACGGCACCGTCACAGGCCCCGACGGCAAGCCGGTCGCCAATGCCGTAGTCGAATGCTGGCATGCCAACTCGAAGGGCTTCTATTCGCACTTCGATCCTACAGGTTCTCAAAGCCAGTTCAACCTGCGTGGTGCGGTGAGAACCGGGGCCGATGGCAAGTACGAATTCCGTACGCTGATGCCCGTTGGCTACGGATGCCCGCCGCAGGGCCCGACTCAACAATTGCTTAACGCAGTCGATCGTCACGGCAACCGCCCTGGACACGTTCATTTCTTCGTCACCACCCCCAACTTCCGCAAACTGACTACGCAGTTCAATATCGAGGGCGACCCGCTGATCTGGGATGACTTCGCGTACGCGACCCGTGAAGAACTCATTCCGCCTGTCGTCGAAAAGGCAGGTGGGGCAGCGCTAGGATTGAAGGCTGACGGCTACAAAGATATCAAGTTCGATATCGCGCTGACTGCCCTGGTCCATGGCAAGGACAATCAGGTAGTCAACCGCAACCGCGCGTCAGCCGCGAAGTGATTGTCACAGGCGGCCCAACGCCGCCGCTTTGCCTGCTGCACGAGAGGACCAATGCAGTCGAGTTCTCTTCCAACATCAGGAAACGCGCACCCGGCTAACGTACGCGAGTGCGCTTCAGCGTCTGAGACGGGGTTTCGCCAAACAGATCCTTATACTCAGAAGAGAATCGCCCTAGGTGCGAGAAACCCCAGCTCATCGCGATCGAGGAGACATTGTGTTCAGAGCGATGTTCGAGCAGGTCACGCCGCGCGCCCTCGAGCCTAAACCTTCGCACAAATGCCATAGGCGATTGCCCGAAATGTTGCCTGAAGGCGTCGAAAAGCCTGTGACGCGATACCCCAGCCGCACGTTCTATGTCTTGGAGTGCGATGTCGTTACGCGCGTTGTCGACGATGAACTGACGGGCACGCCGAAGGTAGTGCGGCGGAGCAGACCGCAATGTAGCGAGTTCTTCAAAATAATTGTGAGGCTGAGACAACAAGAGCCCCTTAAGCAGCGCATGCTCGATGTCACCTGTCAGATAGGAGTGGTTCAGTAGCGGAGCCGACTGCTCCATCTCGCGCAGCACAAATTTGACCAACCTCCACCATGCCGCCTGATCTCCATTCGCGGCATCCATATCCGGCTGAAAAACCAGCGCCCCATCGAGCGGCCGCTGCAATAGGGTCTCAAGCACTGTGCGTAGCGCCGGCCGCGGAATCGAAACGATAATCTTGCGGCAGTTCCCTCCGATCGCCAGTTCTTGGGTTTCCTCAGGGGAAACGATCAGACCTTTTCCCTCGTCCGATGACCACAAGCGACCACGCATCGCGAGTTTCTGCTCGCCGGTAAGTGGAAGACTAATACTGTAGCAATTCAGCGGAGCGCCTTTCCGCACCAAGACCGTTACGTCGGTGCCGTATTCCACGTAGCCAAGCGTACATGCCGTGGAGCGCAGTACAGTGCCTGAGTGACGAAATCGCACATCGCCGGGGTGACGTACTTCGAGCCCGTGCGGGCCGCAGATCAAGGCCATCCAATCCCGCGCCCCGTCTAAGTCGTGACGCGAGGCTTGAATTCCGTAGCCATCGTTAGCAGCCGTAGAAGACATTGCTCGCAATACCTGTACCTGAAGCTTAGAGAATAGACGATTCCGCAACCGAAAAGAAGCGCTGCGGCCGATAAGTCAGCTTGGCAAAGGTGGGACGAATGGACGTCTGCCACTAGCGAGCCTGGCGCGTTCCCGCGGCACTTCGGTGCGGTCTTCCCCGACGGGTAGATGTCCGCTCGCCAAGAGGCAAAAAAATGGATAAAGGACGCCCACCAAGCGGATAGTGCCGGCGCCTCGTCCGGTGTCCAATCCTATCTACCAAGCACCCATTCATAAGCCCGAGAAAAGCTGGAGGAGCAACGATCGTGAGCGCCAAAAGAACCACTTTGCAGTGGCAGGATTTTATTCGCGGATGCCTCGACTTCCGCCCCGCGGATGGCGTCTATCGCATCGCGCGCGAGATGTTCACGGAGCCCCAATTGTTCGACCTGGAGATGGAATTCATCTTCGAGAAGCGCTGGATTTACGCCTGCCACGAAAGCGAAATTTCGAAACCGCACGATTTCATGACGATGCGCGCGGGCCGGCAACCGATGATCATCTCGCGGGACGCCAGCGGCCAACTGAACGCCATGATCAACGCGTGCCAACACCGCGGCGCAACCCTTACGCGCATGAGTAAGGGGAATCAGTCCACTTTCACTTGCCCGTTCCACGCATGGTGCTATAAGAGCGATGGCCGGCTCGTCAAAGTGAAGGCTCCGGGCGAGTACTGCGACGATTTCGACAAGGCAACGCGAGGACTGAAGAAGGCACGGATAGCGAGCTACAAGGGCTTCGTGTTCGTAAGCCTGGACGTCGAAGCCACCGATACGCTCGAGGATTACCTCGGCGATGCTCGCATCTTCTTCGACATGATGGTCGAGCAATCGCCTACGGGGGAACTCGAAGTTCTGCCCGGCAAATCGACCTACACCTATGACGGGAACTGGAAGCTGCAAAACGAGAACGGACTCGATGGCTACCACGTCAGTACTGTGCACTACAACTACGTTGCCACGGTTCAGCATCGCCAGGAATCGAACGCGAAGAAGGATGGGAAGCCGAGCGCAACCCTCGACTACAGCAAGCTCGGTGCGGGCGACGCGGATACCGACGATGGGTGGTTCACATTCGCGAACGGCCACAGTGTGCTATTCAGCGACATGCCAAATCCAGAGGTACGTCCGGGCTATGCGAGCGTGACACCGCGCCTCGTTGAAGCTCACGGCCAACAGAAGGCTGAGTGGATGATGCATCGACTGCGCAATCTGAACATCTATCCGAGCCTCTTTTTTATGGATCAAATCAGTTCTCAGCTTCGCATCGTGCGGCCAGTGGCCTGGAACAAAACGGAAGTGATCAGCCAGTGTATTGGTGTAAAGGGCGAATCAGATCAGGACCGCGAGAATCGCATCCGCCAGTTCGAGGACTTCTTCAACGTATCCGGCATGGGCACGCCAGACGACCTCGTCGAGTTCCGGGAACAGCAACGCGGCTTTCAGGCGCGGCTCGAACGATGGAGCGATATCTCGCGCGGCCATCATCGTTGGGTGACGGGCGAGACCGAGAACACACGCCTACTCGGCATCAAGCCACGTCTCACTGGAACGGAACTCACACATGAGGGCTTATATGTGAACCAGCATGGAGCGTGGGAAGAGTCGCTGTTGAAAGGACTCTCGCAAAAATCCAGCGATACCGAGGAGGCTTAAACCATGCAAGCGCTGCAACATTCAGTCGAGCAGTTTCTTTATCGCATGGCGGAGCTTTGCGACGCCCAACTCTGGGACGAATATCTCGATCTGTTCGACGAGAACAGCGAATTTCACGTACCGCAGTGGGACTCCGAGCACGAATATACGAGCGACCCGAAACGCGGTATGTCGCTGATCTACTATTCGAACCGCACGGGTCTAGAAGACCGCGTCTTTCGCTTGCGAACCGGCAAATCCGCTGCATCGACGCCGCTGCCGCGAACGATGCATCAGATCACCAACGTGCGCATCACCCCGTGCGAAGGCGGTAACTATGAGGTGAAGGTGAACTGGGCAACGTTTTATGCTCGTCAAGGCATAGGCGAGTACTTCTTCGGGCGGGCTACTTACCACCTGCGCGAACACGGTCAAAGTTGGAGGATCACCAAGAAGCACGTGCTGCTGCTCAACGACACCATCAACGCGGTGCTCGACTTTTACCATCTTTGAGCGGAGTGCCTGCCCATGAGCTACAAAGTTGCTTTTAGTTTTGCCGACGGCAAAACCGTGTTCTTCGACGCCCGGGGCGACGAGCTTTTACTCGACGCTGCGTTGCGCAACGGGGTAAACATTCCCCTTGATTGCCGAGAAGGCGTATGCGGCACCTGCCAGGGACGCTGCGAATCAGGCAGCTACACGCAGGATTATGTTGACGAGGAGACGCTTACCTCTGCTGACCTCGCGCAACGCAAGATTCTTTCTTGCCAGACGCGCTTGCAGTCGGACGCGTCCTTCTATTTCGATTTCGATTCAAGCCTGTGTAACGCCGGAGGCACCTCGCTCCTGTCCGGACGCGTCGCCGGTGTACAGCAGGTTTCCGAAACAACCGCAATTTTGCATCTCGATGCGAGTTCGCACACGCGACGGCTCGACTTCCTCCCCGGACAATATGCACGCCTCAAGGTGCCCGAAGCGGATGTCTGGCGGTCCTACTCGTTCGCGAACCGGCCCGATGACAGCAACCAGTTGCAGTTTCTTATCCGGCTCCTCCCAGACGGCGCAATGAGCAATTACATACGCGATCGATGCAAGCCAGGGCAAACGATCGAGTTCGAAGCGCCGTTCGGAGCTTTTTATCTGCGACAGATCGAGCGCCCGTTAGTTCTGGTTGCCGGTGGCACCGGCTTATCCGCGTTTTTGGGCATGCTTGACGACCTTGCACAGAACGGCGCCTGCGGCCAGCCGATCCGCCTCTACTACGGCGTAACCAACGCGCGTGATTTGTGCGAACTCGAGCGCCTTGCACGTTATGAAGACAGAATCGCGAACTTCCAATGCGAGATTGTCGTAATGAACCCCTCCGCAGAATGGCTGGGCAAGACGGGGCTTATTCCACAGCATTTCGACCGCGCGTTCCTGGACGCCAATTCGGTCGACATGTACTTGTGCGGGCCACCTCCGATGGTGGAGGCGATCAAAGTGTGGCTGTCGACCGAACTTCTCGACAAACATAGGCTCTTCTACGAGAAATTCGCGGATAGCAACAGCCTTTAACCGCCCCGCTTCGAAGCAGTAAGGACGCCGACGATTCGTTCGCCGTTGGTGAGAATGCGGGTATCGGGTTGGCACCGAAGCCGCGTTGAATATCCGCGTCTCATTCGATAAAGATTCGATTCCATGGACCATACCGGATTAACGGGGAGAGAAATAATGAAAAAAAAGACGCTTAGCGTTTCTACACGCCTCCTTATATCGTTCGGCACCTTATTCCTCCTATTCGCCATGGAAGGTGCCGTTTCGTTGGATAAACTTCGAGAATCCAACACTCGCCTCTCTCGAATCGTCGACGATGGAAACGTAAAATTGGCATTGGCGGAAGACCTCTCTCGTCAGGTTTTTATCGGGATGGACTCCATAAAAACAATATTGCTTATAACCGATGCGAACGCGATCTCATCTTTCACTGCGCGCGGTTATGATGCAAAACAAAAATTCATGACTGACCGAGAAGCGCTGCGTAAGATAACGCTCGGGTCTCCTGAGGCCACTGAACTGATAGACGCAATCTTCGAGACTAACGATAAGCGGGCGGTGCCTGACTTCGATCGCTTCGTGACGTTGGCACGGAACGGGCAGCGCGACGAAGCTGCTCAGTGGTTGGTCGATCGAGCCGCACCGTCGTTGCAAGCACTTCAAGATACGATCACGCACTTCACGCAATTCCAAACGGCACGTAACGCGGAACAGAAACTGCAAGCTGTCACGACGTATGAGAGAGCGAAGGTGACCCTAGTGATCGTCCTGACAGTTTCGACTGCCATACTGTTTGGGGTTGGGCTCGCTCTATCTCGAAGCCTGCTGCATGACTTGGGCGCGGAACCGGTTACCGCACGAGAAGTCGCTTCTACGATCGCGCAAGGTGATCTATCGAGCGAGCCTGTAGTTCTCGGTGCACCTCCAGGTAGCTTGATTGTGGCAATGAGAGAGATGCATATCGGTCTCAGGCACGTTGTCGAGAGCGTACGCCACTATGCTGAAACAGTCGCGCTTGGGAGTCGAGAGATTGCGCAAGGAAACGACGAACTCTCAGCACGCACAGAGGAGCAGGCCGCGTCGCTCCAGGAGACTGCAGCCAGCATGACGGAATTGACCGAAGCTGTCAGGCAAAACGCAGACAACGCACGAGAGGCAAATTCTCTTGGCGCGCATGCCTCCGCCATGGCCAAATCCGGGAACGAAGCGGTGCAGGATTTGGTAAGCACGATCGCGGAGATAAGCGGCAGGTCCACGAAAATTGCCGATATCACTAGCTTGATAGAAGGCATAGCGTTCCAGACGAACATACTTGCACTTAATGCAGCCGTTGAGGCCGCTCGTGCGGGCGATCACGGACGCGGTTTCGCCGTCGTGGCGAACGAGGTCCGAGGGCTCGCCCAACGGTCGGCGTCCGCCGCCAAGGAGATAAAGGAACTCATTGCCTCATCCCTCGCAATAATTCAGGGCGGCGTAGCCCAAGCCGGCAAAGTGAACGTAATGATTGGAGATGTCGAGCAGGCCATAGAGCGTGTATCGGTCATCGTGAGCGAAATCGCGACTGCGTCGATGGAACAGAGCCGAGGCATCGAACAGATCAATCAAGCCGTGTCGCAAATGGACGACGTGACGCAGCAGAACGCTGCACTCGTCGAGCAATCGGCTGCAGCCGCGCAGTCGCTCGACGAACAAGCTTGGAAGTTGAAGGACGCCGTTGCGACATTTAAATTGACTGCGTGACCGGGAATCTCACACGTCATTTTTGGTGAGAATGCGATAGTCCTATCATCGAAAAAGTCTCTTCAACTTGAGGTCGGTCCAATGTGCAAAGACACCAAACGAAGAACACCCGCTTTCTCTCAGCCACAAGCTTTGTGCAGGTACTTGGAAGCCGCTCGGGAAGGTGAACGGAAACGAATCGCAATGGAGATCCACGACGAGCTGGGGCAACTGGTCACTGCTCTGAGACTTGAAGTGTCGCTGTTGAGGGACAACTTGTCGCCCGATTCAATTGCGGTGCAAAAGGCCGAAGAAATGAAAATGCTCGTCGAGTCGATCATGGGGGCGGCTCGCAGTGTGGTGAACCGGTTGCGGCCCGCTGCGTTGGATTTCGGGATCGTACCAGCACTCGAGTGGCTGGCCAACGACTTCAGACGACGTTCACAGATTTCATGTCGTCTGTATGTGAAGGGCCGTGAACCGCGTTTATCTGAAATCCATGCTACGGGGATTTTTCGCATAGCCCAAGAGTCACTGACGAATATCGCTCGCCACGCCGCCGCCTCGCACGTAGAAATCACATTGATCACATCAAATTCTAAGATTGAGCTCGTAGTCAGCGACAATGGAAAAGGGTTTGATATGTTGGAGCGGCGCCCTGGGTCGTATGGACTACTGGGGATGGCCGATCGGGCGAGAATGATGGACGCCCGCCTCGAGATCCACAGCCAACCCGGAAACGGTTCGGTGGTCCAGTTGCGCGTCGATGAAGATGCTCTCATTGCAGAATAAGTATAGATGGCTTACGATTTATCAAAATGGCAAATTCAAATTATCATGCGTATGCGATCAGCATTCGAGCTTGACTAAAGCGCTGTATCAGAGCGGTGGCTAATCCGCTTGATAAAATCAGTACTGTTACGGACTGGGCCGAATCAAACCTCGGCGCGCTTGTATCAATATACAATTTTAACTCATCACCTATTCCAGCCACTGGACGCGCCGCGATCGTAAGAACACAAACTCCCTGGAGCAGACGGAAGATTTTCAAAGCCGATGAGCACAAGGCGCACCCGCTATCGATGACCTTGCCCCTCGGAGTGCCACGAGCTGGTAGCTTCAGGTGCGTCACTTGAGCGTTTCCGGCTCTCGCCTTCGTGCCGCGTAGGCATCGCAATACCTTTGAGGGACGCCGGTGCGGCGTTCAAATTGACGGGTGACCACGTTGTCTCGGCCAACCCATAAGTTTCACTTCAGGAATATACCTTTTCCAGAAATTCATAAGACAGGGAGCGTGGCTTCTAGTCGTTTTGATAAAATCGGTACCGACACAGTCCGCTCAAACGCAGGCCATGTCATTCTCGTATTAGGACGAAATTCGAGTCTTATCATCTATTATTTCCCACTGGACACGCCGTGAATCCCTATTCGAAACCAAAGAATTCCGGAGCACCGGTCGAAAATCCCGACTCAACTGACCGGGCAAACTGATGAGGAGGTGGTCTATCCGCTCTCGCCTCGTTGCTCCGTTATCCGGCACGCACGGGCGCTTGCAGAAGCCAGATTAAAGCCGCGAAGGCGGCTACGCGGTGTCACCGGATCGGAGGTAGTGTCAGATGGTTGTTGCACGACAAACGGCGTGCTTTTATAGTCAGCAGCAGACGAGTACGTCAATGAGTACATTGATGGAGCCATATACAGAAAAATTCGCATCAAATCAATGCACTGAATGCGAACTCCGAGTCCTCTCCTGGGCATCTAAGGGTTGTGCGGAAATGTACAAAGGAATCCAAAACAAATGATTGATCAACAGGCACTGGATAGCTTTAGCTCGACTATCGTCCATTTTGAACCAACGCGATCCGGCTGCGAGCGAGCACGTTTGTGAGTACGTCGAAAGTACGAGGTCGATAAATGCACTCGCCCTGCGCTCTGCATCTCGTCCATCGACCGACACTGGTGTCTCGGCTTTTTTAGGCGGAGAAGCCCAAATCTGACTCCGCCTCGCCACGCACGACGGCTTGTACTGGATCAGCCTGAGGCCGCGTTCGGCAGTCTCCCGCGCAGACGGCCACCGTTTGCCTAAATGTACGCGACATGCTCTCGTTGATCGTTCAGGAACAAATAGCGAAGGTTGAACGCCTTGTTTTTCCCGAACAACCGATTATGATGGTGATTGTTAATGCACTGCCTGAGTGCGTGAGTTGTTCCTCAAGTACTGGCGCTCATCTCTCGCATTCGCGGTCGTGCTTCGTCTCTTCGTCTGGGCCACCGCGGGTCTTTTTGACTAGAAGTCCTCCTTGCTCCTCGCCTGGGGAATAAGTCGCTCTCCGCAGATCCGCCGCTTCTTTTCCGTTCACGAGATCGTCGTAGAGCAGCCCGGCGAGTTCCGGATGGTTCGACGTGACGTCGGTGCTGTGCACGCTAGAGTCCATCGCATGATCAGCGCACTTCGAGCGCTGAGCCCTTGCTCGAATACCCGACTTCGTGGCATCTAATGCGAGCCGGATCTCGGGGGCTTGTCGTTTGAGCGCAGCGCGTGCGGTATCGCGAACGCCTCGAGTAAAACCCGATTACAAAACGTTGTTTATTGGTCAGCGCCCCCAAAGCCAGAGGATTGCAGCATGCCCGCACCGACCAGTATGAAACCGCTCTACCTTGATCTTCCTGCAGTCGCTGCCGCCGTCTCACTCTCGGAAACGAGCGTACAAAAGCTCGTTCGCGAAAGCCTGTTCCCAAGGCCCCGAATGTTGTCCGGCCGTCGCGTCGCGTGGCTCACCCGCGAGGTCGAAGCGTGGGCCGAGGCCCGCCCCGTGTCGGATCTCCTCCCTCCCCCGAACACCGGCCATAACAATCGACGCCATCGCGCTACTTCCTAGCAGGATACGTGGCTGCGATCTCCTCAAGTCGATGCGACAAGCGGGTAAGCCAGTCGCGCCGCTCCCTGTCGTAGGTGTGACGGTTATAGATCCCAACGATGCGCGGCTGCACATGACCGAGTACTGCTTCCCCGATTTCATTTGGGCAACCGAGCGTTGCCAGAAGCGTGCGGGTCGTTCGCCGAAGGTCATGGGCCGACCAGTGCGTGACCGGCAGACGCGGACGGACGTGTTTCGGAGTGATCTTGCAATATGGCTGATGATAGTAGACGCCGTGCTGGATCACGGTCTGGTTCATCGACGTACCGCGCGATGACGAAGGAAACAGGAAGGGTCCCCTGGCCTGGTCCAGCCGGCGACGCACGACGACCTCGGCGCGGCCGATGAGCGGCACTCGCAAGTCCGTTGCTCTTTCGTTATGGAGCCCCTTGGTCTTGTGCTTCGGGATGGTCCACCACAGCCCGCCAGCCTCCTCCGCAATCTCCGTCTCCTCCATGGCGACGATTTCGCCGCCCCTTGTGCCGGTCCAAAGGTAGAGCGTCAATGCGTCAGCAACGGTCAAGCTTAAGTTCGGCAACCACCGGATCAACGTGCCAAGCTCGTCTGCCGAGAGGACCCGTTTCTGTGTCCCCGTATACTTCCCCTCGACCTTGCGCCCCTTGCTCTTCAATCGCCCCCGTAGAACCTCCCGCCACCAGTTGGCGGTGTCCTCCGGAAGGCGACCCGCATCGAGCGCATAATGCCAGGCATACCCAAGTTCCATCCGAAGCCGCGACGCGAGCATGGGCGTGGCGACTCGAGGAAATCAAACGCCTGTGCACGGGTGATGGTCGCCGCGCGCATATCTGCAATCGGTCCCAGCATCGCCTTGAAGATGCGCGCGACCTCGACCGCACCCTTCGTCTTGCGGTTCACCTCCACGTACCCTTCGAGATAGTCGCGACAAAGTTGCTTGACGGTGTAATCCTCTGGTGATGGACGGGCTGCCGCGCGTTCTTTCTTTCGACGCAGTGCGGAGAGCTCGGCGCCAGTATCACGCTCGACGCGGTTCTTCTCCCAAGCAGCGATCGCTGCCGCGAACGCCATCGCCGGCCATTCGCCAAGTTTCACCTGTCACATCCGGCCGTCAACTGGTGACTTGTAGCGATACGTCCACGACTTGCGGCTCGTCGAAGCCTGCAGGCGTAGCCCCGGAAATCCCTCAAAGGTCATGTGCTCCCCGCTGGGCAGCCTGGCCGCGACACGTGCATCAAAGCGCATTCTTCCCTCGGCGTAGGTTTTCTCCGAGAGAAGGATACGCGGCGTAGGTTTTCTTACAATGGCCCAAAAACCTACGCCGAAGTAGCGAGTTTGGGTGAGTGGAAACAAGTGTGGATGCATCAGCCGCGGCGGCGAAAAGAATTTTTACTTTGTAAATTCAGTTAATTAACAACACTATTAGACGTATCTGGCTGACCTCGGGCGGGACTGGAATTTCTACTATTCGTTTTCTTCGGAACAACGATACGAGCTTGATCATTTAGCGATGCAAGATCGAGAGATCGCCCCTCCATACCCCGCGCGGCCATCATTTCCACGAGATTACGCAGCCTGATAGGCTACGTACCAGCGTACACATAGCAGCATCACACAACGGGGATTGAAGCCCCCCACTTGATAGGTAGCGTCCTCCGTGGGTTTTGCGTCTTTGCCCTCATGTGATTTGTACGTTTTGATCGAACCATGCGAATCGCCCCTTAGCGGGAGATGCCAGAACCGCTCGTGCGCTGATGCTCTGCATGACTACATACCTCGGAGAGTAATGCATGTTGCATGAGCATGCTGCGGGTTCGCGTGTCAAACGGCACGAAAACAAGGCTTTTCATGCGGAAGATCAAGTCATGCAGAAGATCGAGGTTTCTTTACAGCGAACCCTTGACAGTGTCGAGACCAAAGGCGCAGTCCGCGGCCTCAGTGACCGTCTTGTTATAGCGGTCCGAATACCATTCGGCGAACCCGTTCCACACCATCGTCGGCAGCGGGCCGTCGCGTTCGATGCCAAGATACAGTCTGCTGGCACGCGGGCCTACTTCTGACGGCCACATTCGATGCTGACCCTCAAGCGCTAGCCGCCTGATCATGCCACCCACCCGCATACACTAGTCTTGACGATTTCTCGCAGACCCGATCGGAAACACGAGCGTCCCGAACTAGGGGACCCACTTGCCGTCCTGCTGCGCAAGCGGCAGGACGCCGACCAGCGCAAGCACGGGCCACACAGCATGCGGAACTTGCGGTTACCGACCGTAGCGACGGAGAGCGGCCCGCGAGAGCTGATGGCGACTGCGAGACCGAGTGACACGCACGCGCCGGACGGCTTCGAAGTAGCACAGCGCCATGCCCGCCATCGCACTACCGAGGACGATGGCGGCGATCCAGCGCCGCCGGGAGAAGGTTAAAGTGGCGGTCGCACCACGATTGACGGTACCACGCTCGCGAAACAAAGGCGCACCTAAGTCGTGCTGAACGTACCATATTGTGCCATCACGGGCCGCGACAACGCGGCACCAAGCTGTACGCTGCACATCGACGCGATGGCCATGATAGGCGCGGGCCCACTTGCACTACGATTTACTCGGACGGCATCCGATTCCTCGCTCATACACGGCTCAGTGACGATGATGCGCAAATCCTAGCAGTACCAATTCGCTTTATATAAATCGCTATTTCTTCTGGATACTTCAATCATATTGATGCCCCCTCTAGTCCATTGCTTCGTTGAAAAAGCGCCTTATTTGGTATTCAATGAAATACATGGAAAAGATGAACTTGACCACGCTTGAGCGCAAACAATTGCTGTCGGCGGCTCGTAGCCAAACGGTGCGCGCAGCGGACACGCGGCGTTCCCGGTTGATCCTGATGCGTGACGACGGTGAGACACGTGAGGCCAACATGCAGCGGCTGCGCTGTGACTCTCGCTTCTTTAGCCGTTGGTTGAGCCGGTTTCTGGCCGAGTGGCTGGCAGGCCTGTACGTGCGTCATCCCGGACGAGTCCCGGCGCATCCGCCTTAAAAGCTGGAGGCGCGGGTTCTGGTTCTGTCGCATTAGACCGAGAGAGAGTTAACCAGCGCGAACGGCCCGCAGCGTGCCGGTTGGTGCATCGTCGTTCTCGATGAGGAACAGACTGCGATCCTTGCCAGCGATCCAGGCCGGTTCACGGCCCCGGCCGCTCCACTCACGGCCAGTGGCCGGGTCTCGGTATTTCGCGACAACCGGCTTCATGTGGTACGTGCCACGTCGATATCGCCGGAGCTCGTTCGAAGTAATATCCCACTCGGTCATCTTCTCACGAATGTCCTGCAAAACGTTTTGCCGTTCGTCCTGCCTCGCACTCTCGATGCGTCGGTTCAACTTTTGCAGCTCGGCGATGAGGTGCTTGTACGTATCGCCTTTCACCTGATTCTGTCCTCCGTGCTAGTTGATGCGATCAGTTCGAACCGGCCGCCTTCGGTGCGGTCGGCTTCCACGTCTGGAATGCCTTGTCTGGCTTTGTCAAGTTAAGCGATGGTGTTTGCCAAACCCCATTAAAGATAGGCATCCTTATTAGATAACCAAGCAGTTCGTACCAGTCCACTCAGACCAGAAGCGCAGGTGCGCCTGAAGTTCAGCTCTATGGCAGGCTGCTTTCATTTGATGCCGGGGCAACACGAAATGCTGACGGATCGGTCCGAAGCGCGAAAGAAACGCCTGCGTTCGGTGTGGATCGCGAAACCCCTGCATTTGACACTCACGCCCGCGCTTGGGCTGGTGGCTATTCTCGGCGCGGTTATTGACCTCGGCAGAGGCCTTCACGAAGACGTGCTTCACGCAGGCCAGCTCGGTCACTTCCGCCTTGGCTGCCGGGTAGCTGCGCAACTGGCCGGTAACGATCTTAATGGGCACCGGGTGCGAGCACAGCACCCACTTGAAGAAGCGTTTGGCCGCAGCCTTGTCGCAGCGCTCTTGCAGCAGCACATCTAGCTCTGCTCCATGTTCGTCCACCGCGCGCCACAGCACGTACGGCTCACCGCGCAGCTTCACGAACATTTCGTCGAGATGCCAGGTGGAGCCCGGCTTTACGCGCGCCGCTTTCGCGCGCCGCGCAAACTGGGCCCCGAACCGGTCGCCCCAGCTTCGCACCGACTCGTAGCTGACCGTCACGCCGCGCTCGAGCAAGAACTCCTCCACGTCGCTCAGGCTCAGGTTAGAGCGGTAGTACCAGCGTACCGCGCAGCTGATGATCGCGGCCGGAAAACAAAAACCATAGTACGGCGTTTTGTTCCTCTTCATCCTCTCATTCTAACCGCCTTCGACTTGAAAAAGCCAAACATACCGCCGCCAGCCATCGTTGTGTCTGCTGGTACACGAATGCCACGGCGTATAAATTAGTCGGCAGCACTCGCCACGCCGCCCAAGCGCGACCCATCCAGCGCAACGCATTGAGCATCTCGCGCAAGATCGGTTGATCGCTATTCAATGCCTCCTTGCTTGCCGTCTCGCTCGTGACTATCTTCATCGGACAGATCGTGACGGCGGGCTTTGCCACATCGATTATTCAGATCCAGACGACAGAATGGGCTCGCGAGGATATCCTCCACGTGACTAGTTGGAAATTGTGAGCGGAGCGCCGCCCCAATTGCTTGCCAATTGGTAAAGGCACCGCTTTCGGCGAATTCGAAGGCCTTTTTTCGGATTCTCTCGCGACGCTCTATCGTGTCGGTGTCGATCATATTCTTCATCGTCGCCCCACCCTTCAGTGCGAATTAAAACTTGAACTGCAACGGCGTGTGGTCCCGTACGGCTTGCGCCAGCCAGCGCATCTCCTCGGCAGTGACCTTGGGCGCCCGGCCCAGGATCGACTCGGCGAGCAAGGCGCTTTGTCCGCCGTTGGCGAAGTCGGCCAGCCAACGATAGGCGCTGCGTTCGTTCATCCGCAGGCCGCCGCCACACTCGCCACGCCCTGTCCTTCGCGAACGGCTTCGCTGCTTGCTGGCGCATTGCCTGCAACGTCACGTAATCCAGTTTCCGGCCGTCGGATGACGTTTGGATTTCATGCTCGTACTGTCTCATCGTCATGACAATACTTTCAAAAATGTTAGTAAACGCGGTGCGCCACGAGCTAACGGCTTGCCGCACGCTTGCGCACCTGCATTCGCAAAGATACTCATGCGACTCGACCTCGACGTTGATGTGCATCATTTGATTCTTGGGAGACGGGCTCACCCGTAAAATTTCCTTGAACGCGCGCTGCCTGCCCTTTCCCTCGGATTACATCCCCGCAGCAATCCAGCGCGCTCAACGCCACGCTCCTGATTCCATTACCAAGTTGCGCATCCTGCTCAGACAATGGCCCATGCAACGACGGCTCTCTTCCTGTGCGATAGAGCGCGCAACTAATTATGTGACACAGTAAGCCTTCTATAGGGAAATGGAAGTCAATCCATTTTGCGATTCTTTTTTTTGTCAGTTATCTCCTATTCTAAAGTGCAGGCCAGATGTTTTTTAATCCTCCATATCAGGCGAGAGCAGCAGTGAGGTCGGCGTGTCTGAAGTCCGGACACTTGACCGGACCAACTTCTATCCGTGCTGGCACGGGACCGGGCGCCACATACCGCCTGCGCAAGGCGCTGGAACCACCCCATTGTGGACGAGTCCCATCTAGAACTACGGTTACCTGCGAAGGTAGCCCGCTTGCTGTCCGGGCGCGTCGAACCTTCAATCGCTGTTGCCGCTCGACGTTGGCTACTCAGGCCGCTGCCATGTTATTCACAGGTGGCTTGAGAGTTGCCCCAAGGGGAATCTCGCCGAATTCTAGATATCGCAATAGCAGATGTTGTCGCGATAAGGGCAACGGTCATAGCAAAGCGCAATATCATAGGATTGCTTATTTCGCCGGCGAGTAAAATTGCTCAGCGGCAGATTGTTGACTGCCGCGAATGCGTTTCATCTGCCCCTTGACGACCATATGCATGGCTTCGATGCCATCCAGAATGATGCGGGGACAGCGAAAATCTTTGAATCCCAGCATGGGACGGGTGCGACGCTTGATGGCACGGTGGTCCTGCTTTACAACGTTGTTTGTTCAGGTATTTGTTCTGGCGGACCTTGATCGGCGTCTCACGTTCGGCGTTGAGCGTTTGTAGCGCCGCCAGATTTGTCCCGCTTTTATCAATCGCCACGGTCTCCGGTTTCACCGTTCTGGGCCATCACCTTTTCGAAGTATCACCGGGCCGCAGCCTGGTCACGATGGGCTCGCAGAAGGAAATCGATCGTGTTGCCAGCCTTGTCCACGGCGCGCTACAAATATTTCCATTCGCCCCTCACGCGAATGTACGTTTCGTCCATACGCCAACTCCTGCCGACCGCCCGCTTGCAGCGCCGAAACGCCTTCTCCAGAAACGGCAACAGTTTGAGTGCCCAGCGACGCACGGTTGAATGGTCAACCGAAATTCCTCGCTTGCCCATCATCTGCTCGAGGTCACGCAGACTCAGCGGATACGCAACGTACCAGCGCACGCGGAGAAGGATTACCTCAAGCAGATAATGCAGGCGCTTGAGCACCTTCGCCACCGCGGGATTCAGGTTCTGCTTCATCGGTCAGATCGTTCGTCTTCGGGACTTCAGCATAGCAGGTCCCCTATTGCGACAAAGCCGAACTCCGGCGTGAAGCGCTGGAGCCAGCGCATGATCGTCGTGTACGCCATCGACGGACCGCGCTCGGCCATCATTTCAGCGAGATCTCGAAAGCCGAGCTTGTAACGCAGGTACCGGCGCACGCAATGGAAAATATTCACAATCGAAGTGGCGCCCGTTGAACAATCCGTCAATGTCTTTCAGCTTACGCATCGGCTTGTGCTCGCCAAAAAGTCGAGCGTAACAGACCAGCGCATCCAAATTGCACTATTACCGACGACACGTCATGGCAAGGTCAAGTCTCTTCTATTACCATTACTGCATGCACACGACAATGCCGACAAACCACACAACAAATGAACTCGTTCCTACATCGATTCTGTCCCTCGACGCAGTCGTACTCCACATCGGTGAGATGCTCGACCTCATTTTAGAACAGTTGGTGGCATCATTTCTTTCCGTTTGGCGGACAGCGCCACCATATTAATCACGGGGCGAAAACGTTCCGCTGCAGTGGAACGATGTTGTCCGTGTCAAATCATGGCGCGCAACGGCTGCGATGGTACGGCGCTTGCTTGAGTGCGTGCTGAAGGCTCCAACTGCGCGGAGTCCCTTACACGCGGGTCGGAGGCGGCCTTCCCGAACCTAAGGAACGTCTCACGATTGACGGCAACCAGGTCAGGCTCTACAAGTTCAATGGCTCGCCTGCGCAGGTATGGAACTTCGTTTCCCTGACGAGTAGGAGTGTGGCGGAGGCTGAGGAAGATCCGATCTAAGGTAGTTGGTTCGCGCGGGCATTGAGCGGCTTCTCTGCGCCCCCTGCGCGGCTTGGCTATGTTCAGATACAGGTTTGCGGAAGCGGTGGCTTTGCATCATTGGTCAAAATGTACGACGCGTCCGTGCAGTATTCGGTCACGACTAGTCCGTTGAACCGGATGAATTGCACCGGATTCTCCGCGATGGATCGGAATACTTCCATTTCAATGGGATCGCCTGCTTGTTGTACTGGCGTATATAACGCATGAGCTTTTTGTCGAGATCCTTGGTGCTGGTGAATACGCCACGCGTAATGACGTCTCGCTGGATGCAGGCAAACCAGTTCTCAACCTGATTCAGCCATGACGAATACGTGAGTGTGTAATGTATCGAGACGTTCGGGTGGTCAGCCAGAAATGTTTGAACGGCGTCGGTTTTGTGGCTACTTTGCGCTCCGTTGCACTCAGATTCATCTTACCCATCCACTACTGGATCAGTGCAATTTCAATGGACTAGTATCGAAGTGTTATAAATTTTTGTTTTCAATTCCTGGGGATTGACATGCGCAAGAAGCTTAAGAAAATGGTATTCGTTGGCTTAATGGCGGCAACTGTGCTTGTTGGGGTTATGTCTGCGGTCGCTGTGGAAATGGACGAGTGGTCCGACGACTGTTTGTTCCTTGAAATCGGAAAGGGTGATTGGAAGATTTGTTTGTAAGGCTGACGGGCATAGGCGCTGCAGCCCAGACGGCTTTGTCCGGTTGACGGTAAGGCGGCGGTGGAATGAAGTGATAAAGAAGAAAACGAAATCGCTTTATCACGGCCACCGCTTCCCTGCCGTTGTCATCATCTGGGCTCCGGTGCAAATAGATAGTCAGGTCTAGAAAATTCGAAGCGGCTTGCGCAGCAAGGGTTTGACGCTGATAGTTGTTGACGGATTTGCAGGAACTTGGCAGATTATGGGTGGTTTCGCGCAAATTCTTTCGAGGTCTGGATGGGTCCGAAGACAGCGGTTAAACGAAGGCGATTTATTCCGGCATCCTCTGCGCGAGCAGATCAACCTGAAGCATCCACTGGTGCGTCTGGCCGATCTGATCAACTGGGATGGATTGAAAGCGTCGATGAGCGCGAGCTTCGTCTCACGCAAAGGTCGGCCGGCCACGTCACCGAGGCTGATTGCTGGCTCGTAGTATCTGCAGCACGCATTCGATCTGTCGGACGAAGCGGTCGTCTGGCAATGGGTTGAAAATCCCTACTGGGTGCGCCGGGACACCGGCTAGGTGTACGTGGTGAGAGTCCACTACGATGAAGGCGTAGCGAGCCACATCGCCCCCGAGCCGTGCGCGGGCATCCGCGAGGAGGTCAGCGAAGCGTCGGCAGGGGAATGTGTAGGCAAGCCATGGAGCCACGAAATGGTTTATATCCTGGACGCCGACGCGCTCCAGTACGTGGAAGGCGATACGAGCGGGCGCGACATCGCGAGTGGCCGCCGATCCGGCGTGGTCGTAGAACTTGGCATGCACGCAAGCGCCTTGTACGGGAACCGGGAGATCTCACGTCTGACCTGGCGCTGTAGCGGTATTGGCCAGGCCCGCATCGGGAAGGCGAGGAGGGGCGGAGCCAAGTGCGGGGACCGAAGGGAATGCGAACCAGAATCACACGTGCCGGGCGCAGCACCGGGGAAGCGTGTCACAGGGACTGGATCGCGTACGGCGGTTGGCGAGACACCATAAGAAGATGCGTTTCACGACGTTGCTGCACCACGTCACAGTCGAGCGGCTGAGCGTTGCGTTCTATGCGCTCAAACGTAAGGCTGCGCCGGGAGTTGACGGCATGACGTGGGAAAACTATGAAGCGGGACTGGAGAGCAATCTCCGGGACCTGCACAAGCGGGTAGGCACAGGGAGCTACCGTGCCCTGCCAGTGGTGCGCCGCTATATACCCAAGGGCGACGGAGGTCTCCGGCTGTTGGGTATAGCAGCACTGGAAGACAAGCTTGTGCAGAGCGTAATGGTTGATGTTCTGAACGTCATTTATGAAGGAAGACTTCCTCGGTTTCTCGTACGGGTTTCGCCCGAGTCATGACCAGCATGATGCGCTCGACGCATTGGCTGCCGCGATTCGGTGGCGACCAGTGAACTCGATTCTGGACGCCGACATTCGAAGCTTTTTCGACACCGTCAACAGGCAATGGTTGATCCGTTTCGTGAAGCATCGGGTGGCGGACCCGAGAGTTATTCGCCGATCGGCAAATGGCTTGATGCTGGGGTGCTGGACAATGGCCGGCTGATGTCGGTACAGGCCGGTACGCCTTGGGTTCAGTGATCTCCCCATTACTCGCCAATATCTATTTGCACTATGTGTTTGATTTTTGGATAGAGCGGTGGCAGCGTCTGTGTGCCCGCGGCACGGTGATTGCGTCGCGGTACGCGGACGATACGGTGGTGGGCTTCCAGGACGAAGCAGATGCGCTGCTGCTGATGAAGGAACTGCGGCAACGCATGGAGGAATTCGACCTCATGCTGCACTCGGAGAAGAACCGTCTGCTGCAGTTTGGTCGGTATGCGGCCGAGCGGCGAAGGCATAAGGGCATGGGCAAGCCGGAGACGTTTGCTTATCTGGGTTTCACCCACATAAGTGGGACGTCACTCAACGGCAGTTTCCAGCTCAAACAGAAGAGCCGCAAGGACCGGCTGCGCGCGAAGCTCAAGCATGTCAAGGAGCACATGCGCCTGCATATCCACGAACTGATCGCCTCACAAGGGCGCTGGCTGGCGCAGATCGTTCTGGGCTACTTTGCGTACCATGCCGTTCCGACTGGCGGGGCGTCTGGTGCAAAGTTGGAGTGGTCCCAAGAATTCACGGCATCACCCCGACGAAGAAGGAAAGCTCATGCCCCAAGCGCCCCCCTCACACGCCCATGATTCTGCTCATCGGTGCCTCACTCGGACGTGGCCATGCCATGGCGGCTGAGTTTCTGAAGAAGGGATGGAGCGTCATGGGTAAAGTCCGCGCTGGCAGCGGCTGGACCCCGCTGCATGCGCTGGCCGATGAGCATCGGGAAAGGTCGAGATCGAGACTGTGGACATCACCCGGCCCGATGAGATCCGGGCCCTGCGCGAGCGCGTGTCCAACCGGACGTTCGACATTCTGTTCGTGAACGCCGGTACCACCAATCCGGATCCAACCCAAACTATCGGCGAGGTATCGACCGCGGATTACGTGAAGCTCATGCTCGCCAATGCACTCAGCCCGATGCGGCTGGTGGAATGCCTGTCCGATCTTGTTCCGCCCACGGGCCTGATCGGGGTCATGTCGTCCGGACAAGGCAGCATTGCGGACAACGAGTCCGGCCAGCGAGGGGTCTTCCATGGCTTTACGTTCACTGGTTGTATGTCGGGCTTCTTCCAGAAGGACACGAGTCTGTCGAGACCACTCAAGTCTATCTGCACGCACATCTAGCCATTGAAGAAGCTGCACTGGCGAAGTTCCTCCCGCACAAGATGCACAGCCGGGTCGATATCATGCGAGCGGCCGACTGCTAGCGTTTCTCGACGCCCTTTGAACGTACGGAACGGACTATGCCGAATCAGAAGCACGGGCGTTTTCCTGAACGCACGTGCCATCAAGGATCCACCGAGGTCATCCCGCGCGATTCGGCATAGTTCGGTCTCGACGAGGGAGTACAGGTTGGCGCTCGCGTTTGCTCCGTCGACGGTGTCTGAGAACATCGCATGCGCCGTTGAGGTTAAATTTTGCACGAGCAGATTGCATCTGGGGCGACGATATTTTCAGAAAATCCTGACTAGCTGCCGCATATGTAACTACGCAGACTTTGTCTGCCGAACGACACCGTGAGAGGGCTCGCTAGTCCTGATAGTCAGACATTAGCGCAGCTGGGTCGACATCGGCGGTCATCCCCTTCGCGTCATGCCCACCCGCATGACCCGCCTTTTTTCGCTACATTTACTCCTTGGCAGCATGCTTTCTGCTGAGGTGTGGCTGGCCTACCGTTAAGAATCTAAACGCGGGTTAGCATCGCTCCCGCCGGGTTTGGACGGCGCCCCACCGATCGATTTCAAGCAAGCGTGCCCCGCCTACAGTTCAACGCCATGTGGATAAGACGATTGTCACGAGCGGTGAACGCGAAACCGTCAACTGGAATATCTGAGCGGTCACCCCACGGCGACGCAAAGAATGCGACATTTTTCGGAGTGAAAGCCATTTCAATTCTTTTGATATTAATTGTCTTGTGCCTCTACTAAACGCGAGGCAAACTTCTGAAACCGTGTATAAAGTATTAGATACATCGATGGACAATAGATTTGTCAACCCGAGGCCGAACCGCGAGTACTTATTTGCGCGGGCCTTGCATTCCAACCACGCTAAGCGTACAGGAGGAAAACCCATGCTCCGGCTCACCAATCCCCCGCCTACGGCCACAATTGATGCTTGCCACAGAAGTGAACGCACGCCGCCTGTCACAGAACCAGTAGCATATAGACTGCAGCCGTCCGGGTGGGCGAGTAGCACGAGAACCGCGCAATGCTGGTCAGTCGTGACGTAAGGCGCAACAACTAACCACCGCCGCACTGAGCCTGTCACAGGCAGAAGGCATGCTCGCTCATTTAATTAATCAGACACACGCCGAAACTAATGAAGCAAAGTAATGCCCTACACGAGTCAGATCGCCCGGCGCCAAAGGGACACCAAGCTGAAATTCAAGCCCTCTCTGACGACGAGGGCTTGGAGATTTCGTCAGTTGCAGCCGGCCGGATGCTTGACGCGATTCGTGCTCTTGCCCCAGCCATTCTCGCGCGCGTAACCGAAATCGAAGCCGGACGATGCATGCCGTCCGACCTTATCGAGAAATTGCGATCGATAGGGGTGTTCCGCATGTTCGTGCCACGCAGCCGTGGAGGATTAGAGTTAGATTTACCTTGGGGAATGGAAGTGATCAGCGCGTTGGCTCGGCTCGACGGGTCAGTCGGCTGGACCGCGATGATCGGCATTTCATCCGCCATTATGAGCCCTCGATTGCCGAGACAGACTTACGATCTGATGTATCAGGAGAAGTCGGACATCATCATAGCTAGTGTATCCATGCCTGGAGGCACTGCCGAGAGAGTGCCAGGTGGGTGGCGGATCAGCGGCCGTTGGCCGTTCGCCAGTTGTTGCCGCAACGCCGACTGGATGGCGGGTCTGTGTGTCATGTCGGAAGGAGGAAAGCCACTCCGTGGACCGGCAGGGGATGCCGGTCCACCCTTGGTCCGGGGCGTCGCGTTGCCGGCCTCGGCTTGGCATATTGAAGACACTTGGCACGCCTCCGGCCTCAGAGGTACCGGCAGTCACCACATAGCCCTACAGAACGTACTCGCGTCGGAGGCCAATTTTTTCGACTTTCCGGCTGGCGCATCATGCGAACCGGGACCGCTTTATCAAGCGTGGCGGCACCTCCAGTCGGTTCTTATTGGCGCGGTCTGCGTAGGCATCGCGGAGGGCGCGTTGTCGGATGTTGCCGAGCTCGCCCACAGCGGCAGGCAACAACTTCGAGCGCCGGCTCCTATGCGCGACTCGGAGATGGTCTTGGGTGAGCTGGGTCGAATTGAGGCAGATGTGCGTGCGGCGCGGGCGGCCATGCAGGTTCAGGCGCAGAGTCACTGGCGGCACGCCTTGGCCGGCACGCTGAATGGCCAAGTGCTGTACAGCGAGGGCATACAGACTGGAATCTGGATTGCGACGATCTGTGCCCACGCAGCGCATGCCTGCTTTACCCTGGCCGGCGGTGTCGCAGTGTATGAATCTTCACCACTTCAGCGGCGGCTGCGCGATCTGCAGGCGGCTGCGCAACACGCCATGGTCCACCAGCGGCACTACGCGGAAGCTGGTCGGATGCTGATGGAGCGGGTCGTATGAACGTCAAGGTCGGACAAATGGCCATAGAACGGATCGGGGAACGGCAGGAAGCTTTAGGAGTGGCAGGCCTGCGTATCAGCCTTCCGCATGGCCATACTCAGCGAATTCTAAGCGCGCCAACCTGCAGATCAGTCGGCTTTCCTCCTATATGGTTAGTTATCCGATCTGAGTTGGCAATGCCAGTTCACCCCCTCGCAAGCACAGCGGGGCCGCACCATGATGACCGTTATAAGGCGCAACAAAGATGCAGAGAATCCAGCTCACCCCAAACTACGAGATTTCACGAGTGATCCACGGAGGCTGGCAACTCGCGAGTGGCCACTGCACGCGCCGAAGCGAAGATCCCGTGGCGGATCTAGTGGCCTTCGCGGATGCCGGAATAACCACCTTCGACTGTGCCGACATCTATACCGGGGTCGAAGAACTGATCGGTCATTTTAGAAGGCGCTATCGCGATCTGCGAGGGGAAGAGGCCCTCGCCCGAATCAAAGTCCATACCAAATTTGTGCCGCATTTAGACATACTACGGCGCATCAACAAGTCTTATGTCGAGAGGGTGATCGACCAGTCACTGCAACGCCTCAATCAGGAGCGGCTCGACCTCGTACAACTCCACTGGTGGGAATACCGAGAGCCACGTTGGATCGAGGCGGCGCTGTGGCTCGATGATCTTCGCCTCACCGGCAAGATTGATAAGATCGGCGGCACCAATTTCGACACTTACCATATGCTGGAGATCGTGAATGCAGGAGTGCCGTTTACCTGCATGCAAGTGCAGTATTCGCTGCTCGACCGACGTCCAGCGCGGCGAATGGCTGCGGCGGCAGTCGAGTACGGTATCCCCCTTCTGTGCTATGGAACCGTGGCTGGCGGCTTCCTCGGCGACAGATGGTTCGGCGCACCGGAACCGACATGGGAGCCGGAGAACCGTTCGCTGGTCAAATATAAGCGGATTATCGACGACATCGGCGGTTGGGATCTATTCCAGGCCCTTCTGACAATGCTCCGCCAGATCGCGGACCGGCACGGAACCGACATCGCCACAGTCGCCAGCGCTGCGATGCTCGAACGACCGGGGGTGGCGGCCGTCATCATCGGCGCGCGCGACCGCACCCATCTAGCCTCGAACGTCGCCATCTCCGGTCTCACCTTGACCGCCAAGGATATGGACCTTATCACCGGAGTTCTGGCAGAAACGAGGGAGCTTGAGGGGGATGTCTATGGGCTGGAGCGCGACGACCAAAACGGTAATCGCACCCGCAAACCCTGATTCACCTCAATCTAGGCCGGTATCTGGATGTAAGTTGGAGAGAGTTGAATGAGAAACGCTTTACCGCCTAAGCCGGCCTTCGGCATCTTGGACGACGACGATTTGCGCAATTGGACAACAATACGCGGACCGCATCGGTCTAGCCGAAGCCTGTCAACAGCGAGGCTTTTACGCTTACCGCTCTGGCGGAGCACCATTTTACGGCCCATTGACGACGCCGTTCTTGTCGAGCGTCGCACAGCACGCCGCGGAACTTCGTCTCGGCCCTCTAGTCATGCTGCTTATAGCCTTCATCATCCGCTACTTGCGCTTGAAGAGATCTGCATGCTTTATCACCTGATCGGTGGTTCGAGACAGCACAGGCTCGGCTCTCTTCCGATCGAGCTGGGTTACTTCGGGATAGATGTGGACGCGGTTCCAGAACGTTACTTCAAAGCGAGCGAGATTCTAATGGAGGCGATAAAAGGGTGGCGCCCTTTCGTATCGGGACCACCGTTTTCAGCTAGACAACGGCCCTTTGACTGATGCCTCATCAACGTCCGTGCCCACCGCCACCAACGGACCAGAGTCTGCGGGATGGGCCGCTGCAAACGGCGCAAATATCGCATCTGCAACACCCGCGTCGTCTTTCGCAAGACGGCCCCTAGAAGGCGAAAACCCGAGGGTACATCACCAGGGGCCAAGACGAGAGCATAACGGTTGAAAACGCCGCGTCACTCAATCGAAATGAAGAATTCTCAAGGAGGCAATATGGGTTACATCATAAAAACGGATGACAGTGCCAGGCTAAGACTCGGCATCCAAAACCGGTTATACGAACAGTCCAGTGTTGACCTTATAAGCAGAGCCGGCACGCTCCGCGGTAGGAAGATCCTTGAAGTTGGCTGCGGTAGTGGCGCAATGACACTGAATCTGGCACGCGCGGCTGGACCTCAAGGAACGGTGACGGCTATAGATAACAGTCCGGCGCAGCTAGATGCGTCCCGCGAATTGATAGCAGAAAGTGGTTTCGAGAATGTTCGCTTTTTCGAAGGTGACATTAATTGCCTGGATCATTTTGATAACTCATATGACTTAGTCTATTGTCGGATGGTGCTGCATCATGTGGCGGATGCTGATCACGCGATCCGTGAAATGGTGAATGCGCTCTGCCCAGATGGCCATTTGCTGTGCGAAGAGCCGGTGATTCATGACGGTTCATTCTGTTTTCCACCGTCTGAAGCGATCGATGAGTTTATAAGAATGTTAAGATCTTGTTTTATCGTGAACGGCCGTGATTACAATATCGCCTTCCGGATGGAGAGTTTTATCAGGAATCTCGGTTTGGAAATTGAACATAGCCGCCTATATCACCCGTTACTCAATTCAGCCCAAGATAGGTTGCTTTATGCGATGAGCTTGAGTGACCTCGCGCCGCAGATGATAAAAAACGGAATAATCGATCCCTCGTCAGTTTCTGAACTTCATGAAAAACTAGTGCACGTGGCGAATTCTGAGACAACAATGACTTGGGCGAGGATGCACAGCGTTCTGGCACGGAATTGTTCAAAGGCTTAGAGACGGCTTCATAAAATTGTTGGGCTTGCTGAAAGGGTGTTCCAGCAGATCACCCAACAGTCAGCTTAGAGGTGTTAACAGAATGACTTTTGCAGGTGTCGCCAGCATATGATGCAGCAGGCAATTCTGGGGAAAGCCTCGTGGATGAAAGCGAGCTGTTCGAAGCGGATGCGCAGTCGGCGGAAGTTGTGAAGCCACGAGATGGTCCGCTCCACAACCCAGCGTGTTTTGCCTAGCCCACTACCATGAGGCTGACCACGTCGAGCGATTTCGGTTGCAATGCCGGCGACATGCAGTGGACGTCGATATTTGTCGTGGTCGTAGCCTCTATCGCCCTGAACGACCCGAGGCTTTGATAGTGGTTTGCCACGCTTGCCACGAATCGGCGGAATTGCCTCGACCAGCGCTTGAAGTTGCGTGACGTCGTTGCGGTTGGCGCCGGTCAGAATCACCGCGAGCGGGATGCCCTGCGCTTCGGTGATGAGATGGTGCTTTGAACCGGGTCGCGCGCGGTCTGTGGGATTCGGTCCTGTTTTTGACCTGAGCCCACAGCGCGGATTGAAGAGGAATCGACGATGACGCGAGGCCAGTCGATTTGGTCGGCTGCGCGCAATCCGATTTGGTCGGCTGCGCGCAATCGCGCAAGCAGCACCTCGTGCAACTGCTCCCAGACGCCAGCGGCTTGCCAGTCACGTAGGCGACGCCAGCAACTCATGCCGCTGCCGCAACCCATCTCGCGAGGTAGCAGGTCCCAACGCAGGCCTGTCTGCAAGACGAAGAGAATGCCGGTGAACACCGCACGGTTGTCGAGCGGCTTGCGCCCCGGATAACGGGTTCGTCGTAGTTTGGGCGGGGGCAGCAACGGTTCGATGAGTGCCCACAGTTCGTCGTCGAGTATCGGCTTGGCCATGTCCTTTTCGTCGTCGAAACAAAGAAAAGGTTAACAGTATTCATCAAGGGTTCACAGCCCCTTCGTTCTTTTTGTTAAGGGTTCTTAGAAGGCGCTTTGCAGCTCTGTTAACGGCTGCGCAGTGGAAGACAATAAGCGGGGAGAACACGACGAAATGCAAACCAGCCAAGGTTTTTGGCCAAACCCTCATAGTCTCTGGCCAGTCGTCTGAGGCGGTTGAGCCAGCTGCGCTCCTCCACCCAACGACGCAGCAACAGTACAAAGCCTTCATTTGCCTCCGGCAACCTGACCACGCGAAGCTCGATGCCTTCATCGCGAGCGGCCTCTGCGGGTTCTTCGCCGGTGTACTACCTGGTCAGCGAACGCGATTCTCACCGTCTCCCCCGCAGCCTGCTGGACCTGTCGCGCCAGTTCCCCGATCTATGCACGCTCCTGTTCACTGGGCGGCGCCACATGCCCGCCCAGTGATTGCCCCACGGGCATGTGCACCTACTGTCTTGCTTGAACTTCTACCCGTGATAGCCTGCGCGTGGACCACGCTAGCACTTCGACTGCAGCGTGCGTCCATCGAGAATGACCACACTGGACCACTGACCCCGGCGATCGTGCGTCACACGGATAATCAAGCGCAGATCACTTACCATTGATTTGAAACAGCCTGTCTGGAACCAGCGCTGCGTCTACTGGTAGACCGTCTCCCAAGGCGGAAAGTCATTGGGGGTTAGTTTCCCCAGTCTGGCTTACTGCCGCAGCCCTCTCCCATAGCATCGGAAGCCTGATTTCGACGAAGTAATAGGATTGATTCGCGAAATATCAACTTCAAAAGTCTAACGGACTCCTAGTGTCTAACTACCAAAGCATTCTTGTTTATTACGACGGATCGGAAGAAAGCGAGCAAGCTCTGAATCGTATTCCCGAGCTACGCTGACAAGGAGGGTGTGAACGACATTTCCACTGCACTCATATCGACAGCTGGGATCGTGACCGACCTTGCTTATTCAATATATGTAAGCAATACATCACAGTTGCTGGACAACGCGCTGTGTCGTCTGAAAAGCGAAGGTATTAGGGCGAGCGGCTACCTTTCTCACGGTACAGTGGTCGAAAGTGTCGTGCACTACGCAGAGCAATTGAATGCTGGTTTGATCGTGGTGGGATTTCGCCATCGTCAAGGAATCTCAGGGCTATGGCGTGGCCGCCCTTGGCAATTCGATTTGATCGAACGTTTGGTTGGCCGAATGGTTGTTATTGTCTCTCAAACCTGACGCCAGCATTGAGATTCCGTCGGGTTTTCGCCTTCCAGAGGCCTCTGGTTACGCGGCCACATCCTTGGCCTGCTAGCCTGAAGAATGAACGGGGGCATGCTACGCGAGACCGTACCCATCAGGAAGCGATGGTCGGGGAAAGCTCACATATCCTTAGTCTTACTGTGTCAAAAAAGCCATTTGCAGCAAAGCGATACCTGGCAGTATTAAATAGTACAGACTTCGGGCGATCGCGATGAGAGAAGATGTCGATGAATTTGACGCGTATCTAAGCCATCTGGCGCAGGCGTTAGTGCACGCCGATCGCCATGCCGGCCTCAAGGGTTACTGTTCGGGCCTGGTCATGCCGTTGTCACGCAAGAGCGTCGAGCCGATGGCCGCGCATATTGACCCACTTCACGCGAGCGCGAAACACCAGTCACTCCATCATTTTGTGGCCAAGGCGGAATGGTCTGACCGGGCGGTCCTGCAGCGGGTACGCGAATGGGTGATGCCCGCGTTAGACCTGCACGCTGCTGAAGAGGCTGGCTATTACTGGATTATTGACGACACGGGCTTCCCGAAAAAGGGCAAGCATTCGGTCGGCGTAGCGCGGCAATACTGTGGGCAACTGGGCAAACAGGATAACTGCCAAATCGCCGTGAGCCTGTCGATCACGACGCAACGCGGCAGCCTGCCAATTGCGTGGCAGCTGTATGTGCCCAAGGAATGGATTGACGGCCGGGAACGAGCGCGTCTTGCAGGCATTCCCGACGATCTCGCCTTCGAGACCAAGCCGCAGATTGCGCTGGCCCAACTCCGGGAGGCTGTAGCATCCGGCGTTGCGCCGGGCATTGTGCTCGCGGATGCCGGGTACGGCGTCGAAACCGCTTTCCGGGAAAGCGTAACTGAACTGGGTTTGTTGTACGCGGTAGGGATCCGGCCGGCCACCTCTGTGTGGGCACCCGGTACGGCGCCACTTCCGCCCAAGCCCTGGAGTGGGCGCTGCAAACCCCCGACATTGCTACGCCGCGCGCCCGGTCATGAACCGCTCGCAGTGAAGGAACTGGCCATGCAATTACCCGAAAACGCCTGGCAGACCGTAACCTGGCGGGAAGGTAGCAACGCAGCACTTTCCTCACGCTTTGCCGCCGTACGGGTTCGTCCCGCACATCGCGACAATTGGCGAAGTACCGTTCGCGACGAAGAATGGCTGCTTATTGAATGGCCTGATGGCGATACGGAGCCACTCAAATACTTTCTCACTACCGCCCCCGAAGAGGCGACCTGGAGCAGTTTGTGTTCGTGACCAAAATTCGCTGGCGCATCGAGCGCGACTATCAGGACCTGAAGCAGGAGTTCGGTCTCGGTCATTATGAAGGGCGAGGCTGGCGTGGCTTTCACCATCACGCCACACTGAGTATCGCAGCGTATGGGTTTCTGATGGCTCAGCGACTCAGAATGCAATCAGATGAACATGGTAAAAAAACTTCCTTGAAAGCGCGCTGCCTACCCTTCCCTCGGATTACATCCCCCGGGGCAGTCCAGCGCGCTCAACGCCACGTTCCTGATTCGATTACTACGTTGCGCATCCTACTTGGACAAAGGCTCATGCAACGATGGCGCTCTTCCTGTACCACAATAGAGTGCGCAACTGAGTTTTTGACACAGTAAGATTAACAGGCTGTTGAAATACACCTCACCGATGCGCGGGATGCCTTTCCAAAGAGTCGCTGCGTCGGTTGGGTTTGTGTCGATTTGATACCGGACGCTCTTGCTCATAGATCAGTAAGTTAGGGAACAAATTCGGCGAATGCTGATCTATCGTGTCGTGTCACTCGATGGAGCTACGGACTGTACACGAGCCGGAAGAAGTCTGGCGCACAACATCCTCGAAGAGATGCGCATGCTCGCGCTTGAGCGGATGAATGATGGGGAACATCCCGATGCGGTTTCGGCGTCGCTTGGGCTGCATCGTTCGTGGGCATACAAGCTGCGGGCGAAGAGGCACGGAGTGCGTGCATTGCGGTCGACCCAGGCGACAGGCCGCCCGCGCAAGCTCACTCCTGCCCAGTAGCGTGCGGTCGGTTCCGTCACTTCACAAGACGTGCATTCTAGCGCTCCGCCCTTACCGCGACAAAACCACTTTACCTGAAAAACAAGCTTTTTCTGGATCGCGAATCATCAATATGATTGATGCGCACAAAAATATTAACGGCTTATACAAAGCGGATCTTCGCTGTTAGGATTCTCCCGTCGTTGCTACGGAGCCGAGTATGAGCGAAGATTTAGATGCCATCCAAGCAAATCGTATCGACACCGGGCTTGAGCCAGTTAAAGGCGATGGGTTTGATGCTAACGCCCTTGGTTCTGGGCCGTCTTCGCAACGTTTTGCCAGCGTGCTCGCGCCTGCCATGGCTATCGTATCGATGTGCAGCGTGCAGCTTGGTGCTGCATTGTCGCGACCCGTGACGATCCAATACGGTGTGCTCAGCACGACTTGGCTGCGTCTTTGTTTCGCGGGATTGGTGCTCGCGATCGTGGTGCGACCGCCGCTCCATACCTACTCCCGACAGCGCTGGATCGCCGCTTTCGTTCTCGGTAGCGCCATGGCCGGCATGACGCTGTGCTACTTCGAAGCCGTGCAGCGCGTGCCCCTTGGTCTCGGAGTCGCCATCAGCTTCATTGGCCCCCTCATCGTCGCGACGGCTGGCATCCGCAAATTCCGGATGCTAGTGTGGCCCATGGTCGCGATGGTCGGCGTCGTCCTGATTGCGCGGCAGGACGGCATATGGACCACCTCGTTCGCCGCGCTGGTCTTTCCGATTGGCGCTGCGCTCGGCTGGGCAACCTACATCGTGATGATGAAACGAGTCGGCACGCTGTTCGATGGCCTGCAGGGGCTCTCGATGTCGCTGATCGTCGCGGCCCTTGTCACCACGCCGTTTGGTCTTGCGCAAAGCGGTGGCCATCTGCCCGCCGCTCAACTGATTGACGCAGCATATCTCGCGGTACTCGTGCCGCTCCTGCCCTACGTCCTCGAAATGTTCGCGCTGCGGCGCATGACGGCGTCCGCGTTCGGCATTCTGATGAGCGTCGAACCCGCCATTGCCTCCGCAATCGGCTTTGTCGTCCTCGGTCAGCTTATGACGGGCTTGCAAAGCATCGGCACGTTGCTCGTGGTCAGCGCCAGCATAGCCTGCGGTCGCCAAAAATAGCCCGGTGTTGCTGGCAGTTGGATCGTCGTCTCGCACTGCATTTTCTTCCAAGTCTTCGAATGTTGCCGAGACACTAACTGCGGATGATTCGCTTCGTCGTTGTATGTGTCGCGCTCGCGATGCTGTTTCCCTTCATGTAGTTTTACTGGAGACTGAAAATGGCCCACCAAGATCGTGCCCGCTTCGAACTGGTTGCAGACTGTGAAATGCAGGCGCTCTTTTCCGCCTCGCCCGACACCGCCGCGTTTCACCGCGGCGAATGGATCGACCGCGAATACTATCGGCGGCATCTCGTCGAGACAGTGCTGCGCATCCGCCTGAACAATGAAGTCGATGCATTCGCGCTCTACAAGATCGGCTTCAAGGACAATCAACTCGCGCAGATCCTCGCGCAATACCTCGCCGAGGAATACGGCCACGAAGGACTCTTTCTGCGCGACATCGAAAAATTCGGCCTCACCGCCGAACAGATTGACACCATTCAGCCGCTCCACTCGACCAGCAAGCTGATCAATTATCTGTATCTCAGCATCGAACGCGATGGCCCGTTGCCGACGATGGTGTGGAACTGGTTCGTCGAATGGTATTCGGACCGCTACAATAAGACGATCACCGACGCTGCGGGTCGAGCCTTCGGCCACCACGCCGTTAAGGGTTCACTTGGCCATATCCAATACGACGAATCGCACGACCACGACGATCTGATGTGGGGCGCCCTCCAGCGGGCGATCGACGGATGGGGTGGCATCGACAAGGCCGAAATGCATCTGCGCAACTTCATCGGCTTGGTCGGCGATTACTTCGACGAACTGAAGGCAGAAACCGGGCGCCAGTCGGAAGTGCTCGTCGCATGAGGAGCGCATCGTGGCTATTGTCGTAGTAGAGCCTGTCTCATCGGGCACCGCGCTGATCGCTGCAGCGCAGCGGCTCGGGCACCCGGTACACGTGTTCTGCGCAGATACTCGCATCGTGCCGCCAACGCACCTACGGACCGTCGCGTCGCTGACGAGTGTCGACACTGGCTCGGCTGATGACGTCGCTGCGGCAGTGCGGACAGTCGGAGGCATCGACGCGCTCGTTCCCGGCTTTGAGTACGCGGTCGACGTCGTCGCGCAGACGGCCGCGCAATTGGGGTTACCTCATCTAGCGCCCGAAGCGGCCGCGCTCACACGCGACAAATACCGTAGCCGCCAGCGACTTAGCATGTCCGGGCTTGCCGTGCCGCGTTTCGCGTCGATCGCGAAGCGTGGCGACGTCACCCGCGCGGCGGTGCACGTCGGATTTCCTGCCGTTGTGAAGCCGGTCGATGGTTGCGGCAGCCTACTGGTGCGCCGCGTCGATTCACTCGCGCAGTTGCACGCGACGATCGACAGCGTTGCGAGTCGATCTGTGCCGGACATGGGCCACGAAGTTGGTCAAGCAATGATGCTTGAACAGTATCTCGACGGACCCGAATACAGCGTAGAAGGCTACGTCGGTTCGCTCGGTCCGCGCGTGCTTGCCGTTACCGAAAAGATCCTCGGGCCCGAGCCTTACTTCGTCGAGATGGGACATGTGGTCGACGCTAAGCTCGACGACCGCGACCGAGCTCGCCTGAGCGCGTATGTCGAAGCGGTGGCGAGACAGATCGGCCTGACGCTGGGCGTGTTTCATGCGGAAGTGCGTATGACGCGCGACGGTCCCACGCTGATCGAAATCGCCGCGCGGCTCGGTGGCGACCGGATCTACCGGCTCGTTGAGCTAGCTAAGTCAATCTCGCTCCCGGAAGTCATGCTCCGCAGCTATCTCGGGGAACGGGATCCGGCACCGGGATACTGCCACCGGCGGAGCACGCAGGTAAGCGGCGTCCGGTTTCTCGCACCCGAGGCAGCCGGGTCGTTCGTCGGTGTCAGCGGGCTTGACGATGTGCGTGCGCAGCCTGGCTTCCAAGAAGCGGAAATCTATCCGTGCACCGGCGACTGGGTATCGCCGCCGACTGACTTCCGTGGCCGGGTCGGCCACGTGCTATTTACCGCGCCCGATCGCCCCACGCTCGAACGCCGACTGAACGACGCGCAATGCGCGCTCGAAATAGGGTTGACATTGAAGGACGACTCGCGATGACGTACACCCCCTTCCCCCGCCGTACCCGAAGCGTCGTAATGAATCGCTGGTCCGACGATTTTGCCGCCTATCACCGATACATCAATCACGAAGCGCACGACGTTGCCTATCTGTGCACACCGGAAGGCGCGAAAGCTCTCGAAGCGACACGCATCTCGCACATCGAGATCCTCCCGGACTTCAACGATATGCACAGGCTACACGCGGCGTTCGACGCATGCCGCACTAGGCTGAACGGCGTCGACCGACTGATCGCGCTGTCCGAATTCGACCTGCTCGCCGCGGCGCAGCTGCGGGAGACCTTCGACGTCCCGGGCGACCGGCCCGCCACCGCAGCACGCTTTCGCGACAAGACGGTGATGAAGCGCGTCGTCAGTGCGGCCGGTCTGCGCGTGCCGCAGTTCGTCGAACTGAACGATCAGGACGACGCGCTCGCCACTGTCGCCGGGCTGCGGTATCCGCTTGTCGTCAAGCCGCGAACCGGCGCGGCAAGCGTCGGTGTCCACCGGGTCGATTCGGTGGAACAGTTCGATGCGCTCCTGCCCCGACTTACGGGCAGCTCGTACGAATGCGAGGAGTTCATCGAAGGGCCGATCTATCACGTTGACGGTATCGTCTCGAGCGGCAAGCCGTTGCTGATCCGGGCGTCGCGCTACCTTAACTCATGCCTCGACTTCGCCAATGGCAAACCGCTCGGCTCGATAATGTTGCAGCCTGGACCGTCGAACGACGAACTGCTCGCGTTCGCGCAAACGAGTCTTCGCGCCCTGTCGCTGGTGGACGGCGCCTTTCATCTCGAAGTGATTCGCGGCGGCGACGGCCTGTATTTCCTTGAGATCGGCGCGCGCGTAGGCGGCGGCGAAATTCCGTTCCTGTTCCGCGATCTCTACGGCATTAACCTGTTCAGCTTGTGGGTTCGTCAGCAACTCAACTTCGGGACGCCGCTCGGATCCGAGCTAGGCGTAGGGGCAGCGGCCCGCTCCACCGAGCTAGGAGGGTTTCTGATGCTCCCCGGGGCGACCGGTAGCCGCCTCGTGCGAGCCGTTGTCCCGGACGGTATCGCACCGCTGTATGCGGCCATTACGCCGAAGGCAAATCATGTCTTCGACGGCAAGGGCGGCTACGACGAGATCCTCGGCCGGTTTCGCTACCGCGGTCGATCGGAAGATGAGATTGATGCAGCGATCGCCGCAACCTTGGAGCGCTTCCAATACGAGCTCGGCGATATCGATGCCCCTCGCCGCCCCGCTTGGCCGCGCGGGCATTGGCATGATGGCAATTCTCCATTGCCCGAAAATGCGCCGTCACGCTGGCGATGAGGCGCTCGTTAGAAGCGGACAATGAACGCGACGAAATCGCTTTACCGCGGCCACCGGTTCCCTGCTGTTATGATCAGCTGCGCTGTTGACCGACACTTCTGGTTCGAAGCGAGGCGCCGTACTCATGTACGGAACCAACGATCCGTTGCTGGCATGACACGTCCGGCTCTGGATTGGCTCGGTTCGCAGCAATAGATACTATGGAGGGGCCGTGGAAGTAAGCCTCCTGGAGTAAAACGGAGATTCCAACACCCGTTTTCCCGAGAGGAGTACGCAAATGAATGCGCCTCGCACGGCCCTTCATGGGCAGGATACAACCATCACCGGATCGCTGTATGTCGCCTTTGAACTGGGTGACAGGAGCTGGAAGCTCTCGCTGGGCGGTGGGGTGCGCTCGCCGAGCCGCTGCACAGTGGCCGCTGGCGATACGGCCGCAGTCTTCACGGCGATTTCAAAGGCCAAAGCGCGCTGTCATCTGACCATCGATGCCCCGGTGCGCAGCTGTTATGAAGCCGGGCGTAACGGTTTCTGGCTGCGCCGCTGCCTGGAAGGACATCAGATCACGAACCTGGTGGTGGATTCAGCCAGTATCGAAGTGAACCGGCGCAGACGTCGCGCCAAGACCGACCGTCTCGACAGCGACAAGCTGCTGTCAATGCTGATGTGTTACTACGGTGGTGAGCGCCGGGTTTGGGCGGTCGCACGTATCCCCATCCCCGAACAGGAAGATGAGCGGCGGGTACACCGTGAACTCGATCGCCTGCGGTAGGAGCGCACTGCCCATAGCAACCGCATCCGCTCGCTGCTGGTACTCCACAACCTGCGGCCCGAGCGAATCGGTGGCCGCGCGTGGGCGCAGCACACCACACAGCTGTTGCCAGCCCTGTGCGCCGAGATCGAACGCGAATTCGAACGGCTGTTGCTCGCTGCCAGGCAGATCAGGGCGCTCGAGGTACAGCAGCAGCGCGAGGTGCGCAACCCGCGATTGCGCGGCTCGCGCGCCTTGCGGGTATCGGCACTGGCAGTGCATGGGTCCTGATCAGGGAACTGTTCGGTTGGCGGCAGTTTCACAACCGCCGTGAAGTGGCCGGCTGCCTGGGCTTGGCCCCGACGCCCTATGCCAGCGGCGCCAGTGAGGTTGAGCAGGGCATCAGCAAGATCGGCGACAAGCGAGCCAGATGGCTGATGGTGGAGCTGGTTGCGCTTCCGCGCAGCAGCCAGCTAAGCGACTGGTTCAACGAGCGCTTTGCAAGCGGCGGCAAGCGTATGCGACGCATCGGCATTGTGGCACTTGCCAGACGTCTGGCGGTCGCGCTATGGCGCTATCTGGAATTCGGTGAGATTCCCCTCTGGGCAACCCTCAAGCCCCCTGCCAAGAAGGTGACAGCGACCTGAGTAGCCAACGTCGAGCGGCAACAGCGTTTGAAGGTTCGGCGCGCCCGGACAGTAAGCGGGTTACCTTCGCAGGTAACCGTAGTTCTAGATGGGGTGCGTCCATAAGGGGGGGCCAGCGCCTTGCGCATGCGGTATGTGGTGCCCGGTCTCGTGCCGGCACGGATAGAAGTTGGCCCGGTCAAGTGTCCGGACTTCAGACACCCGACCACACTACTGTTCTCGCTTGATATGGAGGATTGCGAAACATGTGATCGAGCAGGTTATCCACCGTCGGCCAGCGTCGTGGTCGTAAAAGGCGACCCCGCCGGTCGGCCGTGGATAACCTGTTGCACTCTCGATGGGAGATAACTGACGGAAAAACGGATCGAGAAAGGGCTTGCCTTCCATTGCCCCATAGAAGTCTTATTGTGTCACAAAATAAATTTTCAGCGAAGAGATACCTAGTATTATTGAATAATACAAACTCCGGGCCGTCGCGATGAGAGAAGGTGTCGACGAATTTGACGCGTATCTGAATCATCTGGGGCAGGTGTTAGGGCACGCCGATCGTCGTTCCGGCCTCAAGGGTTACTGTTCGGGCCTGGTGTTGCCGCTTTCGCGCAAGAGCTTCGAGCCCCCGCAGGATCAGACCAGTCTGCCTTGGCCACAAAGTGGTGGAGTGACTGGCGTTTCGCACTCGCGTGAAGTGGGTTAATGTGCGCGGCCAGTAATTGAAGCCTAACACGGTAACAACAACGTCGGTTGATGTATGTCATGTCCTTCACTCGTGCTGAGGTAACGATATTCCGTGATTTAGATAGATGGCATGAACGCCGCCCTCCCTTCGGGGAACGCACGAGGAAGCTGAAATCGCGGGAATCGAGTCGTCTACCGATGCCACTTGCCCGATGCGCCAAAGTCGCGTTGTTGGCTCTTATTTCCGAAGCGTAGCCCCCATGGCTACCATCATCTACGGTAGAGAGCGCCAAGCAGTATGGCCGGTCGTAACGCCATTCCTACCACGGCGAGACATAGATGAAGTCGGAGCGCGGCACGCTCGTCTCCGAAGCCGTCGGCGAACCCGCTTGCCGCGAACCGCACCACGCGGCCCTTGCAGCTTCCTCAGGATCCCTGACCGTTCAGCGTACCCACAATGCCTTCCCGGCTCATCCGCTTCCTGACCGAACTCACGAGCCGCCACCTCCAGAATGGCGCACTCCGACTGCAGCGAGTCGTGCACCGCTTGGTTCTTTAAAACTTAGTCCGCAACGAGCCAACGGCTCTCTCACCAATCGCTCGTTTGCATTGAAAACAAGTGACAAGGGGGCGCCCCTACGGCGACAGCCATCACCAACCCAGAACCATGAGTCTAGAAAAGATTCAAGTTTCACGCCAGCAGCTATCTCGTCATCGATGGAAGTGATGTACTCGCCGCCTTAACATAGAAACTGACTAGCAAGTCATGCATCTGCTGACGACTCACATCGTCAGCATACCCCATGTGACCACCAGGGTACCGGATCCGTGTATAGTTCGATTGCATTTGCGATTGCGGCACCTGGCCACCCTTGGGATCGAAAACGTATCGCATGTCCCAATCGACCTTCGCGGCGGGAACGACGGCATCGTAATACCCGGCAGCGGTCAACACTTGCATTTTGGGATTGATCGCCATTTCATCCGCGATAAAAATCGTTGCGTCCGGAAACGGAAGCTGGGAACCATCGGGGTAACTCGTGATTCTGTTCCAGGCCGAGGCAATTATTTGATTCATTCCTTGATATCCGGAAACGGCCTGGTATTTAAGGGTGTTATACACGTACGATGCAAATATCGGAGTGTATGCAGAGAGGTCGTCAACCGACGGATCCCATGTCAAGTAATTGGTCATGGTTTGCGAAATATTACCCCCCGCCAGACTTTTTCTTAAATCATACGCGCCCAATGTCTTCCCACCCACCATAGCGTTCGTAATGGCGATCGGATTTTGTGTGCTCAAATCGTTGGCAAGACCCGTGCGCGCGTCCTCGAGGTACTCGTCGAGAAGGTAGGTCCAGCCCGGTCGTTCGTAAAAGTGATGATGCGCGTCGATGATCGGCATATCGGGTTCGAGCGCCGCTTCGGCACCGGAGGCGAGCCAGTCGACACGAACGGGCAGGTAGTTGTTGGTTATACTCACGGAATGCGTTTCCTCTTTTGCAAATGCAAGACGCGCGCTGATAGCGGGCAACAACATCGATGTTGCGAGAGCACCGAGGACCTGACGGCGTCGGGACGAGGGACGTGGCTCCATTCTTAATCTCCGCGACCGAAGGCATAGAGGGACAAGGTCAGCAAGGTCGTGATACCCAGCACGATCGAAAGACCCGTCATGCCGGCCGAAAACGTACCAAAACTGTCCTTGAGGTACCCCACGAGGTACGGCCCCGCAAAGCCACCCAGCGCACCGATCGAGTTGATGAACGCCAACCCGCCGGCAGCGGCCTGTCCGGAAAGGAATCGCGCCGGGAGCGTATAGAAGATCGTCCGGCCTGCAATCGTCCCGATCAGCGCCAGCGTGATGCCGGTCATCGCCGGAACCAGTTGATGGAAATACGTCGAGATTCCCAGCGCGATCGCGCCGATAAAAAAACCTGCGGCGAGATTGCCGATCGGGCCGCCGCGACGATCGACTCGCTTTGCCCACCAGAGCAACGCGATGGTGGCGAAGCAGTACGGCACGGCCGACGTCCAGCCGGTCTGCGTCACGCTCATTCCATGACCTCTCAGCATCTGAGGCAACCAGATGCCGATGCCGTAAGAGCCCATCGTGAAGCCGAAAGAAATCATTGACAGAATGTAGGTGCGCACGTCCTTCAACGCCGCGACGAAATCTTTCTTTTTCTGACTCGACGTGCCTTCCCGATCGGTTACGCTTTGCAGCGCTTGCCGTTCGTCACGGGACAACCAGGTTGCATCGGCAGGCTTGTCCGCCAGCGTCTTGAGCACCAGAAAACCGAGCACGCACGCGGGCAATCCCTGAACGATGAACATCCACCGCCAGCCCGCCAGTCCCAAAACGCCGTCCATGTGGAGTAGCCACGCCGAGAGCGGCCCGCCCACAAGCGAGGACAGCGGCGTCGAGACGGTGAACCATGCGAGCACGCGCGTGCGATAGCCAGCCGGAAACCAGACCGCGAGGAAGAAAATCACGCCCGGAAAGAAGCCGGCCTCTCCGATACCCAGCAGCAGCCGGATCGCGTAAAAGCTCTTTGGGCCCACGGCCAGCGCTGTTGCCACTGCGAAGAAGCCCCACGTGATCATGATTCGCGCGAGCCAGCGCCGCGCGCCGAAGCGGTACAACGCGAGGTTGCTCGGAACCTCGAACACGCAGTACCCGGCGAACATGATGCCCGCGCCCCAGCCGAACTGTGTGGCGGTCAAACCCAGATCGCGATTCATCGTCAACGCCGCGAAACCGACGCTCGTGCGATCCAGGTAGTTGAAGAAGTACGCAAGCGCGAGCAGCGGAATGAAACGCCACGCCGCCTTCCTGACCGCGGACTGCTCATGAATGGACGCGAACGCGCCGCCCGTTGCGATGTTTGATGAGATGGATGTCATGTCGTGTCTCCGGCCGCGCGGAGGCCTCTCCGGCTTCCGCGGCTCGATGATTCCATGTGTCTTTCGTGTTACGTGGCTGCTTCAGGCGCTGGCGACTTCGTTCGCCGAAGGCTTCGACGCATCGCCAGGCTGGCTGTGCGCACACTTGACGACACCGAACTCGGTCAATCGCCTCACATCCTCCGGCGTGTATCCGAGACCCATCAGAAGCGCTCGCGTGTCCTGACCCAGTGAGAGCGGTGCCGCGCGCAGTTGCAAGCGCTCGCCGCCGAGCGTCTAGGGCCGCAGCGCCGTCCTCGTCTCGATGGGCCGCCCTGCGCCGCTGGCATCGGGCGGCAAAGTCACCTCGGCGAGCCCGAAAGCGTCGCAGAACAGTGCCCATTGGGTATCGGAGACCAACCACCAAAAAAATCTGCTCGCCGTTCTTGACCGAAAACACGTCGTAGACAGCCCACGCGGAAATGCGGTTCGGCATCGGCGCCGCGGCCTGGCCGGTCACGGCAAACTGCATCATGTGCTGGGCTACGAGGAACACATTGTTCTCGAACAACGCGCTCTGCGCTTCCTGACCACAGCCCGAGCGTTCGCGTTGAGCCAGCGCCGCCATCGCGCCGATTGCGCCGAACATACCGCCCAAGATGTCGTTGACGCTCGTCCCGGCGCGTGGCGGTCTGCCCTCGGGCCCCGTCATGTAAGCGAGTCCGCCCATCATTTGCACGACTTCGTCGAGCGCGGTGCGATGATCGTATGGGCCAGGCAGAAACCCCTTGTGCGACACATAGACGAGACGTGGATTGACCCTGGAAAGCGCGACATACCCGAGGCCTAGCTTGTCCATCGTTCCACTCTTGACGTTTTCGCTGAAGACGTCCGCCCCGGCAAGCAGCTTGTAGACGATTTCCACGCCACGCGGGTCTTTCACATAGACCGCGATGCTTTTCTTGTTCCGGTTGAACGTGCCGAAGAAGCCCGCTCCGGAGCCGCGCAAGGCGCGTGTGCTGTCACCGATCCCAGGTCCCCCCCGAAATCAATACTTCCCCAACCGGTCGGATAATCCCAGCCTAGGCCGACGCGGTACCTGTGACCCAGAAAGCAGTTGTTACCTTTGACTGCATCGTGAACCGCCGGCGGATTAGCGGCCGCAGTCTTATATATCGATGCGCCGGGGAAACCGAATGTATTGTCACTGGCTGACAGCGAGCGAAGAGTCCGACGAAAATCGGTGAGGCCAAGCTTGTTCCGCCAAACGGCGAGGCATTGCCGTGCCGTAGACACGCCCCAGTTTCCGCCTTTGCATCAAAGGGTGTCGGGCACGTCGCGCCCAGATGGACCCGCAGAGGATCTTAGCGCAGATTGCCACGGCGACATTGGTTCATAGGAGCTAGTGCCGCCCCCTGTCGCCCACAGGACTCCTTCTTCCACCCCATCGTTCCAGACGCATAAGTTCCGCTATGAGTTGTGTAAAGCGCTGTTCCGCCGACAGAAATGGCATGCGGGGACGAAGACGGCCATGAAAGCATCGAAACCGCTCGTGTCCGCTCGTCAGCCGGACGTGGAGGCTGCTGATGGACCACTCCTGGCAGATGTTCACAAGGACAAGTCAACCGAACTTCACAACGTGCATCAAACGAGGAGTTGCATCGTGACGACTCAGACAAGCACCAATATGACTCGCTCACCAACTTCAATTGTTAGCCCGAGCCGGCAGGGATTCACGCAGGCTATCAAGAGAGATATGCCGCTCTCCGTCGGCTTCCTGAAGAACCCTGAACACCTTTTGCTCAGCGGGCGTGGAAATGACAAAGTCGTTGTACGCTTTCAGCAGGAGATTTCGATAAACCAAGAATAAGGTTGCGTCGTGATCCGCGGACAGGTCCTCCGCCTGTCTGATGTACTGGAAGAAACGCCTTAGTATATGTAATCGACTTACGTCCACCACCTTGTCGTCATATGAGATGGCGAAGAATCGGAAGAAGTCCTCAGCCGACGAAAGCCGGTGCAGTTTATCAACCAGTACTTTCATGTTGTTGCTCCGTATGACAAAGTTGGCCGCGAAGCCGTCCGTAGCGAGGCGGCGAGTTTTATGTCATCGTTAAGCGCTTTCACATTCACGAAAGGTCTTAACTTGTCTGTGCCTTCTAACCTAGCGGCCGACGGCACGCAAGGACCATGCCTGTCCCACCTAAACTTGGAAGGTGTTTCTCGCATGCATCGCCATTCCCGATCACCGTAACAGCGGGGCCGGTCTCACGTTGCCTTTGTCTGAATTGTCTGGATTGTGACAGCGCGGCGCGTTGCGCGAAGTGCATCCAGTCGGCTTCGGTTGCCGGCGAAACTTTACTGAACATGAGTTGGGATGTTGCTGGCGCAACTCAGTCTGCTCGCGCCACTACGAACGGTCTTCGTCGCCGGATAGGTCAATAGTTTACCCGTCACGAGTTTGGTCTGCGGATGCCAGCAGGGCGATTCGAAGCGTGTCGTTTGGTTACGACCAGAACCTGTCTGTTGATTGACACAGGTCAAGCCTACCTTTTCAAGCGTTTGCGGTTACAGCGGTATCGCCTGCGTCGATAAGACTTCCTTTAACACCTTGAAGCTACGCAGTTCCCGTACTCCCGGCAGGTGCAACAATTGTGCAGCATGCAACCGGTTGAAGCTTTCATTGCCGCGTGCTCGAACGAGCAAGATATAGTCAAACTTCCCGCTCACAGCGTGGCACGCAACGCAGCCCGACACCTTCTGCGCCGCTTTCTCGAATGCGGCAAACGCCTCGGGCGTCGAGCCGTCCAGCATGATCCCGATTACCGCGAACATGCCTGCGCTGAGAGCCTTCGCGTCGAGCCGTGCGACGACTCTTCGTATTAGTCCCGTCTTCTTGAGCCGTTCCACGCGCCGCAGGCACGCAGGCGCACTGCGTTTCACTTTCGCTGCAAGGCTGACAATCGATAGCGACGCGTCTTGCTGCAAGTGTCTGAGGATCGCGCGGTCTACGGAATCCAAGTCGGCTATGCCCTTCTGGGCGGCGACTGAATTCGTTATCAATTTCATTGCACTCATCTCCCATCTGGTGAATTAGATGGCATCCGAAAAATGTATCGTTTTTTCATGCGCTATCCGTGCAACTCGTTTTCCCTGAGCGAGCGTCGCCTGCGCCAACCATTCTATATCCGCTAACTTCGCGCCGTTATTCCACCTGCGTTTCCTGAGCGTGGGGATAGCTTCTCCGTGTATAGGACAAACTTAGTTTAACGTCGAATGTAGACGTCCAAGATGGCGAACTTCAACTGGTTAAATAGAACGTCTATCGACTCGCGATGAGTCGCAAGGCTCGCACCGCGGATCTCGCTCACTTGTTTGCTATGGCGCAAGGAGATCTCCACCGTGCCGTTCCGCGCATCGCTTCACTCTTGGTGACGACGTCTGGGGGGAGAGTTCAACAGCGTGAATAATTTGGCTTGTCGCTACACGGTCTCCGGATGCACACTCGCCTCAGCAACCTAATTCCGTACCTGATCAATAGTATTTCGAGCGAGTGTTGTGGCGCAGTACTTGCTTTCTTTCCTCGTGCAGAGTCACATTGTCAAGACGGATATAGTTCTCTATTAATCTTCCAGGAAAATCTATGATTTCCCAACGATCAAGCATATCTACAGAATCCGCGTGTGAATTTTTTACGTTCACGGCCCGAGCAGCAAAAGAAGCGGCCGAGCTTGTCACGCAGAGCCACGAAGCGCCGCTTTATATTCGACTGCGTGCTGAATTTCATGCGGGAGGACAGCTAGAATATTTTATTGTCCTGGTTGACTCCGTAAGCGCTTCCGACACGAAAGTGTTTACACAGGGCCTCACTGTGTTCGTGGACGAGACTAGCCTGCGTTATTTTATCGGCACGCGGATCGACTATGAGGAAGATACCCCGCTTCCGCGCTTCGTGATTGAAAGTCCGAGCGCATCAACATCCTGCGGCCGCAGTGAATCATTTACCTCATGTCCGCGCTAACATCGTAGCATGCCGATATTTATACCGCTTGCACGTGGTCTCGATGCAGAACAAGATGGTGAATTGGCGACGCGCGGACCACCGAATGCAATGAGACTCGTGCAAGCCTCGGTTGGTTTGCGCGCTGGTATAAACAGTACCGGAATGAACGCACTTACGGGTTCATTCAGTCACCTAACACCCGTTGCCAGCCATATGTGAGTACCTCTGGGCGAGCAATCATGCTGGCATCAGCCTACGGAGCACGAGTCGCAACGGCGCTGGATCGACGCTATACCGTGGCGCGAACACGGGTACCGGGTTCAATCTCGATGCGAGACGCTGCCGGCAAGAGCCGCGGACTCGACAAGGGTCTCGTCGCTCGCCAGCTTTGACTGGATCCGCAACGCACAGAACCTGATCCTGACAGGGCCACTGGCGCCGGGAAAGACTGCTCCAGCAGACTACACGGCCTTTCCGTGCTGTACGTGGACTTCACCCGGCTATTTGAGGTATTGAAGCGACTATCACGCCGGCACGCTGTACTCGACCATTAGCAACCAATTTCCCTCGAGCACGGGCGCGCCCGGCTCAAAACCCCCACTTGCCGATACGATACTGAACATCCATTACGCTCACAAGCTTGCAGCGAAGAGGCGATTCGATGCGCAAGAAGGACGCGCCTGGTCCGATCTCGAACAGTCGCAGCAGAGTTGAACTCTACGCCGCACGCCCCTAGCCTGTTCGACTTCACCGAAACGGCCACTCAACTCGCCGGAAATAGGCAGCTGCACCTCAGTCCTGGACGACGGTTCGAAATCGCAACAAACTTCATGGCGATCAAATTGATCGGGATCGACGTGGCGAACGCGCGGACCTTCCAGTTCTTCTCACCCCGCTCAATAGCCATGTCCAGGCGGTCACCTAGCGCCGTATTCGTCCACGGAGGGTTGTGTCAGACGCGTCCATTTGCGTGCTCCTCGGAGAAGACGAGCGTGCGATTCCCGCTTTACACCAGCAGGGCTTGCTTCCGCTGCCCTCTCTCATTGAATCAAGTTAATTCAGCGAGATTTGCAACTTCCAGCAAGCGCTTTTAGAGCAAGGTTGCGAATCGGACTACGGAGCGCGGCCATACCTGGGTGCTGTGGACGACTAGTCAAAAAGTCGTGCGGACCGCGCTCTGCTGAGCGGCCGCGCACGATCGCCCACGTCGAGGGGCTGGGCAAACCAAGCCTAGGCAACAACCGTCCTGCCATCATCGAACAATGTCATAACTGTAATCAGTCTTCGCAATATCGATCGTACTAGCATCGAGCTTTTCGAAGAATTCGTCAAGTAATGCCAATAGAACGCGCAATCCTCCCTCATATCCCCACGTCGCAAAACGGTGATAGTGGTGCCGGTCAAAAATAGGAAACACGAGTCGCACTAGCGGTGTCCCCGTATCACGCTCCAGGTACTTCCCATGAGTGTTGCCGATCAGGAAATCGACTGGTTCGGTAAATAGCAGCGAGCGCAGATGCCAGAGATCGCGCTTCGGATAGGCGTTGCATCCCGCACCGTATGGCGACGCGTCCAACAACGCCTTAACCTTCTCGGCCCAGCCGTCGTTACCGTTTGTCGACACAACATGCACCGGCTCTGCACCGAGCTCGAGAAGGAATTGCGTGTACCCTAGCATCTGATCGGGATCGCCGTAGAGTGCATAGCGTTTGCCATGGAGAATAGCCTGACTGTCCGCCATTGCATCAACGAGTTGCCCCCGCTCCCTTTCCAGTTCAGGCGGAATCGGTTGGCCCGTGACACGCGATATCTCCATGAGGAAATGGTCGGTACCAGCAACGCCGACTGGCGAATTAAGCACAATTACCTCTTGGCCGTGTTCCGCGATATACTTCGCCGTCTTTTCGCAGCAATACTCTTGAAAAATGAACGTTGCTTTCGCATTCAGGGCACGTTCAACTTCTTCCTTCGTGGTCCCACCCTCGTACATGCGGAATTCGCCATCCGTCGGTGTATTCCATGTGTCTGAAGGATCGCAGATGATGTTGACGTTCACGCCGAACAGATCGAAGATACGTCGAACCTCCTTGATGTTGCCCACCACGAAACCGTCAAAGCCACCGATAAAGTTTACACTCTCGTCCTGCACACGTATGAGTGGTGTTGCGGTACCGGCCTTACCGTCCCAGAAGTGTTTGAGAATACCCAGCAGAGCATTGTCGTAACCCGTCACGTGACTGCCGACAAACGCGGGCGTATGAGCGAACGGCACGTCGTAGTCTTGCGGAACGCTCCCCTTCTGCTTACTATTCTTGATGAATGCATCGAGGTCGTCACCGATGACCTCTGCCATGCAGGTCGTCGATACGGCGATCATCTCGGGCTTATAAAGGTTGTATGCATTCGCCAGACCGTCGATCATATTATTGAGGCCCCCGAAAACCGCCGCGTCTTCGGTCATTGATGAACTCACGCACGACGTCGGCTCCTTGAAGTGCCGCGAAAAGTGTGAGCGGTAATAGGCCACGCAGCCCTGAGAGCCGTGCACGAACGGCAGTGTTTTATGAAATCCGTTTGCCACAAATACCGCCCCCAGAGGCTGGCAGGCCTTCGCTGGATTGATGGTTAGCGAGTCGCGCGCGAAGTTTTTCTGCTTGTAGTCTTCAGTCTTTGTCCATTCGGCAACCTCCCTCACTGCCTCATCAGGATGGTTAAACTCAAAATTTTGCTTCTTGTTGCGCAAAAGCGTCTGATATTCCGGCTCGCGAAAGAGCAGTTCGTGATCGAGAATGTTGTCGCTTGATTGGGGCATGACTCCCTCCTGAATCGATTTCCTGAAGAGCCGTCCGGCGACACGGACGTACCGCCAACGGCCCGGCCTGGCTCACGCTGCCTTTTTCCACGGTGCCTTGGAAAGATTCCAGACAGGACTCGAAATTGCCATGTCCATGTCGCGCGCAAAGATCGCGAATCCGTCGTATCCGTGGTACGGTCCTGAATAATCCCAACTGTGCATCTGACGGAACGGAACACCCATCTTCTGAAAGACGTACTTTTCCTTGATTCCTGAACCGACGAGGTCCGGCCGCATGCATTCGACGAACCGCTCGAATTCGTAGCCGGTCACGTCGTCGTAAATTAGCGTGCCGTCGTGAATGTGATGCGTAGTGCGCTGATAGTCATCGTTGTGGGCAAACTCGTAGCCGGTGCCAATGACCTCCATGCCGAGGTCTTCATACGCCCCGATGACGTGGCGCGGGCGAAGGCCGCCTACAAAAAGCATCACTTTCTTACCCTCGAGGCGTGGCTTATATCTCGCGATTACCGCATCCATTAGCAGACGGTATTTGGCGATCACTTTCTCGGCATTGATCTTGATCGTGTCGTCAAATCGGCTCGCAATCTCTCTCAAGCTCCTTTCAATCATTGTGGGACCAAAAAAGTTGTATTCCAGCCAAGGGACACCATACTTCTCTTCCATATGCCGGCTTATGTAATTCATTGACCGGTAGCAGTGGAGCAGGTTAAGCTTTGAGCGCGGCGTATTCTCCAGTTCAGCGAGCGTGCCATCGCCCGACCACTGCGCAATAACGCGCAAACCCATCTCCTCAAGGAGAATGCGGCTTGACCATGCGTCGCCACCGATATTGTAGTCACCGATGATCGCAACGTCGTACGGAGTCGACTCGAGCGCGGAATGTTTATTTGGATCGACCCGGTCGAACACGCAATCGCGAATCGCATCGTTTGCGAGATGATGCCCAAGCGACTGCGATACGCCGCGAAATCCCTCGCAGCGTACGGGTACGATTGTGTGCCCGCCATACTGTGCGCTCTTCTTCTTCGAAACTGCTTCGATGTCATCGCCGATCAGACCGATCGGGCATTCGGTTTGAACTGATATGCCTCTGTTGAGCGGAAACAGCTCCTGGAGCTCATCGACGATTTTGTCGAGTTTCTTGTCGCCACCGAACACAATGTCCTTCTCCTGAAAGTCAGAAGTGAACTGCATTGTGACAAACGTATCGACTCCGGTTGTTCCGACATAATAATTGCGGCGTGAACCCCACGAATACTGGCCGCAGCCGACGGGTCCGTGACTGATGTGAATCATGTCCTTGATCGGTCCCCAGACCACGCCCTTCGAACCGGCATATGCGCAGCCGCGAATCGTCATCACACCAGGCAGCGACTTAATGTTGGACTTCACCCCACAGTCCGGCCTACCTTGCTCGAAAGTGCATAAATGCTTGGCCCGCCGCTTGGCCATCTTTTCCGGGTAAGCTCGCAGCACTTCGTCAACGAGAGCCTTGTGAGCGGCCTTACGTTCTTCAACCGTTGCGGTCATTGCATATCCATAAGTGGAGAAATGTGATCGCCGGAGTCGGTTGCCGTACGCCGCATGGCAACCGTCATCCCCGCAGCCGTCAGGCGGTCAGTTCAGCCGCTGTCTTGCCAACCTTCGCCTCATCGACCTGCACCATGATTCCTTTTTCCATCAGGAGATCTTCGAGTTGGTCCATCGTGATCGGCGTTGGGATCACGCCATTGCCGGCGTTGTTATGCACCTTCTCTGCAAGCGCACGATACTGGGCGGCCTGTGCACTCTCTGGCGCGTACTCGATCACCGTCATGCGGCGTAGTTCCGCATGTTGCACGATGTTGTCGCGCGGCACGAAGTGGATCAGACGTGTGCCAAGCATCGCTGCGAGCGATTCCGCAAGCTCGAGTTCCTTGTCGGTCTTGCGCTCGTTGCAAATGAGGCCACCCAAACGCACACCACCGCTGTTGGCATACTTGAGAATCCCTTTTGAGATATTGTTCGCAGCGTACATAGCCATCATCTCGCCTGACATCACGATATAAATCTCCTGTGCCTTGTTCTCGCGAATTGGCATTGCAAAGCCTCCGCACACCACGTCGCCCAGCACATCGTATGAGACGTACTCCACTCCGTCGTAGGCGCCATTCTCCTCCAGGAAATTAATCGACGTAATCACACCGCGACCCGCGCAGCCGACACCCGGCTCAGGACCGCCCGACTCCACACAGCGTATGTCTTTGTAGCCAATCTTCATGACATCCTCGAGTTCGAGGTCCTCCACAGAGCCGGCTTCCGCCGCGAGAGAGAGAATTGTGTCCTGCGCCTTCGCATGCAGTATCAGCCGTGTCGAGTCTGCCTTCGGATCGCAGCCGACAATGAGGATCCTTTGCCCAAGGTCGCTGAGCGCCGCGAGCGTGTTTTGCGACGTGGTCGATTTTCCAATCCCGCCCTTTCCGTAGAAAGCGATCTGTCGAAGTTGAGCCATCGTGGTACTCCATTGAGATAGAAGGATTAAACCAAGGTTGCCAATCAAGGCTGCAAAGCCGCGATCATGTCCTCAGCGTGCAGTGTCCATATGATCTTCTTCTGTGGAGTCACGCATCGGCCGGATGGTGTCCGCGCGAATCGCTATAGTGCAGTTTCTATGCCAAGGCTCCAGAATCGTCGAAATGCCTTGCAAATCGCGCTTTGAGCAAACATGCCGGCATGGCGCCTACCGACGTTCGCAGCGTCGGCTTCCTGACAAATCGTGCGTTGTTGTAGCAAACCAGATTTGCACCACCATTGTCGGCCCGCCTCGGTCAATGGCAGCGGGCCAGAAAGGGAGGGATTGTTGGTACGAAAGTTGCAAACGAAACTCCATACTTCTTGACCAATTGCGAACTGTCACTGCCATTTCACAAGTTATTCAAACTTAAGAGGAGAACCTAATGAACGATATGACTATCGACAAGGGCCTTGACCAGACCGTTTTCGCCCGCTTGCAGCGCGAGGGCCGTTTACTCAATGCAGTGTTCAAGGGTCCCACCAGTACACCTGGGCGCATCGGTTTTCGCGGCGAACTCGCGCTGCGCTTCGGACCGCAACTCGCTGACGAAGCGCGCCCGCCTGAGCTGTCTTGCGAGCAGGTCATGGCAGTGGCCGACGTCGGCAACCCGCATCTCATATTTTTCGCGGGGTGGGTATTGAGCTTCGAACATCTGAAAGACGTCGCCGAAGTGTTGGGAGACGCACTCTCGCCCAACGGAAAGTACTTTCTGTTCTGCGACAACATCGATCTTTCGAGTCGCTATCAGGCGCACTACCTGGGCGCGGTATTCTATGTCCTGCCTATCGTGGAATCGACGGTCTACAACGAAATACTTGAGCTCCTGTATCTCGACAAGGCAGAGCTGAAGAAAAAGGACACCGCGGGAAAACTCGACGCGGTCGCCGATGCTGGGTCGAAGTTCGACTTGTGTTTCGATCCCATCAGTTACGCGCAGGGACTCGAACTGATGGGCCCAGTCCGTGATCCTAACGAAAACAGACCGGTCTAAGTTGCATTTCGCCGCGGTGCTTCCACATGAAGATGCCGCCATGCACAGAAGCTACCACAACGCTCACGTAATCTAACTGGAGAATTTCCATGGCATTGCTAATCGATGCTGCCGCACGTCGAAAAGGGAACGGTCAAAGCCCCCCGCTCGCTGATGAAGGTCTGCAAGCTCGTGCACGTTCGTCAGTCGCTAGATGGTTGTCGGCACACGACTTTCCGGATGCCCATTCCTGCAGCGTTGACGGCATAACGCCGCTGATGCTCGCAGCGATGCACGGGGAAGACCGTATCGTCGCCGCGTTGCTCGACGAAGGTGCACCCGTCAGTGCGCTCGACGACAACGGAAACGATGCGCTTTGGTACGCATGTCTATGCGGAACGCCCGGACCGATTCTACGGTTGGTCAGTGCCGGTCTTAATGTCGATCATGCCAATGCGCATGACGTCACATGCCTGATGCAGGCAGCCGCCAACGGCAGAGTCGACGTCATGTGGTTGCTAATATCCCTTGGTGCGAGTAACAGCTTGGTCGCGCCAGATGGGCGAACTGCTTTCGACATGGCCACGGATTTTGGACTACAGCTGCTGCTAACGGTAGACCGACTCAAAAACGCCATGCGCGAATCGTCGCGTTTCGCCGATGATGCTCCGTCGCACAACCTTGCCCATTGAGGAAAACTTCTCATGCCACTTTACGACTACGTATGCCGCAACTGCAATTTTCGATTCGAGACACTCGTACGCACCAATTCGTTGGCGTCCTGTCCGCGCTGTAGCAGTAATGCGATGGATAAGCAGGTCAGCGCACCGTCCGCCCCTCCACGCAACAAGGCACTCATTGCGGCAGCACGCCGCCAGGCCGCTCGTGAGGGGCATTTGAGCAATTATTCCGCGGCTGAGCGCATGCAATTATTGCATCGACCTTGAAACGCCACAAGGAGCTGGCGCCTGTCATTCCACATCTGCCTTGCAAAAAAGTTAACTCCAAAATCATATGTCGCCGCAGTCTATTTACCTCAGCGCACAAGAATTCCCCGTTGTAAATCCTGACAACGGGAAACAACTCGGTAGACTTGCAAACACAATTCAGTATGTCTCTTCTGTGTGTCTGATGGGGATATTAACATGGACAATGCCCGCATACTCACAGAGCATGGATTCCCATATCGAATCATTTGACAGATTCATGGCTGACACGAGAGCGGCCGCCGCTCAGGATTTTATTGGTTGCTCTTGGCCCGAGTCCGAGGCGCATCTTGAGTCAGATCATCAACCTCCAATATCGCGCAACTACAAAGTCAATGATCCGTCTGCTTTCGAAGGGATGCGCCAAGCGATTATTGAACGTTACAATGGAGTACACGTCTCAAGGAGTTTTTTTGCGAACGGCCAAACCTATGACTGCGTTCCGGTGATGGAGCAACCTGCTGTCCGGAGATATCAAATAAGGCAAATCGCAACACCTCCACAGTTAGCGTCAGCGACAAACCTCAACCGTGACTTATCCAGCCGATCGGTAGGGTCGTCTGAACAGTTGCAAAACGGTGTGAATACGCCAAGCTGTGGTACGGGCAGCGTCCCCTTGAATAGAGTCACATTGGAAGAGCTTAGTCGATTTACGACAGTAGATGCATATCACAGAAAGGCGCCTCCACCGATGACCAGGCTCCCGTCAAGCAGCGAATTAGCGAATGCACCCTTTTTCGCGAGTCAATTACTCTCCGCGGATCCCTATGCACACAAATATGCGACATTCGTGCAAAACGTCGAGAATCTCGGGGGCAACGTCACGTTCAATGTCTGGAATCCGAAAGTGGATGCTGCGGCGGGTCAGTATTTCAGTTTGTCCCAGATTTGGATTCTTGGTGGAGACAGAGCCGGCGGTGCAAATCCTCTTCAGTCAGAAGAGACTGGCTGGGTAGTCTCTCCTTCCATGTTTGCGGACAATCTGCCGCACTTCTTCATCTTCAGCACCGCCGATAACTACGTGAACACCGGATGCTGGAACAACAGCTGCGGGGATTGCGTGCAGGTTTCGGAGAAAGCGGTACTCGGGGGCGCGTTAGTTGACATCAGTTCTCCCGGCGGTCAACAGCACGAGTTTAGTGCCGGATATCATCGCGAAGCACACGGGAACTGGTGGCTCTTACGTAACGGCGTCGCGATTGGTTACTACCCCGCGGAGTTCTATCAAGGCGGACAGAGCAGTCATAACGCAACGTCGATTGGGTTTGGTACAGAAACAACTGGGCTTACGTCTTGGCTGGGCGCCGGTAGTGGTAGTTTGGACAGTCAACTATATGGCCGCGCAGCTTATCAGCGCAACCTCTACTACTACAACCTCGCTGATACTGTTGCCTGGGATGATCCGCACTTGTTGGGACAATCGACCTGCTACCACGCGGCCGGGCCATTCAGCAACGGAGATGGCGGTAATATTCCCGCCGATAACCACAATCCAAGTTGGTGGACCCGATACATCTTCGTTGGTGGCCCAGGCGGAACACAGTGCAGATGAAGAGGGCATAGAGCGCGTGATTCGTATTGTTCTATGATGCATAGCACCGCCTAACATCCCGACTCCTCGCACTAGCACGGTTTCCACATGTTGCGTTTGGCAATTGGTTCATCGATGCATCCTACGTGCGCGATGCCGAACGAGGCGGAGAGCTCACCTGGAGCCAGCCTTAAACGGCACACGAGAAGAGAACCGCGCGACACTGACGGTCAACCCACCTTCCCGTGATCGAAAAAAAACGGTATTGCAATTCGCAGGCCAAGCGTTCGCCGTCACTGACTAGTTGCGTACGTCCGCTTACCGATATTCCGCACTGTCCTCTTCACGTCGAGGCAGGTTGATATCGGCAAATACAGGCGAGGCCCTAAGCCGGCCAAGAAAATTCCAAGTGCAATCTATGGGATGGGATGTGCAGGGTGCGCTGGTAATTGCGTCACCCGCCCGATGCCCAGCACACGCAGCGCCGTCGAGCTGCCGAGCGTCGAGTCACCGCGACAACGGCATCGCTGCGCCGAGCGACCGTAAGCTCGAACGAATCGAGCGTCGGACCATCGCTCCAACGACTCGAAAGCCCGCGAAAACAAGCTAGATCGCCGTGGTGTGGTATGCCAGCTCGCAAAGTGCGATTTCTTCAGTCGCCATCGCAAAACGCCTCCTCTGCCAATATGAGCATATCCGCTTGCGCAGCCTCCGTGGTCACATTAATGCAAAAGCCGGTCCATGTCGCTAGATAGACCCGGCGACCACGGAACTTGAGGAAGGGCTTCTCATCGCTTAGCTCGACTGCGGTGATCCGAATGATACGCACATCGGGATAGCGCTTTCGCCAAATTACCGCGGCTTCCTGCAACGTCGGTTCGGTACAAACCAGTTCAGTTATCGCATGAATCTGTTCCACAGTAAGGCCCATGTCATTCGCACCCGCTTGACACGCGCCGCGCTTCGACAGTTACCGGAAGCGTGGTGTCGCTCGCAAGTTCGGGCAACTGAAACTGCCAGCCGTTAGCAAGCGTAATACGTCCACCCCAAAGCTGCGCTCCATCGATGTAGACGATTGGCTCCTCGAGATCCTTCTTCAGAACATAGGCCCTGAATACACCATTGTCATCCTTTCGGATCGTGACCTTCACGTTTATATCTCCCGGGTTGGTTAAGCGATTCGCGCCAGACGTATGGCTGCGACAACCGGCGGACATGCCGCACGTGCGCAGTACGATGCCGCCTTATCCCACAAACAGGCTGAGCTAAGGGAGTCCACCATCATCGAACGGCTCGCTAATGCGCTCAGCGCTTAGCGTCGGCATCTGCGCGCAGTTCTCCTTCTCCATATCGGCGTGCCACGAACCGATCCAGCGAAGCGCGTCGGCGCGCCTCCCCAGTTGGGCGAGCACGTCCTGCGGCAGGCGGTCGAGCGTGCAGAGCTCCTTCGCGCGCATTCCAACACGACGATCTCCTTCGAAAAAGTGAACCGCATAGACGTAGAACCGCTGCAGAAACGTGCCGATTGCCGTGACATAACCGGCCTCGCCTTGGCTCACGAGCAGTTCCCCCATAGCCTTACCGTTGTATGTACCGTCGTTACGAATCACGGCGCGTGCAATCACTCGCTCGCCAACGGCGAACCGTGGTGGAAAAGCAAGTTCGACTGCATCGTCGCTCTCAACGTCCCTCACGCCCAGTTCATTTAAATACCGGGATGCACGCTTCATGACACCTCCCGTGGCAATGAGTTACGTCGGCGTCCGATCGCACTCGCGTCGATACGCGAGACGCTCAACTTGCCTGCGCCATCGCGCGCGGCGACGCCAAATGCTTGATTGCCCTTGTTGAATGCAAGGCCACACCTGTCTAGTGTTTCAACGAAGTCGACGGTAAAGCCGTCGAGCAACAGCCGACTTTCTGCCGGCAAGAAAATCCGCAGTCCATTGATCTCCGTAGTCTCATCACCGGGTTGCGCATCGGCGGTGGCACTCAGTTCGGCTTCGTATCCGGAGCAACCGCCAGTACTCACACAAATACGGACGCCCGCACCGGATGGCAGACCGGAAAAGCGCACGATACGGTGAAGGAACTTTTCGGCGGCAGGTGTCACTGCAAAATTTGGCAACATGATTTAGAAATCGTCGAATTGAACAATCGTCGGGTACACTGCGCAAGGCAAGCGGAACCGCAGCGCTAGGCCGGCACGATGCACCCGTCCACAGGGCACGCCGCCACGCATTGCGGACTATCGAATTGCCCTTCGCACACGGTACATTTCCTCGGATCAATTGCGAAGACGCCGCCTTTCTCGATGATTGCGACGTTTGGGCATTGCGGCTCGCAAACCGAGCAGCCAGTGCAGGCGGAGGAAATGATCTTTAGGGCCATACCATGCACTCCTTGTGATGATTTTTGGTGTAACCGAGCACGTAGGGACGACTACGCTACCTGCCGCTCAAACAGGGGCGTCTTCTCCCACCCTAGTCAACCCGATCTGTGGGATTGTCGCGTCGCCGCGGTCCGTGTGGTCAATTTCGCCAGTCGCGAGACGGCCACAATAGTCGGTGAGCCATGCAAGCGCGGCTTTTTCGATTGGTTCGTGGGCGTACATATCCACGGGTTCGATTCCCGCTTCTAATAGCGACTTCCGTGGGCACAAGCCAATCTTTGCAACCAGCACAGCATGGCAATCGTTGATCGCGTGTATGATCGGCCCCAATTCATCCTCATCGCCATCGCCGCCGCGGCAATAGGCGCCCACGCGGCGGTGCGCGACAAACAGGGCTCCAGCGGCGCTGACCTGGAAAATCTGGAACTCGGAAACGTGGCCGAAATGAGCGTTGACGAGCCTGCCTCCCTTCGTCGCAACGGCAATCCGCACCTCGACATCGCCTAGCACCTGGGTCGCTCCTGACAAGCTTCGTGTCTTATGTTTCATCTCGCGCTCTCCATCGCATTCGGCGTCCACGCGGCGTTGACGTGTACGGCCAAGATCAAGCTTGTCCACGGCGTCCATGTGTTCGATGCTTGCGAGCGAAAACTCGTGATGGCGGTCTTCGCCCAGAAGGCCTACGGCATCTGCACGACATTGCCGGCAATGGCGCATTAGGGCCGCGCCGCCCATGCAGGCGTCCTGCACGGCCTTCAACTCGCGAGCGGTAGGCTCGCGCTGGCCACGGCCACCGAAATACGTGCCGTGCGTAGGATCCGAGATCAGCGGCATGATGTTGTGCAAAAACGCACCCCGCCTCTTTACTTCACGATTCACTTCGACCAGGTGCTCGTTGTTGATGCCAGGGATGAGTACCGAGTTGATCTTCGTAAGTACGCCACGCGCGCTCAACATGTCGAGCCCTAGCATCTGCCGCTCGTGCAGAATTCGCGCGGCCTCTTCGCCCGTGACTCTTCTGTGATCCCAAAAGATCCATGGATAGATCTTTGCGCCGATGACAGGGTCCACCATGTTGATAGTGATCGTCACGTGATCAATGCCGTAATCGCAAATTTCGTTGACATAGTCGGGCAAAGAAAGGCCGTTCGTCGAAAGACATAGCTTAATGTCCGGCGTGAGTTCGCGAAGCATACGAAAGGTGTCGAACGTTTTGTTCGGATTGGCCAGTGCATCCCCCGGGCCCGCGATCCCGACGACAGTCAATTGCGGAATCCTCGAGGCGACGGTCATCACCTTTTTCACGGCCTGATCCGGCGCGAGCTTCTCTGATACCACACCAGGCCGCGACTCGTTCGAGCAATCATACTTTCGGTTGCAGTAGTTGCATTGGATATTGCAGGCGGGCGCCACTGCGACATGCATGCGCGCATAATGGCGATGCGCTTCCTCCGAATAACACGGGTGATCTCTAATCCTTTCCCACACCTCCACACTGATGTTTTCTGGTGCGTCGGTCGAACAGCAACTTGACCCGGCTGGTACGCCATTTGAATCAGAGCGGCCGTATCCGGCAAGTGCATCAGCGGCCGACACCGATGGCATGATGTGTGTGACTCTGGCGCCGTCGGCCAAGATCAGAGCGCCGGCATTCGCGCAATCGTGCATGGTATCTCTCCGCAATGAACAGTGGGTGTGCCATTGCTCCCAGCGAAATCCATGCCATCGCGGAAACGCACTATGTGCGAGTGGACAATACTTGAAGCCGAGAGCATCGCCGTGTGCTCCGTCGCCATGACACATGGGTAGTCCAGCCACGCTGGCGCTGTGTCTCAGTCCTTATTCATTTGAATTACTCGCGATAAAAGCAACCGCTTTCGCGTTCGCCGATAACCCGATCGGCCAGATTCAAGCGCGACACTGTTGGGAATGGGACATTCCCGACGCGACTTATCACACCACGTACTCCGATTCCCGACATGATGCCTTTCTGGTTCAAACAGAACCACACTCCGGCCGTAGCGTCCCATTGGCACGATGTTTGCAGCGCAATCGACACCTCTCGGGAGACTTGACATGCATCTTCCAATTATTAATGACACGACGCTCCGCGATGGTGAACAGACTGCAGGAGTCGCATTTCGCGCCGAGGAAAAATGCGCGATCGCGAGCGCCTTGTCTCAGTCCGGCGTGCCGGAACTAGAAGTCGGGGTTCCCGCAATGGGCGACGAGGAAATGGCGTGCATAGTGGAAATTGCCGGGTTAAATCTCGACTCTCGTATAGTCGTTTGGAGACGCCTCACCGAAGGCGACCTCGCGGCGACATTGCGTTGCAATGCCGATATCGTTCACCTCTCCATCCCTGTTTCGGATATTCATCTGCGCCACAAGCTGCAGCAGTCGCGTACGTGGGTTCTGCGTCAAATTGCCCGCATAGTCGACATAGCAATCGGAAGTCGCGCAACCATTTCTCTTGGCATGGAAGACGCCTCGCGCGCGGATCCTTCCTTTGTCATCGAAGTGGCTCAATGCGCACAGCAGCACGGTGTTCAGCGCTTTCGTTTCGTAGACACGGTCGGCGTGCTGGATCCGTTTAAGACATACCACGCGATTGCGGCGCTGCGCGTTGCCGTCGACCTCGAGATCGAAATCCATGCGCACGACGATCTCGGGCTTGCCACAGCCAACACGTTAGCGGCCCTTGCGGCAGGCGCAACACATGCCAGCACCACCGTCAGCGGTCTTGGCAAGCGAGCCGGCAACGCGGCGCTAGAGGAAGTCGTGATGGGAGCACGTCATCTTCTGCGACGAGATACGGGCGTCGACACTAAAGCGCTGCCCGGTATTTCGTCGCTGGTCGGACATGCGTCGGGCCGAGCGGTCTCCTTTGGAAAAAGCATCGTCGGTCGAGGCGTTTTTACTCACGAAGCGGGAATTCACACGGACGGCCTTTCCAAACACGTCGCAACCTACGAAGGATTCGATCCTGCAGATGTGGGCCGGCAACGGTCTACAGTGCTCGGCAAACATTCTGGGTCTCAAGGTGTACGTGACACATATGACGCTTTGGGCCTGAAGGTATCGGAGCGGCTTGGGCTGCTACTGCTACCGCACATCCGCGCCTTCGCCACGCGACATAAGCAGCCGCCTAGCGCAATCGATCTCCGCCGCTTTTTGAGTGAGGTACGGAGCACGCGAGTCAGAGCGTCCTGAAGGCGGCTCATAGCGAGAAACGGACTTAGGGGGAGCAGACCCATGGAAGGACTTATCCGAGACTTCGTCCACTTTCATCTATGGAGGATTTCCGCGTCTCTTTTGCATTGCCCTCGACAAAAGGATAGTGAAGTTGAACCGCCTGCACATCATGAAACGTTTCTTTCGGTACATCGAACAACAGAACGACATGCCGCCCTCCACGACGGCTGACCTATCACGGCTTGCTGCGGAAGGCCTGCGACGACTTCGTTGTATCCAGGCCCCCTGAACAACGAGTGTTTAAAGTCTTTAGAAGGCCGCCGACCGGCATGTCGTCTTCCTGAAAAGCCTGAGCGCGTCGCTGTCGGCACCCAGCGGCGTCTGATTAGGAGAATGTCAATGCATATTGTCGTTTGCATCAAGCAAGTACCGGATTCTGCCCAGATTCGGGTTCACCCTGTGACCAACACCATCATGCGGCAAGGCGTGCCGGCAATCGTCAACCCTTACGATCTCTTCTCGCTAGAAGAAGCGTTACGGCTAAAAGACCGCTTCGACGCATGGGTCACGATACTTTCTATGGGACCACCGCAGGCCGAGGATGCACTGCGTAAATGCATCAGCTACGGTGCAGACGACGCCGTGCTCATCACCGACCGGTCGTTCGCCGGCGCCGACACGCTCGCCACTTCTTATGCGTTGGCCGCCGCGATCCGCCAGATCGCGAGTGAACGCTCAGTGGATATGATCTTTACGGGCAAACAAACGATCGACGGCGATACAGCCCAAGTCGGCCCGGGCATCGCGACGCGCATGGGCATCCAACTGCTTACCTACGTGTCAAGAATCCTCGAGATTGACCTCGGCAGACGCACGATCGTGGCCGAACGCCGTGCTGAAGGGGGCGTTCAGGTACTCGAGACTGCGTTGCCGTGCCTCGTTACGATGCTTGAAAACACGAACGATCTGCGTTTCGCAACACTGCCCAGAGTAATCCATGCCGCTGGCTTCCCCGTACGCAAGTGGAACCGCCAGCAGGCCGGGATCGATGACGTCAGCAAGATCGGGCTGAAGGGTTCACATACCGTCGTACGTAAGGTGTTCGGCGCAACGCCGCGTGCAGAAGATGCCGAGATGATCGAATTCGACGAGTCGAGTCTCCACGACGCGGCGGCTCAACTTGTGCGAAAGATCTTTACTCGCCATCCTACGCTAGAGGTGGACCTGCGGCTCACGGAGAGGAATGCATGAATTCGCTTGTTGCTTGGAAACAAAAACCGGCCGAGCCGATCGCACACGCTAATGGCTGCAACGTAGAACTTCCCGACCGTATGAAAGACTATCGGGGCGTGTGGGTCTTCATCGAGCACGATCGTGGCCGTGCGCGCAGCGTATCGTGGGAACTGGTCGGTGAGGCTCGCAAGCTCGCCGACAAACTTGGCAGCAACGTCGCTGTCGCGGTACTCGGTGGTACTGAAGAGCCACTCGAGCAGTTTGCCGCTGAGGCGTTCACCTTGGGTGCGGACAAAGCGTATGTCATCCACGATCCGGTGTTGCGCGGTTATCGCAACGAACCGTTCACGAAAGGCCTGTCAGATCTGGTTAGCAAGTACTGCCCCGAGATACTGTTGCTCGGTGCGACTTCAATGGGCCGAGATCTCGCGGGCTCTGTCGCAACACGGCTTCTGACTGGCCTTACAGCCGACTGCACTGAGTTGAATATCGATCCCGCCTCGCGTGTACTAGCTGCGACGCGGCCGACCTTCGGCGGCTCTCTGCTTTGTACGATCATGACGCTCGAATCCCGCCCTCAGATGGCGACTGTGCGCCCACGAGTCATGCCCATGCCGCCGGCGCAGCAAGGCCGCAGTGGCGAGATCGTGCAGGAAACGCTCGGGATGATCGAGGCCAATATAGTAACTAAATTGCTTGACTTCATCCCGGACGAGACGAGCGATCAAATCAACCTCGCCTACGCGGACGTGATCGTGAGCGGCGGCAAGGGACTCAAGAATCGCGAGAACTTCATGCTGCTATTCGAACTGGCGCAGGTGCTCGGTGGCGAAGTCGGCGCGAGCCGCCCATGCGTGCAGGCGGGTTGGGTCCGAGCCGAACGCCAGATTGGACAGACCGGCAAAACTGTCAGGCCCAAGCTTTATATCGCCGCGGGAATCTCTGGTGCGATCCAGCATCGGGTCGGAATGGAAAGCTCTGACGTCATCGTCGCAATCAACACCGACCCAAACGCACCGATTTTTGATTACGCGCACTACGGTATTGTGGGGGACGCAATGCGCGTACTACCCGAACTAACACAGGCCTTTAAGCAGCACCTGACACCGCATCGGCTAGACTCGTAAGGAAAACAAACATGGCAACCTCCCCCAAATTCGATGCCATTGTGGTCGGAGCTGGGCCATCAGGCAACGCCGCAGCCTACGTTATGGCGAAAGGCGGACTGAAAGTGCTTCAGATTGAACGCGGCGAGTATCCCGGAAGCAAAAACGTTCAGGGCGCGATTCTTTACGCCAATGCACTGGAACAGATCATTCCGGACTTCCGTGACGATGCCCCTCTCGAGCGCCACATCATCGAGCAGCGCCTGTGGATGCTCGACGATACCTCGTTTGTTGGCACGCACGCGCGCAGCGAAGACTACAACAATCCCCCATATAACCGCTACACGATCATACGGACACAGTTCGACAAGTGGTTTTCATCGAAAGTACGTGAAGCAGGCGCTTTGCTGATCTGCGAGACCACGGTGAATCGCCTGATAATGGACGGAGACCAAGTTGTCGGCGTGCAATGCGACCGCCAACACGGTGACGTCTATGCGGACATCGTGGTCCTCGCGGACGGCGTCAATTCGACATTGGCGCGTAAGGCAGGCTTTCACGGCGAAATCAAGGCGGGCAATGTCGCGCTGGCTGTGAAGGAGATTCTCTTTATGCCTGAGGAAACAATTTGCCAGCGTTTTAATGTTGCCGATAACGAAGGCGTCGTCATTGAGATGGTCGGCCGAATCACCGACGGCATGGCTGGAGCCGGCTTCCTGTACACTAACAAGGAGTCGCTGACAATCGGCGTCGGCTGTATGCTGAGCGACTTCAAAAACAACTCGAACCGTACAAGCCCGTATGTGTTGCTTGAAAAAATGAAGCGTCATCCGTCCATCGCCCCGCTCGTCGCCGGCGGTGAAATGAAGGAGTACTGTGCGCATCTGATCCCCGAAGGGGGCTTCAATGCAATCCCGGAAGTGTACGGCAATGGCTGGATGATCGTCGGCGATTCCGGTGGCTTCGTCAATTCCGCACATCGCGAAGGTTCTAATCTTGCCATGACGACAGGACGTTTCGCCGCGGAGACCGCGATAGCCGCAAAAGCCTCCGGAGGCCACAGCTATCGGGCTAACGCCCTCTCCGGGTACAAGACCGCGCTCGACAAGAGTTTCGTGATGAAGGACCTGTTCAAGTACCGAGACATGCCGAAGATCTTGCATCACAATCCGCAGTTTTTCACCACATATCCTGATCTCGTCGCTAAAGCGGCTCGGACAATGATTACGGTCGACGGCGTGGACAAGCAGACAAAGAAAGGGGAGGTCATGGCGAGTTTCCGCAAAAGTCGCTCACTAACAGGCCTGGTGGGCGACGCATACAAACTCTGGAGGGCCTTCCGATGACCAGACTTACTGTGAACATCGACGAGAAGCTATTCCAAAACCGTTACCGCGTTGACGTCGGCCGACCACACGTCCAGATAAAAAATCCCGAAACCTGCATTAATGAATGTAGCGATAAAAGCTGTACGTTCGTCTGCCCCGCTTCCTGTTATCGGAATGAGAACAACGGCGCCGTGACACTAATTACCGACGGCTGCCTTGAATGCGGCAGTTGTCGCATTCTATGCAGGGAACACCACAACCTTTCTTGGGAGTATCCGAGGGGTGGCCACGGAATCCAGTTCAAGTTTGGATAGACGAATACGACCTCGTCATTTCGGCTTCCGCCTACCACAGGAAGGGTCAGAAGCCTTATCGTTTCGGAGCAAGTCAATGAATATCCTTACTGGCATTGAGTCGGCAGATCTGTTTGGCGGCGCCGTACCTTCTTCCGTATTGCGCTTAATCGAGGATACACGTGGCGGCCGCTGTGACGATGTGACCGCTGCATTGTGGACCGCCGTTCTTTCTCACCCGCGCTGCCTGCCACCCTACTATCTGCTATACAAGTTTCACGCGAACCGGGGCGAGCTTGGCGAGGCGAAGGAAGTTGCAACCAAGGCTTTGACAGCTGCAGCCCGGGAAGCGTCAATTGACATTGACTGGTGTGCGGTACAGCCAGGCGACACAGATTTCACGATTCCTGGACCGGCACGCTTTTGGCTCTTCACTCTGAAGGCGCTGGCCTTTATCAGCGTTCGCCGCTGCGAACGCGCGGTTGCCCTGAAGCTCCTTGCCAAGCTGCGCCGGCTGGACCCGGCCGACTGCGTCGGCTTCAACGTGGTGGAAGCCCTTCTCGCGCAGTCCGGGCGCCGATAAGCCCTACCGGCAGGCCAGCCGTCGGCTCTGGCGCAAATTGCGCGGGGGGACGAATCGGTTAAGGTGTCGGCCTGAACGAATTGAGAACTGGCGATGAGCAAGCTGAAGAGCCTGGACGAACTGTTTGCAGGCCGTCACTTTGACCGCGATGTGATCATTCTGTGTGATCGCTGGTACCTGCGCTACAAGCTTAGCTTGCGCAATCTGGTCTAAATGATGGCGGAACGGGGTCTGTGCTGGCCCACACGACGATCCTGCGCTGGGTGCGGCGCTTTGCGCCGGAGTTCGTCAAACGGTGGAATCGTTTCGGCAGGCCCACCGGGCAGTCCTGGCGTGTTGACGAGACTTATCTCAAGCTGCGCGGCGAGTGGGTCTATCTTTATCGGGCGGTGGATCGGGTGGGCCAGACGGTAGACTTCATGCTCAGTGCCAGGCGCGACGTGAAGGCGGCAAAAGCCTTTTTCAGGAAGGCAATTAGACATCAGGGCCAACCACCGAAGACCATCACGCTTGACGGCTATGCCGCCTCGCACCGCGCCGTGCGCAAGATGAAGGCCGATGGCTTGCTGTCCGATGACACGAAGGTTCGATCCTCGAAATATCTCAATAATTTGGTCGAGCAGGACCACCGCAACATCAAGTCCCGGACGAGAGTCATGCTCGACTTCAGGCGTTTCAGGAACGTAGCGATCACTCTCTCTGGTATTGAGCTGATACATCGTATTCGCAAGGGACAATTCGGTCTCACGAAGCTCGGCCTCAAAGATACCACTGCGCCAGCAGTCTGGGAGGCCGTCCTGTCCGCTTGATCAGGTATCCCCTATATAAGAATACGAAAAATCGCGTGCAGACCGCCTATTTTCACCAGAGCCGTTGTGACGTGTCCGCCCGCAACATCCCGACGGCGTGGATCGCTCCCGCGCCGACACATACGCCGCTCTTCTCCAGCACCCCGCCGTGAGTGCCATATTCACGGAACGGCGATCCGCCGAATCCCCCGATCAACCGAGCTCGCTTGTAGATGCTCATATCCTCACCTCCGTGTGAGTTGGAGGTCCGCAATTGACTAATGCAATTTGCACGCCGGACGGACGGTCATATAGACACAACCCATCGACCGAACCGGCTCCCGATCCGGTACCGGTTTGCGGCCCGGATGCTCGAAGCGCCGTGGCTTCGCTGGTGGTAGCAGTGGCTCGATCAGTGCCCACAGTTCGTCGTCGATGATTGGTTTGCCCATCTCCTCGATCCTGTTGATACGACGATCGAGGTTAGCAGGTTACGTTACGAGTTAGCAGCCTCTATGAACTCTTTTTGAAACCGTCTATAAGGCCCGACAGCATAACAGCCCGCCTTATTGCGACAGATCCAAAGGAGGTCTACCCCCATCTGTATCTGATGACGCTAACCATGATAGACATCGCCTTTCGCGGGATAAGCGCCTTTACGGAACACATTGGAATGCTAAGGAAGATCTGAAGATGTCGTTTTCGTAGCGACATCTTCGACATGCCTCGGATGTCTGAGCGGCGACGACATGCCTTGTGCAGAGATCGCCCGGTACAGTGTAGTGGTCAACTAATTTCGGACAGGCAGATAGGTTCTTTTGCTATCGGATTCGCCTCGTAAGCGGCGGGCGACAGATAGCCCAGCGTGGAGTGCAAGCGCACCGGATTGTAGAAAGCGACGATGT